>CAITOL010000056.1 GCA_903893975.1 uncultured Rhodospirillales bacterium | reverse complement strand
GTCAGCGACAATCAGACCAGACAACATCGTTCCCGTTACGGTCACAGTTTCTCATCCTGATTGACGCGTTTTCTCACGCAGATTGTCGCGCCATAGCAGGCGTTGTTGGCGCGGGTGCCGGCGGCGGGGCGGCTGTTGCGGCCGCTGTGCCGGATGTTGGGGGTGTCCCCGGTTGGGGTGGTGGTGCCGCGGGTTGCCCCGGTGCGCACGCCAAACGTGCGCAAGCTGATGGTGCTCAAGCCGGGGGTGCGCAAGCCGAATGTGCGCAAGCCGGGGGTGCGGCGGGAGAAGCCGTGGTCTCCGGGGCCGATCCGGGCGGATTGGTGGCCGCGAAAACCTGGGTGAGTGCGGCGGGGGATTTTTGCGTCTATTTCGTTACGTTATCGGAACATTTTTTGGTCGATTGACTTAATCACCGGCCCTCTCCCAGAGGGAGAGGGGGAAGGGGGTGGTTAGCCTTCGAAGGGGTCTTTCACGCCGATGGTGTCGTCCCGCTGCGGGGAGGTGGAGAGCAGGGTGACCGGGGCTTCGGTGAGTTCTTCGATGCGGCGGACGTATTTGACCGCCTGGGCCGGGAGTTCGCCCCAGGAGCGGGCGCCGTAGGTGGGTTGCGACCAGCCTTCCATGACCTCGTAGATCGGCTCGGCGATGGATTGGGCGTGCTGGCCGGCGGGGAGGCGGCGGGTGGTTTCGCCGTTGACGCGGTAGCCGGTGCAGATTTTCACCTCGGGCAGGCCGTCGAGGATGTCGAGCTTGGTCAGCACCAGGCCGTTGATGCCGCCGACTTTGACGGACTGGCGGACCAGGGCGGCATCAAACCAGCCGCAGCGGCGGGGGCGGCCGGTGACGGTGCCGAATTCCTGGCCGCGTTCGCCGAGGCCTTTGCCGACATCGTCGAACAGTTCGGTGGGGAAGGGGCCGGAGCCGACGCGGGTGGAGTAGGCTTTGGCGATGCCGAGGACGAAGCCGATATGGCCGGGCGCGAAGCCGGCGCCGGAGGCTGCGGTGGCGGCGACGGTGTTGGAGGAGGTGACGAAGGGGTAGGTGCCGTGATCGACATCGAGCATCACCGCCTGGGCACCTTCGAACAGGATGCGCTTGCCGGCGCGGCGGAGTTCATCGAGCCGTTCCCAGACCGGCTCGGCGAAGGGCAGGATTTTCGGGGCGAGGGCGAGGAGTTCGTCGAGCAGGGCCTGCTTTTCGAAGGTCGCGGCACCGAGGCCGGCGAGCAGGGTGTTGTGGTGGCGGAGCAGCTCGTCGAGCTTGTCCGACAGGGTTTGCGGCTCGGCGAGGTCGCAGACGCGGATGGCGCGGCGGCCGACTTTATCTTCATACGCTGGGCCGATGCCGCGGCCGGTGGTGCCGATTTTCAGGTCGCCGCGGGCTTCCTCGCGCGCTTTGTCGATGGCGGGGTGCAGCGGCAGGATGAGGGTGGCGTTGTCGGCGATGCGGAGGGTTTCCGGCGAGACGAGAAGGCCCTGGGCGCGGACGCGCTCGATTTCGGCGAGCAGGGCGTTGGGGTCGATGACGACGCCGTTGCCGATGATGCCGAGTTTGCCGCGCACGAGGCCGGAGGGGAGGAGGGAGAGTTTGTAGGTCTGGTTGCCGACGACGAGGGTGTGGCCGGCATTGTGGCCGCCCTGGAAGCGCACGACGACATCGGCGCGGCTGGCGAGCCAATCGACGATCTTGCCTTTGCCTTCATCGCCCCACTGGGCGCCGATAACGGTAACGTTGGCCATAGCGTGTTACTCCGAAAGGGCGACGGCGGTGCCGTCGGCTTGCATCAGATGGGTGCAGCCGAGGCGGCTGGCGGCGGAGGTGTCTGGGTCCAGGGCGGCGACGGTGGCGAAGCCTTGGGCACGGAGGGCGGCGGCATGGGCCGGGTTGGCGCCGAGCGGGATGAAGACGCGCGGGGCGGTGCGGTGCGGGGCGACGACGCGCATGACCGCGTCGGGGTAGAGGGTCAGGCAGGTGGCGGGTTCGCCGGCGCCGGTTTCTGGGTCCGAACAGATATAGCGGCCGCCGCGACCGAGTTCGGCCTGGCGGCCGGGGGTGTAGAAGGTGGTGCAGACGCCGGTGTGGTATTTCAGGCCGCGGAACTCCACCGGGTCCACCGTCAGGGTGATGCCCTGCATCGACCGGGCGGCGAGTTGGCTGCGGATGGCGGCGACCGTGGCGGCGACACGCTCGGCGAGTTTGCGGGTGGCGGCGGGGAGGTCGGCGGCGGCCAGGGCGGCGAGCGCTCCATCGGCGGGGCCGGCGGCGAGCAGCAGATCCGACAAAGTGGCGGCCAGCGGACCGGCGCGGTCGCGGACGGCGGCGATGTCCTTACGGTCCAACGCGCGGGACAGGGCGGCGCGTTTGTCGGCGGGGAAGTGGGTTTCATCGAGCAGCGAGGGCACCAGCGTGGGCATGGTGAGGTCGATGCTCAGGCGATGCAGGCCGACGGCGCGCAGGGCTTCGGCGCCGACGAGCACGATTTCCGCGTCGGCTTCCGGGCTGTCATGGCCGATGAGCTCGATGCCGGCCTGGGCGATCTGGCGTTCCGGGGCGAGCTGGCTGGCTTGCACGCGCAGGCACTGGCCGGCGTAGGACAGGCGCAGCGGGCGGGCGATGTGGCCGAGCCGGGTGGTGGCGATGCGGGCGACTTGCGGGGTCATGTCCGCGCGCAGGCCCATCATGCGCCGGGTGTCCGGGTCCATCAGGCGGAAGGTCTGTTCCGCCATGGCCGCGCCGGAGCCGGTGAGGAGGCCGTCTTCAAACTCCAGCAAGGGCGGTTTGACCCGCTGGTAGCCGTGGGCGGCAAAGCCGGCCATGAGGGTTTCCACCGCCGCCGCTTCGGCTTCGGCGTCGGGCGGCAGGCGGTCGCGCAGGCCGGAGGGCAGCAGCGCTTTGTGCGGCGGAAGGTCGTCGGTCATGGCTTGGGTGTCGGTCCCTGCGGCAAGTCGCGCGCGGCTATAGCACTGGGGGGCGGGGGAGGCCACCGTTGCAAGCGGCAGGCCCGGCTTGCGTTACGCCCGGTTGGCCCCGCTGCCGGCGGCGAAGCGCACGGCTTCCTCGGCGGCGCGCAGCAGGGCGCGGGCTTTCTGCCGGGTTTCCTCATACTCCGCTTCCGGGTCGCTATCGGCAACCACGCCAGCACCGGCCTGGACATGCATCACGCCGTCTTTGACCAGCGCGGTGCGCAGGCCGATGCAGGTATCCATGCTGCCATTGGCGGCGAAGTAGCCGATGCAACCGCCGTAGACGCCGCGCCGGTCTGGCTCCAGCTCCTCGATGATCTGCATGGCGCGGACCTTGGGGGCGCCGGACAGGGTGCCGGCGGGGAAGCCGGCGATCAACGCGTCCAGCGCATCCAGCCCTTCCTGCAACTGGCCCTGCACGTCGGACATGATGTGCATCACGTGGCTGAAGCGTTCGATGCTGAAGCTTTCGGTGACCTTGACGGTGCCCAGCGCGCTGACGCGGCCAACATCGTTGCGGCCGAGGTCGAGCAGCATCAGGTGCTCGGCCCGCTCCTTGGGGTCGGCCAGCAATTCGCGTTCGAGGGCCTGGTCTTCCTCATGCGTCGCACCACGGCGGCGGGTGCCGGCGAGGGGGCGGATGGTCACGATCCCGTCGCGCAGGCGGACCAGGATTTCCGGCGAGCTGCACACGACGGAAAAGCCGCCCATGTCGAGAAACACCAGGAACGGGGCCGGGTTGACCCGGCGCAAGGCGCGGTAGAGCGAAAACGGCGGCAGGGCGAAGGGGATGGAGAAACGCTGGCTGGTGACGACCTGAAACACATCGCCGGCGCGAATATAATCCTTGCCGCGTTCGACGGCGGCGAGGAAGCCGGCTTTGCTGAAATTGGACCGGGGCTCGTCGATCGGCGGCAAGGCGACCGGCGGGGCGGCACGCGGCAGTGGCCGGGCCATCGCGGCCTCGGCGGCGGCAAGCCGGTCTTGCGCAGCTTCCCACGCTTGCAGGGCGGTCACCTGCGGCCGCGGATAAACCGGGGCGGCGAGGGTCAGCAGGTCGTTCACGTTATCGAACACCGCGAACAGGCTGGGGCGGCCCATGATCGCTTCGGGCACGCCGATCTGGTCCTGGTTTTTCGCCGGCAGATTTTCCATCTGCCGCACCATGTCATAGCCGAGATAGCCAACCAGCCCGCCGCACATCGGCGGCAGACCGTCGGGAAGCTCCATCCGGCTTTCGGCGATCAGGGCGCGCAAACTGTCCAGCGGCGGGCGCGGATCCGGCACATAGGCAAACGGCGCGGCGCGGGCATCGCGGTTGAGCTCAGCCACACCGTCACGGCAGCGCCAGATCAGGTCTGGGTCCAGCCCGATGATGGAATAGCGGCCACGGGCGGCACCGCCCTCCACGCTTTCCAACAGGAAGGAGTTGGGCTTGCCGTCGCCGAGTTTGAGGTAGGCGGCAACCGGGGTTTCGAGGTCGGCGATCGAGCGGGTCCACAGAATTTGCCCCCGCCCGGCATCGTAGGCGGCACGGAAGGTGGCAAAGTCAGCGGAGGGGGTATTGCTCATTGCGCGCTCAATTATCCGGCTGCACCAGACGGTCGGCCACCGTCCGGTTGATGCGCGGCTGCCCCCGATCGCGCAGGGCCAGCACGAACTGGGCCTGCAAATCGTCGGCAACGCCGCCGGCCAGGGCGTCGCGCATTTTGCCGAAGGCGATGGGGTCGGCATCCGGATTGGCAGCGACGATCTGCGCCAGGGTGGCGACCACGAACCCGTCCTCGGTTTCCACCATGGTGGGCTCGCCCGGTTTCAGCCCGAACAACGGCTGGGTGAGCTGGGCTGGCACGCCGGCCACCGGGCTCGCCCGGCCGATCGCCGGCAGGCGGGCGGTTTTCAGGCCGGCAGCTGCGGCGACCTCGCCCAAGCTTTTGCCGCCCTTCACTGTCGCCAGCAGCGCTGCCGCCGCCGCTTCCTGCGTGTGCCGGATGCTGTCCTGCGCCATATCGGCAGCGATCCGCGCGGCGACTTCAGCCTGCGGGCGCGGCGCTGGCGGGATCACCTCCTCCAGGTTCAGCGCATAGAAGGTCTGTTCCGTGCCCGGCTGCCGCGGGGCCTCGACCAGATGCGGCGGGTCGCCAGCGCGGGCCGCGAAAATCGCCCCGATCAGCACCTGATGCAGCGCCTCGCTGCCCGGCAACGGCGCCGGCTTGCCGTCCTGCGTCAGGCCCTGCGCGTCCAACGTGCCGGACACGGCCGCGAGGCCGTAATCGGCCGGCAACTCATCCAGCTTGGCACCGCCAGACATCAGGTCGTCCAGCTTGTTCGCCCGTTCATAGATCAGGTCCGCAGCCTTATCGGCGACCAGCCGTGCTTTCAGCGTATCGTGCAAATCCGCCAGGCTCTTGCTGGTGCCGCCAGAAATGCCGGTGACCTTCAGCACATGCCAGCCCATGGAGGATTTGATCGGGGCCGAAACCGTATTCAACGGCGCGGCGAAAGTTGCCTGGGCCAATTCCGCCACCGGCAGCAGATCCGGCGTTGCATCGTTCAACTCAATCGCGGCGGCCCCATCGGCATCGGCGGCCTTCTGCACCGCGGCCCAATCCGCGCCGCTGCCCCACACTGCCGCCAGCGCCTGCGCCTTGGCCTGGTCCTGTTCCAGCACCACCTGCACCGTCCGCTTTTCCACCACGACATACTCGGCCTTGTGCGCCTCATATGCCGCCCGGATATCGTCCTCGGCAATGGCGATTTCCCCAGCCACCGTGTCGGGCGACAGCACCACCAGCTTCACCCGGCGATATTCCGGCGTCGAATACATGTCCTTGTGATTCTCATACCAGCGCGTCGCCTGCGCCTCGGTGGCGGGGGCCGGCTTGGGCACCGCAGCGAACGGCAGCGTCACCGCGTCCGCGACGCGAGCCTCGTTCTGGAACGCATACACGGTCCGCGTCAGCACATCCGGGCTGAGGCTGCCGGCACGGATCGCCCCCATCAGCTGCTTCTGCCCCAGATCCTTGCGCACCATGTCCAGAAAGCGTGCCTCCGTCAGCCCATTGGCCGTCAACACGGACTGGAACTGCAACCGGTCGAATTTCCCATCGCGGCCATGGAAGTTCGGAATATCGTACACCGCCTGTCGCACCGCCTCGTCGGTCGCGATCAGCCCGAGGCTTTCGACCTCCGCCTGCAATGCGGTCTGGGTGATCACCTCCTCCAGCGCGCGGTCGGCAATCCCTTTCTTCATCGGCAGCGTCGGCGTGATATCGGTGCCCAACGCCCGGCTGAGCTGCGACAGCTGCCGACGATAGGTCTCGCTCACCTCGTTCACGTCCACCGACTTGCCAGCCACGGTCGCAATCGCCGCATCATCACCGAAGCCGTTGCGGAATACGTCGCCGATCCCCCAGATCACGAAGACCACCACCAGCAGGCCAAAGAACAGCCGGGCCGGCCAGGTGCCGAGAGCGTGCCGCATAAGTCCGATCATCAATCGATTCCATTAGGAGAGTGGGCAGAACAGGAGCGTGGAGGCCGCGCACCATAGGGGCAGGGGGCGGCAAAGGCCAGATCAGCCCCGCATGCCGCTTCCGGGCCGCCGCCAACGCCGCTACAACAGCGCCTTGCGCCTGGTGGAGTCGGGGCCTTCCCGCCCGCCGCACGTCCAAAAACGTCATTCGAACCAAGCAGGATCCAAGATGCGCCAATTGATCGCCGGCAACTGGAAGATGAACGGTCTGACCGAAACTGGGGCGGCCATCGCGGCGCCGCTGCGCCGGGGTGCCGATGGTCTGGCGTGCGACATGGTCGTCTGTCCCCCCGCCACCCTGCTCATCACCATCGCCCATGTGCTGGTCGGCTCGGCGGTTGGCGTCGGCGGCCAGGACTGCCACGCCAAAACGTCCGGCGCCCATACCGGCGACCTCTCGCCCGCCATGCTGCGCGACGCCGGCGCCAGCTGGGTCATCCTCGGCCATTCCGAACGCCGCGCCGACCACGCCGAAACCGATGCGCAGATCCGCGCCAAGGCCGCCGCCGCCGCGGCCGCCGGCCTCACCCCCATTGTCTGCGTCGGAGAAACCGAAGCCCAGCGCGTCTCCGGCAAGGCGCTCGCCATCGTCGGCGCCCAACTCGCCGGCAGCCTGCCGGACGATTTCGCCGGCGTCGTGGCCTATGAGCCGGTCTGGGCCATCGGCACCGGCAAAACCGCCACCACCGCTGATGTCGCCGAAATGCACGCCCATATCCGCGCCAGCCTGCTGGCCCGCTTCGGTGCCGCCGGTGCCGGCATGCGCATCCTCTATGGCGGTTCGGTCAAACCCTCCAACGCCGCCGAGTTGCTGGCGGTGCCCGAGGTCGGTGGCGCCCTGGTCGGCGGCGCCGCGCTGAATGCGGAAGACTTCCTCGCCATCGCCCGCGCCGCCAGGCCCTAACCCGCCATCCTCCGCAACACATAGCCGCCTTACCGGTTGATGCTTTGCATTTCCGTCGCAACCGCGTAGAAGCGCGCGGCCTTCCCGAGGATACCCATGACCGTCGTTCTGCTGATCATCCACCTGTTCGTCACCCTCGCACTGATTGGCGTTGTGCTGATCCAGCGCAGCGAAGGCGGCGGCCTGGGCATCGGCAGCACCCAGGGCATGGGCAGCTTCATGTCCGGCCGTGGCACCGCCAACCTGCTCACCCGCACCACCGCGATCCTCGCCGCCATCTTCTTCGCGATGTCGCTGACCCTCGCTTTGCTCAACCGCGGCAGCAGCCAGGCCACCCACTCCCTGCTCGACGCGCCAGCCCCCGCCGCCCCGGCGGCCCCGGCCCCGGCGCCCTCGAAAGTGCCCACCAACTAAGCGCCTGCGCGGGCGGGCCTGCCCATCCGCGTTTGCCCTGCGGGTTCTCCGCGCGACGTAATAATGCCACGGGTCCAGGGGCCTGCGCCCCTGGTGCGGCCAGGGGCGTAGCCCTTGCCCCACGCCCGCAATCTGATCGGAGCCAGCATGCACGGGACATTTTCATCGACTCGGGTTTGGCTCTATGGTGACTGTCCATGACCCGGTTCGTATTCATCACCGGCGGCGTGGTCTCCTCGCTTGGCAAGGGTATCGCCTCCGCCGCCCTCGGTGCGCTGCTGCTCTCGCGCGGCTACACCGTCCGCCTCCGCAAACTGGACCCGTATCTCAATGTTGACCCCGGCACCATGTCGCCGCTGCAGCATGGGGAGGTGTTCGTCACCGACGACGGCGCCGAGACCGATCTCGACCTCGGCCATTACGAGCGTTTCACCGGCGTCCACGCCACCCAGGCGGACAACGCCACCACCGGACGCATCTATTCGGACGTCATCGCCAAAGAACGCGCCGGCGGCTATCTCGGCTCCACCGTCCAGGTCATCCCGCACATCACCGATGCGATTAAGGACGCCATCACCGGCCGCATGGAAGATGCCAACGGCAACGGCCCGGATTTCGCCCTGATCGAAATCGGCGGCACCGTCGGCGATATCGAAAGCCTGCCCTTCCTCGAAGCCATCCGCCAGCTGAGCAACGAGCTCGGCGCCGCGCGGGTAATGTTCGTCCACCTCACTTTGCTGCCTTACATCCCCTCGGCCGGTGAACTGAAAACCAAGCCGACCCAGCATTCGGTCAAAGAACTGCTCAGCGTCGGCATCCAGCCCAACATGCTGCTCTGCCGCGCCGACCGGCCGATCCCGGAAAATGAACGCCGCAAGATCGCGCTGTTCTGCAATGTCCGCCCGGAAGCCGTCGTCGCCGCGCTCGATGTGGACACCATCTACGCCGTCCCCATCAGCTACCACGCCGAGGGCATGGACCGCGAAGTGCTGCGCCATTTCGGCCTGCCGCATGATGCCGAGCCCGACCTCACCCGCTGGCAGCAGATCGTGGACGCCGCCCGCACCCCGGAAGGGGAGGTGCGCATCGCCGTCGTCGGCAAATACACCAACCTGCTCGACAGTTATAAAAGCCTCGCCGAGGCCCTCACCCATGGCGGCCTCGCCAACCGGGTCAAAGTGGTGCTGGACTGGGTCGATAGCCAGGTCTTCGAACAGCCCGGCGCGGTCGAACGGCTCGAAGGCGTCAACGGCATCCTCGTCCCCGGCGGCTTTGGCGAACGCGGCACGGAAGGCAAAATCGCCGCCGTGCAATTCGCCCGTGAACGCAACGTGCCGTTCTTCGGCATCTGCTTCGGCATGCAGATGGCGGTGATCGAAGCCGCCCGCAACCTCGCCGGCCTGCCCGGCGCCTCCTCCAGCGAGTTCGGCCCGTGCGACGTGCCGGTGGTCGGCCTGCTCACCGAATGGTCGAAGGGCAACGAGGTCGTCCGCCGCGAAGAAGGCGGCGACCTCGGCGGCACCATGCGCCTCGGCGCCTATCCCGCCGTGCTGGCGGAAGGCTCGCTGGTGCGGGAAATCTACGGCACCCCCACCGCCACCGATCGTCATCGCCATCGCTACGAGGTCAACGTCAACTACCGCGACCAGTTGGAGGCCGCCGGCCTGCGCTTCTCCGGCATGTCGCCCGACGGCACGCTGCCGGAAAACATCGAACTGCCCGGTCATCCCTGGTTCATCGGCGTGCAGGCGCATCCCGAGCTCACCTCCAAGCCATTCGCCCCGCATCCGCTGTTCAAAAGCTTCATCGCCGCCGCCGTGAAGCAGGCCCGTCTTGTCTGAAATCGCCTTGTCTGAAATCGTCTTGTCTGAGCAAGCCGCGTCTGACGTTACCGTCGGCAACGTCGTCTTCGGCAATACCCGCCCATTCGTGCTGATCGCCGGCCCGTGCCAGATCGAAAGCCGGACGCACGCGCTGGAGGTCGCCCAGGCGCTGGATGAAATCTGCCGCACGCTCGACGTGCCGCTGGTCTACAAATCCAGCTTCGACAAAGCCAACCGCACCAGCGCCACCGCCGCCCGTGGTGTCGGCATGGCCGCCGGGCTGGACATCCTGGCGGAGGTCCGCGCCACCACCGGCCGCCCGGTGTTGACCGATGTGCACAGCGCCGAGCAATGCGCCGCCGTCGCGCAAGCGGTCGATATCCTGCAAATCCCCGCCTTCCTCTGCCGCCAGACCGATCTGCTGCTGGCCGCCGGCGCCACCGGGGCCGCAGTCAACGTGAAAAAAGGCCAGTTCCTCGCCCCGTGGGACATGGTGAACGTCGCCGCCAAAATCGCCTCCACCGGCAATACCCGCATCCTGCTCTGCGAACGCGGCACCAGCTTCGGCTACAACACCCTGGTCAGCGACTTCAGGGCGCTGCCGATCATGGCCCGCACCGGCTACCCGGTGGTGTTCGATGCCACCCATTCGGTGCAGCAGCCGGGCGGCCAGGGCACCTCCTCGGGCGGTCAACGCGAATTCGCCCCGGTGCTCGCCCGCGCCGCATTGGCCGTCGGCGTCGCCAGCGTGTTCATCGAAGCCCATCCCGACCCGGACGCCGCCCCCAGCGACGGGCCGAACATGATCGCCCTGCGCGACATGCCCGCGCTGATCGCCCGCCTGAAAGCGTTCGATGCACTGGCCAAAGCGTAACACCCGATCATGTTTTGATACCGTAACAAAATCGACGTAGAACCTCACCACCGGCTGCGCGCTCATCGTCGTCGCGGCCACATCCAGTCATCCGCCGGCCGCCGCTGGAACCCCTCGCATCCCGCGACCGATAAGGCCTCGTCGATCGCCCGCGCCGACGGTGCCACCCGCACCCGCTTCGGTCGCACCGCCTTCGGCACCGGCGCCGGCTTCGCCACCTGCAACGCCGCCGGCATCGGGTCCACCCCCAACACCCGGCATAGCGGTCGCAACATCCGCGCCACCGCCGGGCTGGCCAGCATCAACGCCTGCATCTCCGGCTCAGCGAGCAAATGCCCGAGTTGGGACGCATAGCCCGCCGCCTCCCAGCCCAATTCCCGCACCATCCAGCCGCGCGAGCCCGGCAGCCGCGGCCGCGCCAGGTCCGGCGCCTCCACCTTACGCCGCGCACCCGCTGGCCGCGCCGGCCGTGCAGGCCGCAGCGCCGCCCGCTCAAACCGCCGCGCCGCATGGGTCAGCCAGCGCCAGAGCGGCACAATCAACCCCATCCGTCCGGGCACGCGCAAAAACCGCCGCGCCACCACCGCCGCCAAAGCGGCCAGAATCACCCCCAACCGCCGTGCGAGATCGGCGGCAAGCTCAGGCTGGACCGGAGGGGAGGTGACAAGCGACATGTCAAATATAATAACTATTTCTCGCATCGCTGCAAGCAAATTCGCCCGCCCACCCGTCCGCGCCCAACTGCACCACTTCGTAACATACCACCCGCAGAATCCGCATTGCGGACCGGCCCCGGCGCAGGCCATAATGTTCACCAAGCGATCCATCTGCGGACGCCGGCAAGCAAAAGGCTTGAAACAATGCTGTTGGATACCTGGACCGGCCGCCTTCGGGCCGTTGCCGTCGCCGCCGCGCTCGCACTGCCCGGCGTTGCCCAGGCGGACCTGTTGTGGAACTGGAACATGGCCGGCGACGGCATTGCCGCCAGCGGCAGCTTCACCACCACCGACAGTCTCAGCGGCGGCTATTACACCCTCACCAGCATCACCGGCACCCGCAACGGCATCGCGATCACCGGGCTTGAACTCGCCGGCACCGCCATCCCGCTGAATGATGGCTACCCGGTGGATAACCTGATCGACGTCAACGGCAACCTCACCGGCAACGGCATCGGCTTCGCCTTGGCCGATGGCACCTACTCCAATCCCTATTACGCCAATTGGGACTCGCCGCCGGATTATTTCGAGGTCTTCACCGTCCCAGATACCAGCACCTTCGCCGAAGTCGGCGTCACCTTCGCCGCCACCCAAGTGCCAGAACCCAGCACCAGCGCCATCTTCGGCCTGGCGCTCATCGCCCTGGCCGTGCCGGTCGCCCGCGCCGGCCGCAAGGCCAAGGCGCGGCAAATCGCCTGATTACGCAAGACCCACCCGCGCAGGCACGGCAACCGAACGCAAGTCGAAACATTTTTTGCTTCTTTGTTTTCAAACAAAGAAGACCTTCCTTAAATCCTACCCCGAAACGCTCATCACGCGTGCCGCGCTTTCACTCCGCCAGATACCGCGCCCACATCACCGGCAGCAGCCGCGCCAGCCGCTCGGCCCATTCCGCCTCCCCAGCCGCGTCGGCAATCAGATCCTGCCGGATCTCCAGCTCCAGATACGGCAACATCCGCGCTTCGGCATGCACCGGCACCGAATAATCAGTGCTGTCATTGACGAAATACGGCTCGTTCTCCCCCACCACCAGCCCGCCTTCGGCCCGCAGCAGTTCGGCCATAATCAGCGCCAGCCGGTCGTGCCGGTGAAACAGCACCCCGGCATGCCAGGGCCGGGCAACGCCTTTGAACACCGGGGTGAAGCTATGCATCGCAATCAGCGCCCCCACTTTGCGCCGCTCCAGCTCCGCCTCCACCCGCGCATGGTAGGGGGTGAAAATCTCCGCCACCCGCCGCGCCCGGTCGGCCTCGGTCAGATGCAGATTGCCCGGAATATGCGTGTTCTCGCTAATCCCCGGCATCGCACCCGGCCAGGCCGGATTGCGGTTGCAGTCAATCACCAGCCGGGAATAGCTCTGCCCGATCGCCACCGCATCCAGCGCCGTCGCCAGCCGGGTCGTCACCCCCCAAATGCCGATATCCCAGCCAATATGCCGCGCCCGCTCGGCATCCGGCAGGCCCAGATCGCCCAAGGCGGCCGGAATGGTCCGCCCGGCATGGTCGGCGGTGAACATCAACGGTGATGCCCCGTCCGGGTTCAGCACCATCACGGGGGCAGGGTCGGCAGGGCTCAGCAAGGGGGCGGACATGGCAATCTCATGACAACAAAACGCCCCGATCTAGCATCCCGGCCGTTCCGGTGATACCCAGCCCCAGCATTCCCATCGGAGATCGGTCATGAGCATTATTGTCGATATCACCGCCCGCGAAATCCTCGACAGCCGCGGCAACCCCACGGTCGAGGCGGACGTCACCCTCGACAGCGGCATCATCGGCCGGGCCGCCGTGCCCTCCGGCGCCTCCACCGGCGCGCATGAGGCGGTGGAACTCCGTGACGGCGACAAAGCCCGCTACGCCGGCAAAGGCGTGCAAACCGCCATCGCCAATATCGAGGGCGAAATCCTCGAAGCCCTCGGCGGCATGGACCCGACCGAGCAGGTGCAGATCGACGATATCATGATCGCGCTCGACGGCACCCCGAACAAAGCCCGCCTCGGCGCCAACGCCACCCTCGCCGTCAGCCTCGCCGTCGCCCGCGCGGCGGCGGAAGATCTGGGCATGCCGCTCTACCGCTATGTCGGCGGCGCCTATGCCCGCGTGCTGCCGGTGCCGATGATGAACATCATCAACGGCGGCCAGCACGCCGATAACCCGATCGACATTCAGGAATTCATGATCCAGCCGGTCGGCGCCGCCAGCCTGGCAGACGGCGTGCGCATGGGCGCGGAAATCTTCCACGTGCTGAAAAAGCAACTGCACGATGCCGGCCACAGCACCAATGTCGGCGACGAAGGCGGCTTTGCCCCCAATCTGAGCTCCGCCGACGAGGCGCTGGGCTTCATCGCCCGCGCCTGTGAAAAGGCCGGCTACCGCCCGGGGCACGATGTCACCTTCGCGCTGGATTGCGCCGCCACCGAGTTTTATCACGACGGCGTCTATGACATGGCCGGCGAGGGCCGCAAGCTCGATGCCGCCGGCATGGTCGACTACCTCGCCGACCTCGTCGCCCGCTATCCGATCGTCTCGATCGAGGATGGCTGCGCGGAAGACGACTGGGCCGGCTGGAAGCTGCTCACCGAACGCCTCGGCGGCAAGGTGCAGCTGGTGGGCGACGATCTGTTCGTCACCAATGTCGAACGCCTGCGTCGCGGCATTGAAACCGGCACCGCCAACGCCATCCTGGTCAAGGTCAACCAGATCGGCACTTTGTCGGAAACGCTGGAGACCTGTGAACTCGCGCATAAATCCGGCTACAAGGTGGTGATGAGCCACCGCTCCGGCGAAACCGAGGACAACACCATCGCCGACCTCGCGGTGGCCATCAATTGCGGCCAGATCAAAACCGGCAGCCTGGCGCGCAGCGACCGCACGGCGAAATACAACCAGCTTATCCGCATCGCGCAAAATCTCGGCCCGGCCGCCCGCTATGCCGGCCGCACCATCCTCAAGGCTTGACTTTTTACGTAACCTTACACGCTAAGCGCTTGATCCGGCGCGACTCGCAGAGTACTCTCGCAGAATGCGAATTGGCGTATGGATCAAGCGCAAAACCCTGGCAGCCCTGCCGCCGGTGGTCTTGTTAGCTCTGGGCGGGTTTTTTATCTGGAGCGCCACGCAAGGCGACCGGGGCTCGAACGGCTACGTCCAACGCCAGCAAGACCAACGCGCCGCCCAAGCCCAGCTCACCCGCGCCGAGCAGGACTTCGCCGCCTGGGAACGCCGGGTCAATGCGCTGAAGGACAAAGGCTTGCAACTCGATGCGCTCGACGAACGGGTGCGCGGCAACCTCAACCTGTCAGACCCGAACGACATCATTCTGCTCTACCCGAGCGGGCAAAAACTGTTCTAATCCGTCGCCGCCTTGGGTTTCGGCAACGACACTGTTTTTTTATCCCCAGAGACGAAATAAAACTGCGCGCCCACGCGCCGCCGCGCAATCGTTGCCACTGCCCCCACCGCGTACGATCTGCCGAAACAAGCGGTTAACCACAAAACGGTTAATTCTATCTATTGCGTTGCAGCATAAGCCTTTTTTCGCCAGTGCGCTTGCTCGTCCGCATCACGCTCGCTAGGTCTCAGGCCGAACCGGGTTTTGGGGGAGCGATCGTATGGCGCAGCCGGCAGACACCAAGAAGCGCGGAAAGGCCCGCGCACCCGCCACCAAGAACGCTGGGTTGGGCGGCAATCAACCCGGCCTGACCAAGGATGAACTGCTGCGCGGCTATCGCGACATGCTGCTGATCCGCCGTTTCGAAGAAAAAGCCGGCCAGCTTTACGGCATGGGCCTCATCGGCGGCTTCTGCCATTTGTATATCGGCCAGGAAGCCGTCGTCGTCGGCATGCAGATGGCGCTCGGGGAAGGGGATCAGGTGATCACCTCCTACCGCGACCACGGCCACATGCTCGCCACCGGCATGGAAGCCCGCGGCGTGATGGCCGAACTCACCGGCCGGGCCGGCGGCTACTCGCACGGCAAGGGCGGGTCGATGCACATGTTCAGCAAAGAAAAGAACTTCTTCGGCGGCCACGGCATCGTCGGCGCCCAGGTCAGCCTTGGCACCGGCCTCGCCTTCTCCAACCGCTATCGCGGTAACGACCGGGTCTGCGTCACCTATTTCGGCGACGGTGCGGCCAATCAGGGCCAGGTGTTTGAAAGCTTTAACCTCGCCAGCCTGATGAAATTGCCCTGCATCTACGTCATCGAAAACAACAAATACGGCATGGGCACCTCGGTTGACCGCGCCACCGCCTCGCGCGACCTGTCGCTGAACGGCGCCCCCTGGGGCATGCCCGGCGTGCAGGTCGATGGCATGGATGTCGAAGCCATGCACGCCGCCGCCCTCGCCGCCGTCGCCCATTGCCGCGCCGGCCTCGGCCCCTATCTGCTGGAAGTTCAAACCTACCGCTATCGCGGCCACTCAATGTCCGACCCCGGCCGCTATCGCTCGCGGGAAGAGGTGCAGAACATGCGCTCCACCCGCGACTGCATCGAAGGCGCGCGCCACAAGCTGGAATCCCTCGGCATCGAGGAAGCCCAGTTCCGTGAAATCGACGACAGCGTCAAACGCATCGTGCAAGACGCCGCCGATTTCGCCCAGACCAGTCCCGAGCCGGATGTCTCCGAGCTGTGGACCGACATTCTGCTTGAGGGCTGAGCCATATGGGCACGCAAATTCTGATGCCGGCACTGTCGCCGACCATGACCGAGGGCAAGCTGTCGCGCTGGCTCAAAGCCGTGGGCGACCAGGTCAAAGCCGGCGACGTGATCGCCGAAATCGAAACCGACAAAGCCACCATGGAGGTCGAGGCGGTCGATGAAGGCACGCTGACCGGCCTGCTGGTGCCCGAAGGCACCGAAGGCGTCGCGGTCAACACCCCCATCGCCGAACTCGACGGCGGCAGTGCCGTCGCCGCCGCTCCGGTGGCCGCCGTCCCGGCGCCCGCCCCGATCGCCGCCGCACCCGCCGCTGCCCCCGCACCCATCGCCGCCCCCGCTGAAGACCGCGACTGGGGCGCCACCACCCCCACCACCGTACGCGAAGCCCTGCGCGACGCCATGGCGCTGGAAATGCGCGCCGACGACCGCGTCTTCCTGCTCGGCGAGGAAGTGGCGCAATACCAGGGCGCCTACAAAATCAGCCAGGGCCTGCTGGACGAATTCGGCGACCGCCGGGTGATCGACACCCCGATCACCGAACACGGTTTCGCCGGCATGGCGGTCGGGGCGGCCATGAACGGCCTGCGCCCGATCGTGGAGTTCATGACCTTCAACTTCGCCATGCAGGCGATCGACCACATCATCAACTCCGCCGCCAAAACCCTCTATATGTCCGGCGGCCAGATGGGCTCCCCCATCGTCTTCCGCGGCCCCAACGGTGCCGCCAGCCGCGTCGGCGCCCAGCACAGCCAGTGCTACGCCAGCTGGTACGCCCATTGCCCCGGCCTGAAAGTCGTCGCCCCCTGGTCGTCCGCCGACGCCAAGGGCCTGCTGCGCGCCGCCATCCGCGACCCCAACCCGGTCATCTTCCTCGAAAACGAAATCCTCTACGGCCAGACCTTCGACTGCCCGACCGACCCGGATTTCGTCCTGCCCATCGGCAAGGCCAAAATCGAGCGCGCCGGCACCCAGGTCACCATCGTCGCCTTCTCCATCATGGTCGGCGTCGCGCTCAAAGCTGCCGAGGCGCTGGCCGCCCAGGGCATCTCGGCCGAGGTGATCAACCTGCGCAGCCTCCGCCCGCTGGATATCGACACCATCGTCGCCTCGGTGAAAAAAACCAGCCGCATCGTCACGGTGGAAGAAGGCTGGCCCTTCGCCGGCATCGGCGCCGAAGTGAACATGCAAATCATCGAACAGTGCTTCGACTGGCTGGACGCCCCGCCAGTACGCGTGCACGGGCTCGATGTGCCGCTGCCCTACGCCGCCAATCTGGAAAAGCTCGCGCTGCCGCAACCCGACTGGGTGGTGGACGCGGTGCGCAAAATCATCTGAGCAAGGGGTCCGCACATGGCCACCAACATCCTGATGCCGGCATTGTCCCCCACCATGACCGAGGGCACGCTCGCCCGCTGGCTCAAAAAGGAAGGTGACAGCATCCGCGCCGGCGATGTCATCGCGGAAATCGAGACCGACAAGGCGACGATGGAAGTCGAGGCGGTGGATGAAGGCGTGCTCGGCCGCATCCTGGTTGCCGACGGCACCGAGGGCGTGAAGGTCAACGCCCCCATCGCCGTGCTGGTCGAGCAAGGCGAGGCCGTCCCCACCGCCGCCGCTCCCGCGGCCGCCGCACCCGTTGCCCCGCCCGCCGCGGCCCCC
>CAITOL010000055.1 GCA_903893975.1 uncultured Rhodospirillales bacterium | reverse complement strand
TGGCGCTGATCCGCGATCTGGTGGAGCACGCGACCCAGCGGTCCTTCGTCTACACCCATCGCTGGACGGTGGGGGATATCGTGATGTGGGATAATCGGCAGACCATGCACCGCGCCCGGCGCTATAACGATACCGGCGAAGTGCGTGACATGCGGCGCACGACGGTGGAAGATGTGGCGCCGTCGCTGGCGCAGGCCGCGTGAGGCGAGCACCGGCCGAGACGCCCAAAACGAGTCGCTAAAACAAGAAGATCTGGGAAGGAAAACCAATCAATGTCCATTTCGCGCCGCGCCCTGTTGGGCACCGCCGCTGCCACCGCCACTGCTGCCGCTGCGGGCGGCGCCCGGGCACAGCGGGTGAAGCTGAAGATTGGCGTGCTGAACGATATGTCCGGCCCGTATGCCGATGATGGCGGGCCGGTCAGCCTGGCTTGCACCCGGCAGGCGGTGCAGGAATGGGGCGATCACGGCTTTGATGTGGAAGTGATTTCCGGCGACCACCAGAACAAGCCCGATGTGGGCGCCAGCCTGGCGCGGCAATGGTTCGACCAGGAAGGGGTGGACGTAATCGTGGACGTGCCGACGTCTTCCGTCGCGCTGGCGGTGAACACGGTGGCGCGGGAGAAGAACAAGGTCTACCTCAATTCCGGCGGGGCGACGACGGACCTGACCGGGTCGCAATGCACGCCGAACACGATCCACTGGACCTACGACACCTATATGCTGGCGCATTCGACTGCCGGGGCGATGGTGCGGGCCGGGGGCGATAGCTGGTATTTCGTCACCGCCGATTATGTGTTCGGCCAGCAGTTGGAGCGTGATGCCGGCAGTTTTGTGACCGCGGGCGGCGGCAAGGTGCTGGGCAGCCGGCGCTATCCGTTCCCGGATACCACCGAATTTTCCTCGCTGCTGGTGCAGGCACAGGCATCGGGCGCCAAGGTGCTCGGGCTGGCGAATGCGGGCAATGATACGATCAACTGCATCAAGCAGGCGGCGGAGTTTGGCCTGACCAAGACCATGCGCATCGCCGCCCTGTTGGGCAGCCTGCGCACGGTGCACGCGATCGGGCTGGAACAGGCGCAGGGGCTGACGTTTAGCGAGAGCTTCTTCTGGGATTTGAATGAACGCACCCGCGCCTTCACCAACCGGGTGAAGGGCCGCTTCACCAAACCGGCGCAATGGGCGACGATGACGCCGGTTGGCTGCTATGGCGCGACGCTGCATTACCTGAAGGCGGCGGCGCAGATGGGGGCCGGGGCGGCGAAGGCCAACGGGGCGGCGGCAGTGGCGCAGATGAAGAAGATGCCGACCGATGACGACGCGTTCGGCCCCGGCCGCATCCGCGAGGATGGGCGCACGCTGCACCCGGTTTACCTGTTGCAGGCCAAGGCGCCGAAGGAAAGCGCCGGGGAGTGGGACCTGGTGAAGGTGATCGCCACCACCCCGGCGGAAGAAGCCTTCAAGCCGATGAAAGACGGCGGTTGCGCGCTGATTAAGGCGTAACCAGGGACTCGGCCTGCCACGGCAGGTCCCAGAGTTCGGCGTTGCAAAGCTTCGCCGCGATCGTTGAGGCGATCGCGGTGAACAGCTTTTCGCCCTTCTCCGCGCTCGCGGCTTCCGGGTTGCCGATGACGCCGGAGGCGGAGCGGGCGCCGATGGTGCGCCAGCGATAGACGCCGCCGCCGACCACGTCCTCGACATCCGCGGTGCGGTTGGATTTGGCCAGCGC
This sequence comes from uncultured Rhodospirillales bacterium, assembly GCA_903893975.1. GTDB lineage: Bacteria > Pseudomonadota > Alphaproteobacteria > Acetobacterales > Acetobacteraceae > CAITOL01. The sequence goes on along the minus strand of CAITOL010000055.1, from coordinate 27,696 downwards.
GATGCGGTCGGTGGCGACCAGTTCGCCGCGCACGGCCATCATCATCGCCGTTTCCGCTTCACAGGCGTGCAGCAGGCCGGACTGGGTTTCCAGAATGGCGGCGATTTCATCGGCCGCCGCATACCAGTATGTGAACTGCACCAGCGGCACACCGAGTTTGGGGGTGAGTTCATCGACGATGACGCGCAAGGCGTTCTCGTTCCCGCCATGCGCGTTGAGCAGCACGATGCGCTTGAAGCCGGCGCGCAGCACGGAGCGGACGATCTGTTCGACCACGGCGGCGAAGGTGGGTTGGTCGAGGGTGATGGTGCCGCCGAAGCTCATGTGATGTTCGGACACGCCGGTCCACAGCATCGGCAGCACCAGCAGGCGCTGACCGAGGGCGGCAACGGCCTCGGCAGTGCGGAGGGCGACGTTCTCCCCAAGCCAGCTATCGACCTCCACCGGTAGATGCGGGCCGTGCTGTTCGATGGCACCGATGGGCAGCATGACCATCGCATCGGTGGCCGCAAGGGCGCGGAGTTGTTCGGCGCGTAGTTTGCGCCATTCATGGATGGGGGGCATGGGGGCTCCTTGTGGCTCCTGCATTCGGGCGGCCGGCTTCGTCAACCGTCGCGCCGGCGGCACGACGATGCTATGATTTCAGGATGTCCGCCACCCTGCCCTTTCATCACCCCGTTGCTCCGCTGGCCGACCGGTTGCGGCCGGGGGCGTTGGACCAGGTGGTGGGGCAGGATCATCTGGTGGGGCCGGCGGGGAGCCTGACGCGTATGCTGGGCCGTGGGTCGTTGGCGTCGTTGATCCTGTGGGGGCCGCCGGGGGTGGGTAAGACCACCATTGCGCGGTTGCTGGCCGAGCAGGCCGGGCTGCATTTCACCCAGATTTCTGCCGTCTTTTCCGGCGTGGCGGAGTTGAAGAAGTGCTTTGAGGAGGCGACGAAGCGGCGGCAGGTTGGGCAGGCGACGCTGTTGTTCGTCGATGAAATCCACCGCTTCAACCGGGCGCAGCAGGACGGGTTTTTGCCGGTGGTGGAAAACGGCACGGTGACGTTGGTGGGGGCGACGACGGAAAATCCGTCATTCTCGCTCAACGGGGCGTTGCTGTCGCGCTGCCAGGTGCTGGTGCTGCGGCGGCTGGATGATGCCGGGCTGGAGTTGCTGCTGGCGCGGGCGGAAGCGGAAATGGGCCGGGCGCTGCCGTTGCAGGCGGAGGCGCGGGAGAATTTGCGCGCCATGGCCGATGGCGACGGGCGGTATCTGCTGAACATGGCCGAGCAGTTGTTCGCGCTGCCGGAGGATGCGGCGGCGCTGGATGCGGTGGGGCTGTCGGAATTGCTGTCCAAGCGGGCGGCGCTGTACGACAAGGATCGGGAAGAGCATTACAACCTGATCTCCGCGCTGCATAAATCCATTCGTGGGTCTGACCCGGATGCGGCGCTGTACTGGCTGGCGCGGATGCTCGGCGGGGGCGAGGACCCGCGCTATCTGGCGCGGCGGCTGGTGCGGCTGGCGTCCGAAGATATCGGGCTGGCCGATCCGCAGGCGCTGGTGCAGGCGATGACGGCGTGGCAGGTCTATGAGCGGTTGGGCTCCCCAGAAGGGGAGCTGGCGATTGCGCAATGCGTGGTTTATCTGGCGACGGCGCCGAAATCCAACGCGCTCTATAAAGCGCTCGGCGCGGCGCAGGGGGCGGCGCGAGGCACTGGAAGCCTGATGCCGCCGGCCCATATTCTGAATGCACCGACCAAGATGATGCAGCAGCTCGGCTACGGCGCCGGCTATGCCTATGACCACGAGACCGCGGACGCGTTTTCCGGCCAGAATTATTTCCCCGACGGCATGGAGCGACGGCAATTCTACAGCCCGCCTGAGCGTGGGTTTGAGCGCGAAGTGGCCAAACGGCTCGCATATTGGAGCAAGTTGCGGCAGAACAGGGCTTCGCAGGAACCAACACCATGACCGTTACCACCGCCGCCGTCACCGATGACGAAGCCGATATCCGCCTCGATCGCTGGCTGCGCCGCCATTTTCCCGACATCACCCAGGGTGTCATCCAGAAATTATGCCGCACCGGGCAGATCCGGGTGGACGGCAAACGGGTGGAGGCCGCGACCCGGCTGACGCCGGGGCAGATGCTGCGCATTCCGCCGCTGCCGCAGGCGGTGCCCGGGCGGCCGGAGGCCAAGCCGGTGGTGCCGCTGGACCCGGCTTTGGTGCGCGAGGCCGAGCGGATGGTGATTTACCAGGACGATCAGGTGATCGTGCTCGACAAGCCGGCCGGGCTGCCGACGCAAGGCGGGCCGGGGATTTCGCGGCATGTGGATATGATGCTGCCGGCCTTGCAGGGCGACTACGAACATCGGCCACGGCTGGTGCATCGGCTGGACCGGGATACGTCCGGCGTGCTGGTGGTGGCGCGCACGCCGGGGGTGGCGGCCAAGCTGGCGGCAGCGTTCCGCAGCCGGTCGGTGCAGAAATTGTACTGGGCGGTGGTGGTGGGGCGGCCAGTGCCGACCGAGGGGCGGATTGAGTTGGAACTGGTGAAGGTGGACGGGTTTCGCGGCGAGCGAACGGCGGTGGCCGGGCCGTATGACAAGGACACCGCGCATGCGATCACCGATTTCGCCACCATCGACCATGCCGCGCGCAAGCTGGCGTGGCTGGAACTGCATCCGCTGACCGGGCGGACGCATCAGCTGCGCGTATCGTGCGCGGCGATCGGGGCGCCGATTTTGGGCGATAAGCCGTATGGCCGCGAGCGGACCGGGCACGAGGGCGGCGGGCATACCGCGTTGGTGGATGGGCTGGGCGAGCAGTTGCATCTGCACGCGCGGCAACTGCGCTTTCCGCACCCGCATGGCGGCACGCTGACGGTGGAGGCGGAGTTGCCGGCGCATATGGCGGCGACGTTCCGCACGCTGGGGTTCACCGCGCCGGCCGCGGCGCCGCCGAGCCGGTAAGGCGTGCCGGACCGCGACCCTGCGGAGGATGAGGCCACGGCGCCGGCGCCTCGGCTGATCTATGTGCGCGGCTACGGCTATGTCGCGCTGCCACGCTATTTCTGGCCGGTGGTGTGGGCGGTGGCGGCGGTGCTGTTGCTGCCGCCGCTGGGCTTGGCGGTGTTTTTGCAGGTGTTCGACGCTGATGGGTATCGGCCGCGCATTGCCGAGAGCCTGACGCGCGCCGTGGGCCGGTCGGTGGAGATCGGCGGCAAGGTGCGGCTGAGCGGGGTGCTGACGCCGCGCTTTAGCTTCGGGCCGGTGGCGGTGCTGGGGGCGGCGGGCGGCAGCCGGCGCGAGCTGGCGCGCGTCGAGCGGGTGGAGGTGGAGCTGGGGCTGTGGCCGCTGTTGCGCGGGCGGGTGGAGATCCGCCGGGTCGGGCTGGATGGGCCGGATATTCTGCTGGAGCGTGATGCGCGCGGGCAGGGCAACTGGCAGGCCGGCGGGGTGGCGGCGCCGTTGGCCGATCGGGCGGCGGTGCTGGGGTTGCAGGCGGTATCGGTGCGCGACGGGCGGCTGGTGTGGCGGGATGATGGGCGCGGCAGCACGCTGAGCCTGAACCTGAAACGGGTGACGCTGACCACGGGGCCAGAGGGTAATCTGGCGCTGAATACCGAGGTGACGCTGGGGCGGGACCGGGTGGTGCTGAACGGCGAGGGCGGCACGCTGGCGCGGCTGCTGGAGCCTGGCGGGGAGACGCCGTGGCCGGTCAGCCTGAGTTTGCAGGCGCGTGGCGGCAATCTGACCGCCAAAGGCAGCTTTGCCGCGCCGTTGCGGGTCAGCGGGTATCAGTTGCAGGTGGATGGCGACGTGCGCGAAAGCCAGAATTTTCGCGCTTTACTGCCCGAGGGCTGGCCGGCGCTGCGCAACGTGCATCTGTCCGTGCGGTTGAGCGATCGGGGCGGCAGTGTGCCTGATCTGACGGCGTTGGCGTTGACGGTTGGGGCGTCTGACGTGAGCGGCCTGCTGCCGGGCGGGCGGCTGGAGCGGCTGGAGCTGCGCGCGGGCGGCATGAACGAGGCGCTGCATGGCGAGGTGAAGGGCGTGGTGGGCGGGGCGCCGTTGCAACTGGCCGCCGTGCTGGGCACGCCCGGCGGGATGATGCAGGCGGCGGCGCGGCTGGGCTGGTTGCCGGGTTGGTTGGCGCCGGCGGCGGCGGTGGGGTTTCCGATCGATATCTCCGCCGTGTTGGGGGATTCGGAGTTTGCCGCTAGCGGCGCCATGGGCGATCCGGCGCGGTTGAGCGGGGTGGAGCTGTCGACCAACGCGACGTTGCGCGATCTGGAGAAATTGGAGCCGGTGCTGGGGCGGCGGCTGCCGGTTTGGGCGTTTGCCGACCTGCAGGCGCAACTGCGCGATGCGGGCGGCAGCGTGCTGGATGGGCTGACGGTGGCGAGCTTCAGCCTGAGCACGCCGGATGGCGATATTGGCGGGGCCGGGCAGGTGCGCTTTGGCGCCATGCCGGAGGTGACCGGCACGGTGCAGGGCGCGCGGCTGGATTGGGATCGGCTGGGGGTGAGCCTGGCGGCGCTGCATTTCGGCGCGCCGCCGCCTTTGGTGACCAAAGCGCCGCCGGGGGCGCGGGTGGCGACGCGGGTGTTGCATGAGCGGCCGTTGGCGCTGGGCGGGTTCAGCCTGGCGCGGCTAAACCTGGCGGCGCATTGGGACGTGGTGCAGCTGTTCGGGCTGCCGTATCGCGACGTGCGCGGGCAGGTGCGGCTGCGCGATGGGGCATTGGTGTTGGACGGGTTTGGCGGGCAATCCCCCGGCGGGGCGGTGGCGGCGCAGTTCAGCTACGACACCGGGGCGGAGGCGGCGCCGATGCGGTTGCATCTGGCGGCGCCGGCTTTGGCGATTAAGCCGGTGCTGATCGCCTTGCAGCGGCCGGAGGATATTACCGGCAATCTGGCGGTGGCGGTGGATCTGGCGGCGGAGGGGCGCGACCTGCATGCGCTGGCCGGTAGCCTGCGCGGGCGGGCCGGGTTGGCGCTGGTGGATGGGGAAATTGATACCAGGCTGTTCACCCCGTACATGTTCGGGATGCTGCGGGCGGCGCGGATGCCGATGCATCTGCTGTCGGTCGGGCTGTCGCGCACGCGGTGTTTTGCGGTGGCGCTGGCGGCGGAGCGGGGCGAGGTGCGGCTGGAGACGCTGCTGCTGGACAGCGCGCGGCTGATGATTGCGGCGAGCGGGCGGGTGAGCGGCGACAGTGAGGCGGTGGATCTGCGCATCCGGCCGCAACTGCGCTTTGACGGCCCGGCGCTGACGGTGCCGATGCGGGTGATGGGCAGCTTGAGCGGCACACGTTTGCTGGTGGACAACGCCGCCGAATCGGCCGATGTGCCCAAGGCATTCCTGGCCAACGCGCTGGCGGTGGAGCGGGGGGCGGATGGCTGCCCGGCGGCGTTGACCGCGGCGCGCGGCGGTGCGGCCGGGCCATTGCCGCGCGAGGCACCGTTTGCGGTAACCACAATGCCGACGCCACGGCTGGAGAATGACGAATGATGCGCCGCGCCGATGAAGGATGGATTGCGTGAAACGATTTTGGGATGTCGCCGAGGTTCGCCCGGCGGAAGATGGCGCCGGGTGGCAGGTGATGCTGGATGGCAAGCCGGTGCGCATTCCCGGTGGGGCGCCGGTGCTGCTGCCGACGCGGGCACTGGCCGATGCGGTGGCCGGGGAATGGCGGGCGGCGGGCGGGGCCAAAGGCGGCGATTTCGACCTGCAGGCAATGCCGCTGACCCGGCTGGCCGGGACGGCGCAGGAGCGGGTGGACCCAGCGCGGGAGGCGATTGCGCTGGAACTGGCGCGCTATGGCGAGTCTGACCTGCTGTGTTACCGGACCGAATTGCCGGTGGGGCTGGCGCAGCGGCAGGCGGCGGCGTGGCAGGTCTGGCTGGATTGGGCGGCGGCGACGCATGGGGCGCGGCTGACCAGCACGACCACCTTGCAGCACCAGACGCAGGACCCGGCGGCGTTGGCGGCGTTGGCAGCCGAGGTGGCGCGGCATGACAGTTACGAACTCGCCGCACTCGGGGTGCTGGTGCCGGCTTTGGGCAGCCTGGTGCTGGGGCTGGCGGTGAGTGCGGCGGCGATCAGCGCGGAGGAGGCGCATGCGCTGTCGGTGCTCGACGAGACGTATCAGGAGGAGATGTGGGGCCGCGATGCCGATGCGCATGCCGGGCGGCTGCGGGTGGCGGCTGATGTGACGGCCGCGGCGCGGTTCCTGGCGCTGGCGCGTGCGGTGGCATGATTGATGCGGTGCTCGGCTTCATCCAGGCGCATGCCGCCTGGGCGCCGCCGATTGTGTTCATCTTCGCGTTCTTCAAATCGTTGGCTTTGGTGTCTTTCGTGGTGCCGGCCGGGCTGATTTTGATCGCCTTGGGTGGGTTGCTCGGCGCCAGCGGGCTGGACTTCGTGCCGATCTGGCTGGCGGTGAGCCTGGGGGCCGGGTTGGGGGACTGGGCATCTTACGCCATTGGCGCCCATTTCAAGGAGCGGGTGCACCATATGTGGCCGCTGTCGCGCCGGCCGGAATTGCTGCCGAGGGCGGAGACGTTTTTCCGCCGCTATGGCATGGCGAGCGTGGTGCTGTGCCGGTTTTTCTCCCCGTTGCGGGCGACGGTGCCGCTGATGTGCGGGGTGTTTGAAATGCCGGCGCTGCGCTTTCAACTGGCCAATTGGCTCTCGGCGCCGATCTGGGCGTTCGCGCTGCTGGCGCCGGGTGGGCTGCTGGCGGTGTGGCTTAGGTAAAAACCTCGGCGAACACCGCCTTCAGCACGCTATCGACCTCTGCCATGGTGACGGGGATGCCGAGGGCGGCGAGGCTGGTGACGCCGTGTTCGGCGATGCCGCAGGGCACGATGCCGCCGAAATGGCCGAGATCGGGGTCTACATTCAGGGCAAAGCCGTGCCAGCTGACCCAGCGGCTGACGCGCACGCCGATGGCGCCGATTTTGGCTTCCGTGCCACGGGCGCGGTCGGCCACCCAGATGCCGACGCGGCCTTCGCGGCGTTCCCCGCGGATGTTGAAGCGGTCCAGGGTGCGGATCATCACTTCTTCCAGCGCGTTAACATAGCAGCGCACGTCGCGCGGCGGTGCCATGCCGTGCGGACGGGTCAGGTCCAGCATGACATAGCCGGTGCGCTGGCCGGGGCCGTGATAGGTCCACTGCCCGCCGCGCCCGGCGGCGAAGGTGGGGAAGCGGTCTGGGGCGCGCAAATCCGCCGGATCGGCCGAGGTGCCGGCGGTGTAGAGCGGCGGGTGTTCGACCAGCCAGACCTGCTCCGCCGCCGTGCCGGCGCGGATGGCGGCGACGCGGTCCTGCATGGTGGCGATAGCGTGGGGATAGGGGGTCAGCCCCTCGCTGATCAGCCATTCGATCGACGCTGCGTTTTCGGTCATTGATGCTTCCGGGTTCATCGGCTATACGCCGCCTTCTTCACGATGCGGTCGTGGCGAAATGGTAGACGCGCAAGCTTGAGGTGCTTGTGGGGGAAACCCTGTGGAAGTTCGAGTCTTCTCGACCGCACCAGTGAGGCTAGGCCCGGGCAAAGCCCGGTTGCCGCAACGGGGCCGGTGCCCTTGCTGATTTCCTGAGGCTTGATTCCCATGCGGGGCGCGTTTCGGCAAGAGCGATGCCGTGCGAGCAGCCGCGTGCGAATTTGCTTGCAGCGGCGCATTTGGTTATTTAAAATAACTAAATGGAATTAGCCATCACCTCTGCCGCGCCTGACGCTGCTGCCCCGGAGTTGATCCGGCAGTTGCGGCTGATTTTCGCGGGGTTGGTGGATTTGATTGCCCGGCGTTTTCTGCGCGATCCGGCCTGTGTGGCGTTGCTGGTGCCGCTGTGTTTGCGGTTGCGGCGGGCGTTGGGGCGGTTGGAGCGGGCGTTGCTGCGGCCGGCGGGTGGGATTGTGGCTGGGGTGCGGCGGCGCGGGCCGGTGAAGGTGGCTGTGGCGCCGACGCGGCCGGCGGTGCGGTTGCCGGGCGGGTTCGGTTGGCTGGTGCGGCGCTTGGGCTGGGAGGCTGCGGGGTATGGCAGCCAGTTGGCGCATTTGCTGGAGGACCCGGCGATGCGGGCGGCCTTGCAGGCGCTGCCGGCGGTGGGGCGGATTTTGCGCCCGATTGCCCGGATGCTCGGCGTGAAGCCGCCGGCCAAGGTGGTGCCCCAAAGCGAGGGGCAGGAGGTTGAGGTCTCGCCCGTAGCAGCCGTGTATGCGGACGCCCCCTGCCCGCCCCCGCCTAATTCACAAAATCAGCGTTAGAGGCCAGCGCTTTTGCATGCTTATTTTGTTACGATTTCAAAATATATTTCGGATAAAGCCTTATGTCGAAAAGTTTTTTGCTGCTTTTTTTCAAAAAAAGCAGAACTTGCTTCTTTAGACCTTCCGAAACGCCACCCCCCGAGCCAACCAGCACCCCACCGTCACCCCAGCAACCCGTCCGTGCGCATCGCGTGCGAAGGTCAGGCTCCAATCCCCCGGCGGCGCGAAATCGAGCGCGCGCGGCATCGGCAGGCGCCAGACATCGGGGCCGACCGGGAGCAGCACCTGCATCATGCCCTGGCCGAGGAAGCCGGAGAAGGCGCCGTAGAGTGCGCCGCCGGCGGTGGTGCAGGTGAAGGTGGCGCCGTATTCGGGGTTGTGGAACACGCCGTCGAGGTCGCGCGGGGCGTCGCCGGTGCAGGGGATGAGGCTGGCGGAGAAATTTTCATTGCCGCGGCGCATGGTGATGCCGGTGGCGGTGCGGCGCAGGGTGAGGTTGCCGCTGACGGCGTCGCCATTGGCGGCGATGGTCAGCGTTTCCGGCCCTTGGCCGAACCAGAGGACGAGGCGGTGGTCCGGCGTGAGGTCCAGCCGGGCGACCAGGCCGGTGGCTGGGTCCAGATAGGTGCCTTGCCAGGCAGGGTCCGGCGCGGCGGGCAAGGTGGGGGTTGGCAGGTCCAGCAGGGCGCCGAACAGGTCCATCGCCACCGGGCGTGGGTCCGCCATGTGGTTGAACAGCACGACGACGGAGATGCGGTCCGCCGGGGCGTAGAAGCGCAGGCTGCGCCAGCCGCGCAGGCCGCCGCCATGGCCGATGGCGAGGCGGCCATGCAGGGTCATGCGGCTGAGGCCGAAGCCGTAGCTGGCTTGGGTGCCGTCGGCGAATTGGGTGGGGGCGGACAGGCGGGCGTAGAGGCTGTCCGGGTCGTCGCGCACTGCGTCGATCGCTTGTTCCCAGGCGATCATGTCGTTCAGCGAGGCGGCGCTGCCGGCATCGCCGGTCCAGTGCAGGCGGTTGACGGCGGCGCGCCAGCCATCGGTGAGCGAGCCTTCGTAGCCCACGGTGCCATCGGGCAGGGCGGCGGTTTCTGGGCAGAGTTGGGCGTTGGGCATGCCGGCGGGGTCGAACAGGCGGCGGCGCAGCAGGGCGGCGAGGCTGTGGCCGGTGCGGTTGGCGACGAGATCCCCCAACAAGCGGAAATTCTGGTTGCAGTAGGAGTAATGCGCGCCGGGCGCGAAGTGCAGCGAGGCGGTGCGGGCGATGAGGGCCTGGGCGTCCGTGGGGCCGAAGACGCCTTCCGCCGGGGCGCCGCAGAGCATGGCGGTGGCCCAATAGTCGCGCAGGCCGGATTGGTTGTGCGCGAGGTCCCGCACCGTGGGGCGCTGGCCGGTGAGGTGCGGCAGATGGGCGGCGAGATCGGGGTTCAGGACCGAAGGGTCGGGGAACTGGTCCAGCAGGGTGGCGCAGGTGAATTGCTTGGTGATGGAGCAGATGCGGAACAGGGTTTCCGGCGTGAAGGGCAGCCGGCGTTCCATATCGGCCCAGCCCCAGGTCTGGCGGGCCAGGACGGCGCCATCTTTCAGCACCGCGACCGCGCCGCCCGGACCTGGGCTGCGTGTGAGCGCGTGCAACACAGAGTCGAGACGGGAGAAAGCGGTCATGGCGGGAGATCCATTCGAAGGGCGGAGTGCGGCAGGCTATCACACCTGCAAATGCATCATGCGAGCCCCGCGAGCATTGCAAGCTCTAGTGTATCCACCCGGCTGCGACCACTATATATTGATCTCAGCGAGTCGCGTCGCGTGACAGCTTGAGGGTGGGAGACGGTAGGTATGGATGGTTCGCAGATGGCCGGGTTGGTCAATTTGAGCTCACGTTCGATCGGAATCCCCGGCATTAGTTTCGGCGAGGCGAAGGCCGCAGCGCAGGCGCTGGACCCCGGTATGGGGGTTGCGGTGGCACGGCGGACGGTGTTCCGGCCGGAGGATGCGGAGTGCTTCGGGCAGGTGGCGGATCGGGTGGCGGCGGGCAATATGTCGCTGCTGAAGCGGCCGTTGACGGCGGCCGAGATGCAGGAACGCGCCCGGCTGCGCAATGCGATTGCCAGCGGCGCGCTGATTACCTCTGGCCGGCATTTGCAGCATGGCGATGCGGACCAGGCCGGGCGGAACATGGAGCTGTTCACCAACTGCGCCACCGCGATTACCAGCTTCGCCAAATTCTATCTGCTGTTGAATGGCAGCGGGGTTGGACGTTCCTACGACGACGAGCTGGTGGTGGTGGATTGGGCCAATGCGCCGGACATTCTGCTGCATCTGGACCCGGCGCACCCGGATTTTCCGGCGGATCGGCCGGAGTTGAATGTGACCGAGGTGCCGGGCGGGGCGGTGCATCACCGGATTGACGACAGCCGCGAGGGCTGGGGCAAGGCGCTGGAACTGATTGAGGGCCTGGCGTTTGAGGGACGGCGCGAGACGGTGGTGCTGCTGGATTTTTCCGCGGTGCGGCCGGCGGGGGCGCCGATTGGCGGCATGCAGGGCCGGCCGGCATCGGGCCCGATTTCGCTGATGCGGGCGTTCGGCAATTTGCGCGACCAGGTGATTGCCCCGGCGCGGCAGCGCGACCCGGAGGGGCTGGCGCTGCAACCCTGGGAGCAGGCGCTGCTGGTGGACCATTACTTCTCCATGGAAGTGCAGGTGGGCGGGGCGCGGCGGGCGGCGCGCATGGCCACCAAGTCCTGGCGCGACCCCGGGGTGTTCCGCTTCATTCGCGCCAAGAGCGAGGGTGGGTTGTGGACCGCCAATAACTCGGTGGTGGTGGATCAGGAATTCTGGGCGTTGGTGCGCGCGGGGCGCGGCGATACGCCGTTGGCGGCACAGGCGATTGCGGTGTTCAACGAGGCCACCGCCTGCGGCTACGCCAATGGCGAGCCCGGCTTTATCAATGGCGACATGCTGGAGGACCATCGCACCGGGCGGGCTTGGGACAAGCCGGTGTTCGCGGATGGGCGGGATTTCAGTTCCAACCGCTATCAGGCCGATTTTGGTGCGGGGCTGCTGGCGGCGCTGGCGGAGCGGGCGCGCACGGCGCGGTTCCCGGCGATTACCAACCCGTGTGGTGAGATTGTGCTGCATGCGACCGGCGGTTACTGCGTGATCGCCGATTTCGCGCCGCTGCTGGCCTGCCCGCTGCCGCCGGAGGAGGTGGTGCCGGGGTTGGCGCCCGACGCGGTGACGGCGGAGTGGGATGCGCGGGTGGAAGACAGCGTGCGGCTGGGGGTGCGGTTTTTGATGCGCGCCAACCGGATGGACGCGCTGTATGGCGAGGAGGTGCGGCGCACCAACCGCATGGGGATCGGCCCGACCGGGTTGCACGAATGGGCCTGGGTGCGGTTCGGGCTGGGGTTTGAGGATTTGCTGGACGCGGACCGCGCGGCGCCGTTCTACCAGATGCTCAGCCATTTGTCGGACGCGGCCAAGGAGGAGGCGGACCATTACGCCGAGGAACTTGGCATGACCGCGCCGTTTACGGTGACGACGGTGAAGCCGGCTGGAACGACATCGAAACTCTTTGGTTTGACCGAAGGCGCGCATCTGCCGGCGCGCAAACAGTATCTGCGTTGGGTGCAGTTTAAGGGCACACGCGATGAAAACGGCGACTGGACGGCGGATAGCGACCCGTTGCTGGCGCAATACGCGGCGCGCGGCTACCCGGTGCGCAGCCTGACCAGCTTTCCGGGCATGGCGATCGTGGGCTTTCCCACCCTGCCGCGCATTCAGCGGCTGGGGATTGGTGAGCAGGCGGTGACGGCATCGGAAGCAAGCCCGGCGCAGCAATTCGCCTGGCTGCGGCTATTGGAGCAACATTGGATTGGGGCGGAGCGGGGCAACCAGGTTTCCTACACGCTGAAGTTCGACACCAGCCGGCATAGCCTGCCGGAGTTTCGGGCGATTGTGCTGGAGAACCAGCCGACGATCCGCTGCTGCGCGATTCTGCCGAGCAACCCGGAAGCGGAAATGGGCTACGAATACCTGCCCGAGGAAGATATGGCGTTGGATGCGTTCATCACGTTGGTAAACAGCATCGAAGATCCGGGGCTGCATGAGGCGGTGGATACCGCGCATCTGCAATGCGCATCCGGCGCGTGCCCGATTTGACGCACATGCTCAGGCTTCCCTCCCCGCGGGCGGTCGTTTAGACGCAGGCTTAGGCCCGAGGGAGAGTGGGATATGGACGACGATCTGCGTCAGGCGGCGCTGGACTATCACCGGTTGCCGCGACCGGGGAAGCTGGCGATTGAGGCGACCAAGCCGCTGGCGACGCAGCGCGACCTGGCGCTGGCCTATTCCCCTGGCGTGGCGGCGGCGTGCGAGGAAATTGCCGCCGACCCTGAGGCGGCGTGGCTGTATACGGCGCGCGGGAATTTGGTGGCGGTGATTTCCAACGGCACCGCCGTGCTGGGCTTGGGCAATATCGGTGCGCTGGCCGGCAAGCCGGTGATGGAGGGCAAGGCCGTCCTGTTCAAGAAGTTCGCCGGGATCGATGTGTTCGATATCGAAGTGAACGAGCAGGACCCGGACAAGTTCGTTGAAGTGGTGGCGGCGCTGGAGCCGACCTTTGGCGCGATCAACCTTGAAGATATCAAGGCGCCGGAGTGCTTTGCGATTGAGGCGGCGTTGCGTGAGCGGATGCGCATTCCGGTGTTTCATGACGACCAGCATGGCACGGCGATTACCGTGGCGGCGGCGGTGCGCAACGGGCTGGTGCTGCAGGGCAAGCGGTTGCAGGACGTGAAGCTGGTGACCTCGGGCGCCGGGGCGGCGGCGATGGCGTGCGTCGATCTGCTGGTGGCGATGGGGGTGCAGGCGGAGAACGTTACGCTCACCGATATTAAGGGCGTGGTGCACGCGGGCCGCGACGGGCTGGATGCGCGGATGGCGCGCTATGCGCGGGAGACGGATGCGCGGGCGCTGCCGGATGTGCTGGATGGGGCGGATTTGTTCCTGGGCCTGTCCGCGCCACGGGTGCTGAAGGCGGAATGGCTGGAGAAGATGGGGCCGAAGCCGCTGATTCTGGCGTTGGCCAATCCGGAGCCAGAGATTCTGCCGGCCTTGGTGCATGCGGTGCGGCCGGATGCGATTATGGCGACCGGGCGGAGCGACTTCCCCAATCAGGTCAACAACGTGCTGTGCTTCCCGTTCATCTTTCGTGGTGCGCTGGATGTGGGGGCGACGACGATCAACGAGGCGATGAAAGTCGCTGCGGTGGAGGCAATTGCCGAGCTGGCGCGGGTGGAGGCCAGCGAGGTGGTGGCGGCGGCCTATGGCGGGACCGCGCCGGTGTTTGGCCGCGACTATATTATCCCCAAGCCGTTCGACCCGCGGCTGATACTGCAGATTGCCCCCGCAGTGGCGCGGGCGGCGATGGAGAGCGGGGTGGCAACGCGGCCGATTGCCGACCTCGATGCGTATCGGCACGAGTTGGAACGGTTCGTGTTCCGCTCTGGCGAGTTGATGCATCCGGTGTTCGAACAGGCGCGCGCGGCCCCGGCGCGGATTGTGTATGCCGAGGGCGAGGATGAGCGGGTGCTGCGGGCGGCGCAGATCCTGGTGGATGAAGGGGTGGCGCACCCGATCCTGCTGGGGCGGCGGCACGTGATCGAGGCGCGGGTGCGGGATATGGGCCTGCGCATGGACCTCGCCCGGCAGGTGCGGGTGATCGACCCGAACGCCGATACCGGGGTGTGCGAGCCATTGGTTGCGGATTATCAGCGATTGGTCGGCCGGCGCGGCACCCCGCCCGACGCGGCGGCGCGGCGGGTGTTCGGCCGCAGCCCGGTGACGGCGGCGATGCTGCTACAGGCTGGGGAAGCGGATGTGGCGATCTGCGGTGGGTCTGGCGACTGGTGGCGGCAGATGGAATACATCATGCCGATCATCCCGCGCCGGGCGGAGGTGAGCCGGATTTATGCGCTGTCGTGCCTGATTTTGCGCGAACGGGCGTTGTTCATTTGCGACACGCATATGAACCCGGACCCAACGGCCGAGCAGATTGCCGAGATGACGTTGCTGGCGGCCGATGTGCTGACCGGCTTCGGCATTACCCCCAAGGCGGCGCTGCTGTCGCATTCCAGCTTCGGGGCCTCCAACTCCCCGAGTGCGCGCAAGATGCGCACGGCGCTGGCGTTGATCCGCGCGCGGGCGCCGGAGTTGCAAATCGACGGCGAAATGCATGCCGATGCCGCGCTCGACCCGATTATCCGCAGCCGTGCGGTGCCGGACAGCCCGCTTGACGGGGGGGCGAACCTGCTGGTGATGCCGAGCCTGGATGCGGCGAATATCGCGTTCACGCTGCTGAAGTCGGCGGTGGACGGTCTGCCGGTGGGGCCGCTGCTGCTCGGCATGTCCAAGCCGATCCATGTGTTGGTGCCGAGCGTGACGGCGCGGGGGATTGTGAATATTTCCGCCGTTGCGGCCCTGGAAGCGCGGGATTTGCGGGCGCGCGGGGGATAGGGTGATCGTCTTCCTGCTCGGTCTGGCGACGCTGGCGGTGATGATGGGGGCGTTGGGGATGTTTTCCCGCGCGAAGCTGTCCAGCATCAAGCAATTCGGCGGCTGGACCTTGGCGCTGGCTGGGCTGTCGCTGGCGGCCTTGCTGTTTCTGACTGGCAAGGGGGCGCTGGCGATCAGCGCTCTGTTCCTGCTCGGCCCGATGGTTTGGCAATGGATGAGCCAGGACATGCCGCGCCGACCGGGCGGTACCACCCCGCCCCGGCCGCCGGGGACGATGGCCCGCACCGAGGCGCTCGAGATACTCGGCCTGAAATCAGAGGCCAGCGCGGCGGAGGTGAAAGCGGCGCATCATCGGCTGATGCGGGCCGCGCACCCAGATGCCGGCGGGTCCGACTGGCTGGCCGCCCGCATCAACCAGGCGCGCGACGTGCTGCTGGGGCCGTAGCCCCAGCCACCCTCAGGCTTCAGACGATTTTGGTTCGCACCGTGCCAACGCCGGCCACCACGCCTTCGAGCACGTCCCCACGTTGCACAGCCGCAACACCTTCTGGCGTGCCGGAATAGATCAGATCGCCCGGCGCCAGCGTCACCAGCTTGGAGAGATAGGCGATAGTTTCCGCCACGCTCCAGATCAACATCGACAGGTCGGAGGTCTGGCGGACGGTGCCGTTCACCTTCAACTCGATCAGCCCCTTGGTCGGGTCCGGCAGGTCGGCGGCACGGATCATGGTGCCAATCGGCGCCGAGTGGTCGAAGCCTTTGCCCATATCCCAGGGCTTGCCTTCTTTTTTGGCCGCGTTCTGCAGGTCGCGTCGCGTCATATCCAGCCCGGCGGCGTAGCCCCAGACATGGCTGAGCGCATCGGCCTCCGCGATATTCGCGCCACCTTTGCCGATTGCCACCACCAACTCCATCTCGTGGTGCAGGTCCTTGCTCATCGGTGGATAGGGCATGTCCTGGCCATCGGTCAGCAGCGCATCGGCGGGCTTGCAGAAGAAGAACGGCAATTCCCGATCCGGGTCAGACCCCATCTCCCGCGCATGGGCGGCATAGTTGCGGCCGACGCAAAACACCCGACGAACCGGAAAACTGCCGCCACCAGCGACGGGAACCGCGGCAACGGACGGTGGCGCGAAGACATAGTCGGTCATTCCATGCATTCCTTCAGGATCGAAAACTCTAGCCCTTTTAACGCGAACGGCGCGCCCCACCAATGGGGCACGCCGCATGCGGGGACGGTCGGGCAGGCAGCTTAGTGCGACAGCGCCTGCACGATTTCTTCCGTCATTTTCTTCGCGTCGCCAAACAGCATCATCGTGTTCGGCCGGAAGAACAGTTCATTATCCACTCCGGCGTAGCCCGAGGCCATGGACCGCTTGACGAACAGCACCGTGCGCGCCTTGTCCACTTCCAGGATCGGCATGCCGTAAATCGCCGAGCTCGGATCGGTCTTCGCCGCCGGGTTGGTCACGTCGTTCGCGCCGATCACGTAAACCACGTCCGCGGTGCTGAACTCGGAGTTGATTTCCTCCAGTTCGAACACTTCGTCGTACGGTACGTTGGCTTCGGCGAGCAGCACGTTCATGTGGCCCGGCATACGCCCGGCCACCGGATGGATGGCGTACTTCACTTCCACGCCCTCTTTCTTCAGCGTGTCCGCCATTTCGCGCAACGCGTGCTGCGCCTGCGCCACGGCCATGCCGTAGCCGGGCACGATGATCACCTTGGACGCATTCTTCATAATGAACCCGGCATCTTCAGCCGCGCCGGCTCGCACCGAGCGATCCCCGCTCGCCGCTGGCCCGGCCGCTGCCCCGCTATCGGTGCCGAAGCCGCCGAGCAGCACATTGATGATGCTGCGGTTCATGCCCTTGCACATGATGTAGGACAGAATCGCGCCGGAGGCACCGACCAGCGCCCCGGTGATGATCAGCGCCAGGTTCTGGATGGTGAAGCCGATGCCGCACGCCGCCCAGCCGGAATAGCTGTTCAGCATGGACACGACCACCGGCATATCCGCCCCACCGATCGGGATGATCAGCAGGAAGCCGAGCGCAATCGCCAGCGCCGCGATCGCCCAGAACACGCTCTGGCTGCCGGTGACGACGAACACCACGATCAGCAGCGCCAGCAAGATGCCAAGCCCCAGGTTCAACTGGTGCTGATACGGGAACGTAATCGGGTTGCCCTTCATCAGCGCCTGCAACTTGGCAAACGCAATCAAGGAACCGGAGAACGTGATGGCACCAATGGCGAGGCCGAGCGACATTTCCACCAGGCTTTGCTGATGCAAATGCCCGGCGGTGCCAATGCCGAAGGCTTCCGGCGCGTTCAACGCCGCGGCGGCGACGAACACCGCCGCCAGACCCACCAGCGAATGGAACGCCGCCACCAATTGCGGCAGCGCCGTCATCTGGATGCGGCGGGCCACAAACGTGCCCACGCCGCCGCCGATCACCATCGCCAGCAGAATCAGCCCGATGCCCTGGATGGCCATGCCGTGATGCACCAGTGTGGCAACAATCGCCAGCGCCATGCCGGCCATGCCCATGCGGTTGCCTTGCCGGGCGCTTTCGGGGTGGGACAGGCCGCGCAACGCCAGCACGAACAGCACCGCGGCGATGAGGTAGACAATGGAAGTCAGGCTTGCGGACATGTGCTTGGCCTCACTTCTTTTTCTGGAACATTTGCAGCATCCGCTGCGTGACGACGAAGCCGCCGAAGATGTTGACGGACGCCAGCATCACCGCCACGAAGCCGAAGCCAATCGCCCAGGGGCTGTCCCCCAGGCCGGTTGCCAGCATGGCGCCAACCACGATCACCGAGGAAATCGCGTTGGTCACGCCCATCAGCGGCGAGTGCAATGCGGGGGTCACGTTCCACACCACATAGTAACCAACGAAGCAGGCCATCAGGAAAATGGCCAGCAGGAACACAAACGGTTCCACCGCTTCGGCCACCGGGCCGGCTGCGGCGGAAAATTCACGCAAGTTCTCGGCCAGCTGGGCGGCCTGGTCAGCAAGTTGGGCGGGGGTCATGGGCAGATCTCCAGATCAGGCCGCAGAGTTACGCAGCGTTGGGGGCCACGAAGCTGGCATGCACAACCGCCCCGTTATGGGTCAGTCGCGTGCCCTTCACGATGTCATCGCCATCGGGCAGCTTCGGGGCCTTGGCTTCCTTGTCCCAGAAGGTGGTCAGGAAGGTCAGCAGATTGCGGGCATAGAGGTTGCTCGCTGCCACCGCGATGCGCGCCGGCCAGTTCGCCCAGCCGAGCACCCGCACACCGCCTTCGGTCACGATGCTCTCACCCGGCACCGTCAGCGCGCAGTTGCCGCCGGCTTCCGCCGCCAGATCCACCACCACGCTGCCGGCCTTCATGCTCCGCACCATCGCCTCGGTCACAATCACCGGCGCCTTGCGGCCCATCACCAGGGCGGTGCAGATCACGATGTCGTTCTTCGCCACCGTGGTCGCCATCAGGTCCGCCTGCTTCTGGCGGAACGCGTCGCTCATTTCCTTGGCGTAAGCCCCCTTCTGGGCCGCCGTCTCCTCGTCCTCCACGCCGACGAAGGTCGCGCCGAGCGACTTGATTTCTTCCTTCGCGGCCGGCCGCACGTCGGTCGCCGAGACAATCGCGCCCAACCGGCGGGCGGTGGCAATTGCCTGCAACCCGGCCACCCCGGCGCCGATCACGAACACGCGGGCCGGCGGCACGGTGCCAGCCGCAGTCATCATCATCGGGAAGCCACGTTCGAACGCGCCCGCCGCTTCCACCACCGCGCGGTAGCCGGCCAGATTCGCCTGGCTGGACAGCACGTCCATCGACTGCGCACGGGTGATGCGGGGCAACAACTCCATCGCGAACGCATCAATCCCGGCCGCCGCCAGCGACGGCACCAGTTCCGCATCGGCGAACGCGCCGGCGATGCAAACCAGCTTGGCCCCGCGCGGCATCAAGCCCCGCGTCGCCGCATCCGGCATCTGCACCGCGAACACAATATCTGCCCCTGCCAGCACCGCGGCGGCATCGGCAGCAATTTCCGCCCCAGCGCCACGGTAGTCGTCATCGGATACCGCCGAGCCATTGCCCGCACCGGCCTCGACCGCAACGGTCAGCCCCAGGGCAATCAGCTTCTTGACGGTATCAACGGTGGCGGCGACGCGTGCTTCGGCCGGGCGATTTTCTTTCAGCACCGCTAGGCGCATCCGATCATCCTTTCCTGCGGGCGGCACTGCGTGATGGGCTGCGAACCGCCGTCATGTGCAGGTGTCGTATGCATCCGCAGCCGTTTCGCGGCAAGAGGCGTCACCATGATAGTCGCGGCCCGAGCGGGCAAACCGCTTGATATAAGAACATGTCTGCCGCTGAGAAGTGGCATGGGCGCGTATTTCTGCCCCGCTGCCCCAGCCATGCCACAGCGCACTGTCGGCACGGCCCAAGGTGGTGCTAAAACCGCTTCGGTTTCGCGTCGCATCCGGCGCGGCCGCGCGCCGGGGGGCGACGCTCACTCCAGTTTGCATGAGGCTTAGAATGTTTCGCACCCCGCTCATCGCCGCCCTGCTCCTGCTCGCCGCCGCCCCCGCGTGGGCCGGTGGGGCGGTGCTGGTGATGAACTCGTCCGCCGCCTCCCTCAGCATCGTCGATATCGACAGCCAGGCAGAAACCGGCCGCATTCCGGTGCTGCGCGAACCGCATCACTGGGCGCTGACCCCAGATCAACGGGACCTGCTGGTGGGCGATACCGTCGGCAACGAATTGCTGGCGCTAGACCCGACCACCTTCGCGCTCAAACGCCGCATTCCGGTGGCCGATCCCTACCAGCTCGGCTTCAGCCCGGACGGCAAATTCCTCGTCGTCACCGGCCTCGCCCGCGCCCAGGTGGATGTCTACGACACCGCCTACCATCTGGTGAAACGCTTCCCGCTGAAATCCATGCCCAGCCATCTGGACTACAGCCCCGACAGCAAAATGGTGTTCATCACCCTGCAAGGCACCGACCAGCTGGCCGCGATCAACCTGCAAACCATGACGGTGGCCTGGGATGTGCCGGTCGGCAAAGCCCCGGCGGGGTTGATCTGGCAGAACGGCCGCATTCTGGTCGCCAATATGGGCAGCGACGATGTCGCCGTGGTCGATCCGCGTGACGGTCGGGTGATCGAGCGTCTGAAGATCGGTAAAGGCACCCACCAGATCTTCCGTGCGCCTGACGGCAAAACCCTGTGGGTCAATTCCCGCATCGACAGCACCAGCACCGTGATCGACGCCACCAGCCTCAAGGTCATCCGCACCTACAAACTGCCCGGCGGCCCGGATGACCTGATCTTCGCGCCCGATGGCCATGTTTGGTACACCTTGCGCTTCGCCAACAAAGTCGCCGTGCTGGACCCGGCCAGCGGCACCTTCACCACCATCGCCGTCGGCCGTTCGCCGCACGGCATTTACCTCAACCCGAAAGCGGTCGCGGCAAAATGATCGCGCTGGCCGATAACGCCGCCGGCTGGCTGCAGGAAACGCTGCTGCTGCCGGCGCTCTACGCCCTCGGCCTGATGGAGTGGGAAGACGTCTCCTTCGGCTGGGCGCTGTTCGCCGTCTACGGCGCCATCCAGGTCGTCGTCACCCTGGCCGTCTGCATGCCGCTGGAATGGTGGCGCCCGGTGGAACGCTGGCCAAACGCCCAGGCGGTCTGGGTGGATATTCTCTACACCCTCATCGCCCGCGTCGGCCTGCTGCCGCTGATCACCTTTGTGCTGTTCTACAAATTGCAGGTCATGCTCAACGGCGCACTGACCGACGAAGGCTGGGTGCCGCCGACCATCGAACGGCTGATCCCGGCACTGCTCGGCCACCCTGTGCCCACCTTCCTGATCTACGCCATCATCCTGGATTGTTCGGATTACTGGCGCCACCGGCTCAGCCACGTGTTCAACTGGTGGTACTCGCTGCACGCCCTGCACCACGCGCAACGGCAGATGACCTTCTGGTCCGACGACCGCAACCACCTGCTGGATGATATCTTCGCCTTCGTCTGGCGCACCGCCATCGCCCTGCTCATCGGCATCCCGCCGCTGCAATTTCCGCTGCTGGTGCTGCTGCTCGGCTTCCTCGAAAGCCTCAGCCACGCCAATGCCCGCGTCAGCTTCGGCTGGCTCGGCGAGCGGCTGCTGGTCTCCCCCCGCTTCCACCGCGCGCATCACGGCGTCACCGCCGCCGGCCTGGTCAGCGTCAACTACGGCGCCGTGCTGCCGTGGTGGGACATGCTGTTCGGCACCGCCGACTTCTCGGCCGATTTCGTCACCACCGGGGACCCTACGGCCGAGGAGGAACTGGCGACCGGGAGCTATCTGGCGCAGCAATGGGTGGGGTTGCGGCGGATGATTTTTGGGCAACGCGCTTCGGGGTAAGGTGTTCTTTTTGCGGACAAAAAGAACACCCTGTTCATTACGCCTTCATCGCCCGATCCAGATCCGCATAAAGATCATCCACCGACTCAATTCCCACCGACAGCCGCAGCAAATCCAACGGGCAGGGCGAGCCAGGCCCTTCGATCGAGCCACGATGTTCGATCAGGCTTTCCACCCCGCCGAGCGAGGTGGCGCGCTTCCACAGTTGCACCTTCGCCGCCGTGGCAATCGCCGCCGCTTCCCCGCCGCGTAGCCGGATCGACAGCATGCCGCCGAAGCCGCCTTGCATCTGCCGTGCGGCAATGGCGTGGCCGGGATGGTCGGGCAGGCCGGGATACAGCACCTCGGCAATCGCGGCGTGGTTGGAAAAGCGGGTGGCCAGTTCCATCGCCGCGCTACAGGCCGCAGCCACCCGCAGCGGCAGCGTGCGCATGCCGCGGATCAGCAGATAGGCTTCCAGCGGGCCGAGGATCTGGCCGAAATTGCGCCGCACCCGGTCGATACGGCCCCAGAACGAATCCACCTTCGCGGTGGCCAGCGCGCCGGCAATCACGTCCGAATGGCCGTTGAGGTATTTGGTGGCGGAATGCATCACAATATCCGCCCCCAGCGCCAGCGGCTGGCTCAAAATCGGGGTGGCGGCGGTGGAATCCACGCCCACAATGGCACCGGCGGCATGCGCCAGGCTGGCGATGGCGGCGATATCGGCGATCGACCACATCGGGTTGGACGGGGTTTCCAGCCAGATCAGCTTGGTTTGCCCTGGGCGGATGGCGGCCTGCACGGCGGCGAGGTCGGAGGTGTCTACCAGATCCACCTTCAGGCCCCAGGCAACCGCATCGTTGATCAGCCAGTTGCGCAGGCCCCAGTACATCACCGTGGGCGCGATGATGTGGTCACCCGGTTGCAGCGCCATGAACACGGCGGTGGCGGCGGACATGCCGCTGCCCAGGATCATCGCCGCCGCCGCACCTTCCAGCATGGCGATCATGCCTTCGGCTTCGCGCACGGTGGCGTTGTCCGGCCGGCCATAGATATAGCCGGCGCGATACTGGTTATCCGGGTCGCGGATATAGGTGCTGGCAAGATGGATCGGCGGCACGACGGCACCGGTTGCGGGGTCCACATGCCCCATTGCCTGCGCGGTCAAAGTGCGCCGCGACCAGTTCGGTGTATCCGTCATTCAGTCCCCCAGGGTTTCAACGCACAATCTGCGTGCTATGCGCACGATAGGCCGGCGCCAACAGCCGGCACAAGCGAAGCAGGGAGTGCAAGCGATGTGGCCGACCGGGGCGTGGGATGCGTTTGTGACGGGTTGGCAGGCGGCATGTGCGGCCGACGCGGTGCTGGCGGGGTTCGCCGGGCCGTGGAATGCCTGCTTCGCTGTCGAGGTGGATGCCGGCCATCAGGCCATTTTCCGCTTTGGCGCGGCACCGCAGCAGGTGCAGTTCTGCTTCGCCGCCCCGCCTGCGGTGTGGGCGAAATTCCTGCAACCCGTCCCGCCGCGGCATCACCACGTGGCGCTGGCCATGCTGGCGCGGGTGCCCGGGGTGCAGGTGACCGGCGACCGGCTGGCCTTCGCCCAGCACTGCCATGTGCTGCGCCGGGTGTTGGAAATTGGCAAATGGCTGGCGCTGGGCCATGCCCTGCCGGTGCCGAACAGTTTGCGCCCATCGGTCCCCACCGCCCCGGCGACGCCGGCAGGGGGCTATGTGCCGGCCAGGCTCGCCGGGCAGGATTATGCGCTGTTCTATGAACAGGCCGGGCGCGGGCAGGATATTCTGTGCCTGCACACCGCCGGTGCCGACGCACGGCAGTTCCACCGGCTGATGGCCGATGCGCGGCTGACCGAGAACTACCGGCTGACCGCTTTCGACATGCCCTGGCACGGTCGCAGCGCGCCGCCGGCCGGCGCGTTGCCCGGCCAATGGCGGCTGAATACGGATTTTTATGTCGAGACGATCATGGGCTTCATCGCCGCATCCGGCTTGCACAAGCCGATCGTGCTCGGCGCGTCGATGTCCGGGGAAATCTGCCTGGAACTCGCCTATCGCCACCCAGAGGCGTTCCGCGCCATTATCGCCTGCGAGGCATGCGACCATATCGCCGGCCGGCAAACCGATTTCGCCTGGCATCCGCAGGTGAACCAGACGCTGTTCGTGCCGGAATGGGTGCACGGGCTGATGGCGCCGCAAAGCCCGGCCGAATGCGCGACGGAGGTTTTGTGGCACTACGCCCAAGGCGGCCCCGGCGTGTTCTGGGGCGATATTCATTTCTATTCCGGCGAGTGGGATGCGCGCGACCGGGTGGCCAAGATCGACACGCAACGCTGCCC
Source organism: uncultured Rhodospirillales bacterium (assembly GCA_903893975.1). Taxonomy (GTDB): domain Bacteria; phylum Pseudomonadota; class Alphaproteobacteria; order Acetobacterales; family Acetobacteraceae; genus CAITOL01. The sequence goes on along the minus strand of CAITOL010000055.1, from coordinate 4,180 downwards.
CTTGGTGATGCTGACCGGGGAATACGATTATTCCTGCACCGTGGAAGCCTCGCAGACGACGGCGGCGAAAATCCCCGGCGTGCGGTTCCGCGCCATGGAGGGGATCGGGCATTTCCCGTTCGCGGAAAACCCGGCTTTGTTCGCCGATTATCTGCTCGAAGAACTGGCCGGGCTTTAGGGCGCTTCCGCCAGCACCATGCGGCGGAAGCCGCGCTTGAGCGGGATGACGGCGTAAAGGTCCTTGCTCGCCTCCGTCAGGGTCACGCCGGCGAGGCCAGACAGCAGGCGCCGGCCGCTGCGTTCCCATAACGGCGCGCCGCGCAGGGCGAGGCGCAGATCGGTGGGCGGCACGAACAGCGCGGTATCGCGCCGTTCCTCGCGAAACAGCGCGTTGCGCAGCAGGCGGCCGATCTGGCCGGGGGAATAGGGCTGGCCCTGGCCGAAGGGCGTGCTGTCGGTATGCGCCCAAAGCCCGGCGCGGTTGGGGGCGACGATCAGCACCCGGCCATCATCCTTCAGCACCCGCCACACCTCGCGCAGCATTTTGCGCACGTGTTCGGCCGATTCCAGCCCGTGCACCAACAGCACCCGGTCGAAACTACGGTCCGCGAAGGGCAGCGCGTCCTCATCGGCGGTGCAGGTCAGGTTGGGACTGCCGGCCGGCCAGCGGGCAATGCCGATTTGCGCCGGGGTCAGCGCGATGCAGCGCGCGGCGTGTTCGCGCCACAGGCGCAGATAGGGCGCGGGGTAGCCAATGCCTAGCACGTCCTGCCCGGTAAGATCGGGCCAGAGGCGACCGATTCGCTCGCGCAGCAGACGCGCGACCACCGCCCCGCGCCGGGAGGCATAAAATTCCGTCGCCGCCTGCACGTCGGTTGCCATGGGGCGGGGTTATAGCACGGGATTTGTCATCGCTATGCCGTTTGCGCGATGCGGGGCGAATGGTGCATTCTGTAGGCATGATCACAGCCACACCCATCCCCATTCTGTCCGATAACTATGCCTGGTTGCTGCGCTGCACCGCGACCGGCGCCACCGCGATTGTGGACCCGGCGGAGGTCGCGCCGGTTGCCGCGGCGATTGATGCCGCTGGCGGGCGGCTGGACCTGATTTTGCTGACCCATCACCACGGCGACCATATCGCCGGCACGGACGACATCCGCGCCCGCTACGGCGCCAAGGTAGTAGGCGCCAAGGCGGATGCGCACCGGCTGCCGAAGCTGGATCAGGCGGTGGCCGCCGGTGATACCGTGCAGCTTGGCGCGTGCAGCGCCCAGGTGATGGAAACGCCGGGGCATACGCGCGGGCATATCAGCTTTTATTTCGCCGATGGCGGCGTGCTGCTGCCGGGCGATACGCTGTTCAGCCTCGGCTGCGGCCGCCTGCTGGAAGGCAATGCGGCGGAGATGTTTACCTCCCTGGCGCAGTTCGCCGCACTGCCGGGAGATACGCTGGTGTGTTGCGGGCATGAATACACCGAATCCAACGCCCGCTTTGCCGTGCATGCCGACCCGGCGAATGCCGATCTGGCCGCCTATGCCGCCCAGGTGAAGGCCAAGCGGGCGGCGGGGCAGTTTACCCTGCCGAGCAAACTCGCCGACGAACTGGCCTGCAACCCGTTCCTGCGGGCCGATACGGTGGCGGTGCTGGCCGATCTGCGCAGCCGCAAAGACAAATTCTGAGGCAGCCGCGCTGCCCGTTGGGGGATCGACCATGAAGCTGTTTTATGCCGCGACCAGCCCGTATGTGCGCAAGGTGATGGCCTGCGCCATCGCGCGGGGCATTGAAGGGCGGATTGAGCTGATCCCGACCCAGCCGCAGCAAAACCCACCGGACCTGCTGGCCGCCAACCCACTGGCCAAGGTGCCGTGCCTGGTGACCGATGACGGGGTGGGCCTGTTCGACAGCCCGGTGATCTGCGAATACCTCGACAGCATCGGCGATGCGATGGAGATGTTCCCCACCAAGCCCGGTGCGCGCTGGCGGGCGTTGCGCTTGCAGGCGCTCGCGGATGGGATTTTGGATGCGGCATTGATCCGGCGCGGCGAACTGCCCAAGCCGTTGGATGAAGGCCGCGTGGCGCTGGTGGAGCGGCAACGCGCGGCGATGGCCCGGGCGCTGGATGTGCTGGAGCGCGAGGTGCCGCACAAGACGCTGGATATCGGCAGCATCACGGTGGCCTGCGCGCTGGGCTACCTGGATTTCCGTTTCGCGGCGGAACCGTGGCGCGAGGGCCGGCCCAACCTGGCGGCTTGGTATGCGGCGATGCTGCTGAACCCGTGTCTGGCCAATACCGTGCCGCCGCCGGCTTAGCGGCGCAACGTCTACATAATTTTACAAATTATATTTTTTAATCATTCTTCTTGACTGAATGGCCTGAATCCGTGACATGGTTCGTTACGAGATATTTCAGTCAGAAGGAAACGACATTTTGCAGGTCGCACCTTGGTTTGCCGCCGTTTCGGCGGTTATGTTCGGCTTGCTCACCGCCTCGGCCGCCTCGGCGGAAACGCTGACGGTGACCGGCTCCTGCGATGATAATTGCCTGGTTTATGTTTCGACCGACAACACGGTGTTAGGAACCTCAATCGGTTCGATCACCAACGGATCGGTCAGCACGACGTTGAACGCATCGCTCAATACCTACCTGCACATTGTCGCCCAGAATAATGGCGGCGCGGGTGGCGCGATCCTGACCGAAACGCTCAGCGATGCCACGATGAAGTTCGGCAACGGCACCCAGACGCTCAACGGCTCGAACGCGAATATCAGCTACTGGACCAGCATCGCCGATGGTGCGCTCAATTCGGCCTGGAAAACACCGAACGAGCAGGCGGTGTCTGAAATCTACACGCCCTATGGCAACAACGTGTTGTGGGACCCGCTGGCAGGCTCCAACGCCGGCCAGTGGAATGGGCAGTGCTTTAATTGCCAGGTCGATCTGTCCACGCTGATTTCCTCGGCCTCCGCGTCCACCGCCTCCGCCTCGGCGGTGCCGGAGCCAGCAAGCGTCGCGGCGTTGCTGGCGGGCGTGGCTGGGCTGGGCGCGCTGCGGCGCCGTCGGCAGGCGGCCGGGGTTTAACCGGCCAACGCTTCCACCGCGCGCCGCGCCAGGGCCAAAGTCAGCCGGTCCCCCACCTCGGCGGCGTTGGCGGCGGCGGCGTTGCCCGCGGCCGCCCGGGCGGCGATGCCGGCGAAAATGATAGAAAATCGGAACATCACAAACGCATAGTGAAACGGTTGCAGCGGGGTGGCGTAGCCTCCGGCGGCGACGTAGTGGCGCAGATACTCGGCTTCCGCGGGAATGCCGAGGCCGGGCAGATCCAGCCCGCGAATGCCGCCATATTCCTGCGGCAAGGTGCGCCAGGACATGGCGTTGTAGGCAAGGTCCGCCGCCGGATGCCCGATGGTGGATAATTCCCAATCCAGCAGCGCGATCACCCGTGGCTCGGTCGGGTGGAACATCATGTTGCCGGTGCGCAGATCGCCGTGGCACAGGCTCGCGGCTTCATCCGCCGGAACGTTGGCGGGCAGCCAGGCGATGAGGTGATCGATCTCCGGAATGTCGTGGGTTTTCGACAGCTCCCATTGCCGGATCCAGCGTGTGATCTGCCGGGCGAAGTAGTTGCCCGGGCGGCCGTAATCGCCCAGGCCGATGGCGGCGAAATCCACCTGATGCAGCCGCGCCATCACCTCCGCCATCGACCGATACATTGCCGCGCGCTCGGCGGGGCTGACGCCGGGCAAGGCGCCATCGGCGAACACCCGCCCGGCCAGCCGTTCCATCACGTAAAACGGGGTGCCGATCACCGCCGGGTCCGCCTCGTAAAACAACAGCTCCGGCACCGGCACGGCGCTGCCGGCGAGCGCCTTTTGCACCCGGTATTCCCGGTCGATCGCATGGGCGGAGGGTAGCAGCGGGCCGGGCGGCTGCTTGCGCAGCACCAGCTGGCGGTTGGCGTAAGAGACGAAAAAAGTCGGGTTGGACTGGCCGCCGGAAATGCGTTGCAGCGCCATGTCGCCGGCAAGCCCGCCAAGCCGCGCCCGCAGATGCGCGTCCAGGCGGGCTGGGTCGAATTCGGGTGCTGCTTGCATGGTTTGGGTCCCCAAGGAGGGGCGAGGGAAAGGAAGGGGAAGGTGTTCTTTTTGTGAACAAAAAGAACCAAAAAAACTTCATCTG
>CAITOL010000054.1 GCA_903893975.1 uncultured Rhodospirillales bacterium | reverse complement strand
GGGGGAGTTGAGCGGGCGTTGATGGAAGATAATGCCGTGCAATGCTTCCCGCATGGCATCGGTCAAGGCAGGGTTCCAGGCGGATTGGGCGGCCCAGATGGTGGCGAATTCCGCCTTCAGCATGTCTCGGGGGGGGTAGAAGGCTTAGGCGGCGAGTTTGCCGCGGCCAGCGAGGCGGACGCGAACGCCGGCGTGGCGGCGGTGGCGGGCGGCGAGCCAACTGCCGAGGGTGAGGTGGCCGGTGCGGGCAAGTTCGGCGGCAGTGTTGGCGGCGGCGTCTTTGATGAGGCCGGATTCGTTGTCGCCACGGTCGGTTTTGCGGTTGGACTGAAAGCCGCGATGCTGGTTGAGGTGGAAGATGGCGCGGCCGAGTTCGGTGGGCAGCAGCGGACGTTCCAGCGCGGCGGCGCGCAGGGCGAACGGGTCTAAGGCCGCGATTTGTGTGCGGGCATCGGGGTCGGCCGGCATGAGGCCGAAGCGGGTAAGCGCGTTCAGAAGATTGCCGCGGCGCTGCAAATAGCGGTCTCGGTTACGGCGCATGGCGCGGGGGGCGCGACGGGCGGCGGCGTTGGAGGAGCCATCCTTCGGGTTGCGGCCATCGGGGTAGACGCGCACGCCGGCATCCGCCAGGCCGATTGGGTGACCATCGGGCGAGAGGGTTAATGCCGCCCAACCGATGGAGTTGGCACCGATATCGAGCGCGAGACGGTACGGCATGGCGTTTCTCCCGTTGACAGAACGATGCGTATCACGGATGGTTTACCTCGGAAACCGTGCCTTGTTTTAGCCGATGGGGAAACGCGGGCCTTCCGTTAACAAGCGCTTTCGGGCGCACCGAATGAACGGCGGGCCACGGCCCGCCGTTCCTATTTCCGGGGGATGCTGGGCGATTTTGCTTGCAGCGGGCTGGTGGAATCGGTTATTTTTTCTACCATGTGTGTTACGGCCCCTCCCCCACCCGGGTTTGCTGCGGCGCCCGAGATGGCGCGGCGGTTTGGGATTATTTTGGGGGCGTTGGCGGCGTTGGTGGCGCGGGGGTTGTTGCGGCAGCCGCGGTATGTGGCGGTGATTCCGGCGCTTTGGAGTTGGCTGAACCGGTCGGTGCAGCGGTTTGGGCGGGCGGTGGCTCGGCCTGGGCGGGTGCGGGCGGTTGAGGCTGCGGCGGTGGCGGGGCCTGCGGGTGCGGTGGCGCGGGTGCGGGCGGCGCGGTTGCGGTTGCCGGCGGGGCGGGGGTGGTTGGTGCGCGCGCTGGGGTATGAGGCGGCGGGCTATGGCTCCCAGCTTGAGGCGTTGCTGGCGGAGCCGGAGATGGCTGGCATTTTGGCGGCGGCGCCGGCGGTGGGGCGGATTTTGCGGCCGTTGTGCCGGATGCTCGGGGTTGGGGCGGCGGCGGGGCTGGTCGTGGCGCGGGTGCGCAAGGCGCGGGCGGCGCGCGCGGGGCGGGTTCGGGTACCTCGGGCGGAGCGGCGGCGGCTGCTTGGGTGGTCGCCGGGGCCGATCCGGGAGGATTGGTGGCCGCAAAAACGGGGGTGAGGGGTTGAGGGTTTTTTGCGTGGGTTTTGTTGCGATTTCGGAATAAATAGGCCCCTCACCCCGGCCCTCTCCCGGGGGGAGAGGGGGATTTGTGGGGGGTTAGGCTTGGAGTTTGGCGCGGATGGCTTGCAGGGCTTCGTCGGCCTTGTCGCCGTCTGGGCCGCCGGCTTGGGCCATGTCCGGCCGGCCGCCGCCGCCTTTGCCGCCGACGGCGGCGCTGGCGGCGCGGACGAGGTCGACCGCGCTGTGTTGGGCGGCGAGGTCCGCGGAGACGGCGACGACGATGCTGGCTTTGCCTTCGGCGGTGCTGACCAGGGCGGCGATGCCGGAGCCGATTGTGGTGAGGATGGCTTCGGCGAGGGATTTGAGTTCGCGCGGGGCGACGTCGCCCAGGTTGCGGGCGGCGAGTTTGATGCCGCCGAGGTCTTCGATATCGGCGGCAGCCCCGCCGGTGGCGAGTTTCTTTTGTAGCTCGGTGACCTGGCGTTCGAGTTTGCGGCGGTCTTCGAGCAGGCTGGCGATGCGGTCGGTCAGTTCGGCCGGGGCGGCGCGCAGCGTGGTGGCGATGTCCAACAGGCGGCGGTCGTTTTCGGCGATGACGGCGAGCGCCGCGTCGGCGCAGACGGCCTCGATGCGGCGGACGCCGGCGCTGACGGCGGATTCGGCGACGATGCGCAGCAGGCCGATATCGCCGGTGCGGCGGACATGGGTGCCGCCGCAGAGTTCGATCGACCAGGCTTTGCGGTCGGTGTCGCCTTCACCCCCATTGTTTCCCATGGCGACGACGCGGACTTCGTCGCCGTATTTCTCGCCGAACAGCGCCATCGCGCCTTCGGCGACGGCGGCGTCCGGGGTCATCAGCCGGGTGGTGACTTCGGAGTTTTCGCGGATACGGGTGTTCACCTCGGCCTCGACCCAGGCGAGGTCTTCGCGGGTGATCGGGGTGGGTTGGGAGACGTCGAAGCGCAGGCGGTCCGGGGTGTTGAGGCTGCCTTTTTGTTGCACGTGGGTGCCGAGGCGACGGCGCAGGGCTTCGTGCAGCAGATGGGTGGCGGAGTGGTGGGCGCGGATGGCGGTGCGGCGGGCGTGGTCAACCACGGCGACGACGGGTTTGCCGAGTTCGGCCACACCTTCGGTGACGTGGCCGATATGGACGAAGAGTTCGCCGAGTTTCTTTTGCGTGTCGGTCACCACGATGGTGAAGCCGGGGCCCTGGATGGTGCCGTGGTCGCCGACCTGGCCGCCGGATTCGGCGTAGAACGGGGTTTGGTTGAGCAGCACGGCGACCTGCGCGCCGGCTTCGGCACGGGCGACGGGGTGGCCGGCGACGACGAGGGCCTGGATTTCGCCTTCTGCCGTTTCGGTGTTGTAGCCGAGGAATTCGGAGGCGCCGATTTTCTCGCGCAGTTCGAACCAGACGTGTTCGGTGGCGGCCTCTCCGCTGCCGGCCCAGGCGGCGCGTGCGCGGCGGCGTTGTTCGGCCATGGCGGCGTTGAAGCCTTCGGTGTCGACCGTGCGGCCTTGTTCGCGCAGGGCGTCTTGCGTGAGGTCGAGCGGGAAACCGAACGTGTCATAGAGTTTGAAGGCGACGTCGCCGGGGAGGGACTGGCCGGCGGCGAGGCCGGAGGTTTCTTCCGCCAGCAGGCCGAGGCCACGGTCGAGCATGGATTTGAAGCGGTTTTCTTCGAGCTTCAGCGTGTCGGTCACCAAGGTTTCGGCGCGGACGATTTCGGGGTAGGCCGCGCCCATCTGGCGGATGAGGGCGGGGACGAGGCGGTGCATCACCGGATCGCGCGCGCCCATCATGTGGGCGTGGCGCATGGCGCGGCGCATGATGCGGCGAAGGACGTAGCCGCGGCCTTCGTTCGACGGCAGCACGCCATCGGCCATCAGGAAGGTGCAGGCGCGCAGATGGTCGGCGACGACGCGGTGGCTGGTTTTGTGCGGGCCGTCCGGGTCCTGGCCGGTGACCTCGGCGCTGGCGAGGATGAGGGCGCGGAAAGTGTCGGTATCGTAGTTGTCGTGCTTGCCTTGCAGGATGGCGGCGAAGCGTTCGAGGCCCATGCCGGTGTCGATCGACGGGCGTGGGAGCGGGTTGCGGGTGCCGGGCGGGCCTTCTTCATATTGCATGAAGACGAGGTTCCAGATCTCGATGAAGCGGTCGCCGTCTTCATCGGGGCTGCCGGGCGGGCCGCCGGGGATTTTGTCGCCGTGGTCGTAGAAGATTTCCGAGCAGGGGCCGCAGGGGCCGGTGTCGCCCATGCGCCAGAAATTGTCGGAGGTGGGGATGCGGATGATGCGGCTGTCGGACAGGCCGGCGATTTTGCGCCAGAGGGCGGCGGCCTCCTCGTCTTCCGAGTAGACGGTGACGAGGAGCTTGTCCTGCGGCAGGGCGAAGTCTTTGGTCAGCAGGGTCCAGGCGTGGTGGATGGCCTGGTCCTTGAAATAGTCGCCGAAGGAGAAGTTGCCCAGCATCTCAAAGAAGGTGTGGTGGCGGGCAGTGTAGCCGACATTATCGAGGTCGTTATGCTTGCCGCCGGCGCGGACCGATTTCTGCGCGGTGGTGGCGCGGGAGTAGGGCCGCTTTTCCTGGCCGGTGAAGACGTTCTTGAACTGGACCATGCCGGAGTTGGCGAACATCAGGGTCGGGTCGTTGCGCGGGACCAAGGGCGAGCTTTCCACGACGGTGTGACCGTTGCGCTGGAAATAGTCGAGGAAGGTGGCGCGGATGTCGTTGGAACTGGTCATGGCGGGGGCGCGGGCCTTGGTTGCAGCGGAATGGGGGCAATGACGTAGCGCAGGGCGGGGGCGATGTCACGTTGCCCGGGGGGGCGTGCCAGGGCAATCGGGTGAATGAGTGCGTGACAAACTGCTGAATTGCTGAATCTGTGTGTGTCCTTCTGATGTGCCATGTGGAGGACGACGATGGGCGAGTTGGTGACAGACTGCGG
>CAITOL010000053.1 GCA_903893975.1 uncultured Rhodospirillales bacterium | reverse complement strand
TTCGGGGGGGTTTGGGCGCCCGGGACCAAAGTTCGATAGTTTTTTGCTTCTTTTTTGCCAAAAAAGAAGCGCTTCCCCTTGCCTTTCGTGCCTCACGCCCAAGTTCAATAAATTAACAGGACAACAGCAGTCCTCTATAGCCCTCCCTAGGAAAGCGTGGCATCATCGGCGCTTCGTTCGCCCGAGGATGCCGTGACCGTTTCCCCCCGCACCGAAGCCGCGCGCTTCATTAAGCTTGTTGGTGCCGTGCGCTGGCGCCGACGGATTGCCGAGATTACCGCCATGTGCCGCAACGGCCGCCGCGCCGGGCGGGCGGCGGTGCAACGCCATTTGCCGGAGCTGACGCTGGATCGGCTGGCGCGGGGCGAGGATCGGCCGCTGGCGCTGGCGGAGGCGCAGATTGTCGCGCTGGCGCAGCAGACGGCCAAGCTGGCGGCGAGCCTGGCCGCCGATGGGCGGGCGCGGCTGCTGGCGGCGTTGCAAAGCGGGCTAGAGGATGAGAACACGCTGATCCCGCTGTTCCATCTGATCCGCACTGCCACGACGCAGCGGGCGCGTGGGTTCAGCGTGCATTTCGCCGGGCTGGCCGACGGTGCGCCGTATGACCTGCTGATCGCCCGTGAAGGGGTGGAGGCGGAGATTGTGTGCGACACGATTTCCGCCGAGGAAGGCCGTGATGTGCATCGCGGCGCCTGGGTGCAGCTGGTGGACCGCATCGATCCGGATTTGCAAACCTGGCTGGAGGCGCATCCCGGCCGCTACGTGCTGAAATTGACCTTGCCGCAGGGGCTGAAGCGGGAGCCGGAGAGCCTGGCGGCGCTGCATGGGCGGATTCGCGGCATGCTCGGCGGCAGCAATCGGTCTGACCATGATGCCGCCGCCGTGCTGCGGCTGGACCCGCTGATGCTCGCCGCCGCGCAGGCGGATGAGGCGGGGCTGATGGCGGGGATGCGGCGGGAATTTGGCACCGAGGCGCATCTGGCGGTGACCACCGCCGGGGCCGGGGTGTTTGTGATGGCGGCGCGCGCCGGGCGGGAGAATGACATTGCGGTGGCGATCCGCCGCCGGCTGGCCGCGCTGACGCCGACGCGGCTGTCGGGCACGCGGCCGGGGATTCTGGCGATGTTCGTCGAGGATACCGACCGGGCGGAGTGGCGGGATTTGCAGGACCGGCTGGTGCTGGAAGGCGAAACCCGCCAGTTCCTGGCGCACCATACCGCGCGTGGCGTGGTCGCGGTGACCTGCACGTCGCGCCACGAAATGCTCGGCGCTGGGGTGGCGGATGGGGAGGTGCGGTTCCGCAACACCGGCAACCCGTTTGCCAAAGCGGTGGCGTTGGCGCCTTCGGTGCTGTCGACGATGTAGTGGGTAGCGGCTAGCGCCGGCGGCGGCGGGTGCGCGGCATGGCCAGCGCGGCCAAGGCGAACACGGCGAGGCTGCCTGGTTCCGGCACCGCAACGGCGTCATAGCCGATGGCGGACATCATGGCGAATTCGGGTGAGGCGGTGGTGTAGCTCGGCACGGTGCCGGGCGTGCCGTAGGCGGATTGCACGTCTCCACTGGCACCAAAATCGGCATAATCCCCCGGCGCGGTCTGGTTGAAGGACACGATGCTGGTGGTGCCGCCATCGACCGAGAAATACGCGGTTGCGCTGCCCGAGGTGGTGAAGCTGGGGGTGGCGGCGGCGCTGTAGCGATACAAATCCAGCGGGCCGAAGGCGGCAATGCTCTGGCCGAGGGTGGAGCCCTGGCCGCCGCCGCCGAGGATTTCGTCGATTTCGTGCTCGGCGGTGGCGATGGCGCTGTAGGTGTTGGCAACCGGGGTGGTGCCGTAATTCAGGCCGGTGCCCAGGGTGATGACGCCATCGTAGCTCTGGCCGCAGGTGTTGACGAAAGCGCCGGCGCTGTTGAAGCAGCCAGTGGCGTTAAACCCGAGTGCGGCGCGGAAAAATGCCGAGGTTGCATCAATCGCGCCCGCGCCGTTGGCATCATTGCCCGCGCTGAGATGCGCCAGGGCGGTGGCCAGGATGGTGTTGCTGGGATGGGCGGTGGCATCCGCCGTAAGGGCGGCGACGTAGCCGCTATAGCCGATGCTGTAATCCACCGTTTCACTTTGCCCGAGCACGCTGCTGGACTGGCTGAAGACAATGCCGACCGTGCCAGTGTTGGAATAGAGCGAATCGACAGTGGAAATCGCCTGATTGATAGCGCTTTCCACCGATGCGGCATTGCCGGAGGTGGTGATGGAGGCATCGAAATACGGGGTGATCGTCAGCGCCGCCGCCGGGGCGGCCGAGAGCAGCAGGCCCGCGAAGGCGGCGATGGGGCGGGCAAAGATGGCCGGTCTGGCGCAGGTCATGACATAGGCCCTTCACATCCGGGGACGCGGAGTATCGCCGCCGCAACGGTTGACGTTCGCGGCTGGCGCAACATGTAACGGGTGCCGCTGAAATGTCCTAGCGGATAGCGCAGGAGCCTGTCATGGCCGCATACACGATTAAACCGCTTGTCACCGCCACCGCGATCAGCACCGGCGGGCGCAATGGGCATTCGGAGACCACCGACCAGTCCGTGAGCGTGAACCTGTCGGTGCGTAAGGAGATGGGTGGGGCGGACCTGCCGGGGACGACGACGCCGGAGCATCTGTTCGCCGCCGGCTATGCCGCGTGTTTTGGCGGCGCGTTGGAAGTGGCGGCGCGGATGCACAGGAAAGACGTGTCCGGCGCCGTGGTGCGCTGTGCGACATCGGTTGGCCCGCGCGAGGGCGGCGGGTTTGGCATTGCGGTGCAGATGCACATTCAACTGCCGAAGCTGTCGGCTGAGGAGGCGCAGCTGGTGGTGCAGGAGACGCACGAGAAAATCTGCCCGTATAGCCATGCCACGCGGGGCAATATCGAGATTACCTTCGAGATCGAAACCGCGTAGCCGCGCGGCCCGGCCAGCCCTGGGCGCAGGGCTGGCCGGGAGGCGGGTTACAGCATCGCTTCGGCGACGATGCGCATGGCTTCCGGCGTTGCGCCGGTGAGCACCATGGTGTTGACCTTGCCGGCGCGGCCCACGTCTTTCCAGGCTTCCAGCCGGCCCTTGATGCGGTCGGCCGGGCCGACCAGGGCGATCTGGTCGATCAGCGCATCCGGGACTTCGGCGGCGGCGGCGTCTTTTTTACCGTCGAGGTAGAGGTCCTGGATTTTGATCGCGGCGTCGGCGAAGCCGAGGCGTTTGGCGTAGTCGTTGTAGTAATTTTTGCCGCGTGCGCCCATGCCGCCAATGTAGAGCGCCAGTTCTGGCCGCACCGCGTCGCGGCAGGCAGCGAGGTCGCCGACTTTGATTTTCACGTGCGGAGAGACGGCGAACTGGCTGATATCCTGGCCGCGCCCGGCTTTGGCCATGCCTTCCAGGATGGGTTTGGTGACCAGCGCCTCACCTTCCGGGGACATGAAGATCGGGATGGTGCCGTCGGCGACCTCACCGGCCGCGCGCAGGCCGGCGGGCATGATGGAGGCGGTGTAGATCGGCAGCGACGGGTCGCCGTGGATGATGCTGCGCAGCGGCTTGCCGAGGCCGGTGGCGTCCGGGCCGGCATAGGGGATCTGGTAGTGTTCGCCCTGGAAGCTGAGCGGCTTTTCCCGCGCCAGGATGGTTTTGATGATGGCGATGTATTCCTTGGTGCGCGCCAGCGGTTTGCCGAAGGCCTGGCCGTGCCAGCCCTCGATCACCTGCGGGCCGGACGGGCCGACGCCGCAGAGGAAGCGGTTGCCGGAGAGGGCTTGCAAGGTCATCGCCGTCATCGCCGCGCAGGCCGGGGTGCGGGCGTTCATTTGCATGATGCCGGTGCCGGCGCGGATTTTGGTGGTGCGGGCCAGCACCCAGGCGATGGGGGTGACTGCATCGGTGCTGTAGCTTTCGCCGGTCCAGACCTGATCGAAGCCGAGGCGCTCGGCTTCCAGCACATACTCGATATTCAGCCGCGGCGCCGCGCCGCCCATAGCCAATGTGATTCCCAGTTTCATCGCCACGTTCCTCATCTTGGTGGAAGTTTTTTGGTGCTGCTGTCAGAAAACTGCGTGTTGCCGCCTTGGTTTCAGCTTCGTGTGGGGGCGATCACCTGATCGCGAAAGCGTTGCATTTCCAGCAGCATGGCCTGCGCGTTCGCGCCGGGGAAGCCGATATCGAGCGAGGTGACCCCGGCGTCGCGCAGGGCCACGATATCGGCGGCAATCTGGCTGTTATCGCCGGTGAAGAGTTGGTGGTTGCCGTCGCTGGCGAGCGCCGCCGGGCCGCCGTAGCGGGCGACGCGGTAAGCCAGAGTGATGGACGACGGGTCGCGCCCGGCTTTTTCCGCGAGGCCGCGTAGTTTTGTCGTGGCGGCCTGATAGCGGGCGAGGCTGTCGAGCGGGAAGGTCGGGTTGGTACCGATGGGATACCAGCCATCGCCGACGCGGGCGGTGCGGCGCAAAGCGGGGCCGCTTTCGCCGCCGATCCACAGCGGCGGGTGCGGGGTCTGCACCGGCTTGGGTTCGAAGGAAATATCGTCGAAGGCGACGTATTGGCCGGCGAAGCTTGGGGTGGATTGGGTCCAGAGCGCCTTGAAGGCGTCGAGATATTCATCGGTGACGACGCCGCGGGCGGCGAAGTCTGGCGTTTGCAGGGCTTCGAACTCCTCCCGCATCCAGCCGGCGCCGATGCCGACGGTGATGCGGCCGGCGGAGAGCACATCGATGGTGGAGAGGATTTTCGCGGTGAGCAGCGCCGGGCGGTGCGGCACCACCATGACCGAGAGCACCAGGCGCAGGCGGGTGGTTTTGGCGGCGATGAAGGCGACTTCTGTCAGTTGTTCGTGCCGGGGGCCGGCGGCGCCGCCGGGAAATTCGCCGGTGTCGGAATAGGGGTAGGTAGCGTGGATGGCGTTGGGGATTACCACGTGGTCGGAAAACGTGGCGTAGTCCCAGCCCATCGCTTCCGCGCCGGTGACGAGGGGGATGAGCGCGTCGGGCGCCGAGAGCGGCCCAGCCGTTGGTGCGTTGAAGCCGAATTGCATCTGACCGCCCTCCCCTATTCCCCGCGGTGCATTGCGCATCCGGCTATATCACCCCACCATAGTTGCACGCGTTTTCGGAGACGACCATGCCCGCCATTCCGGCCCATCACGAAGCGTTGGCTTTTATTGCCAATGCCGGCCTGCCCGAGCTGCTGCAAGCCGCAGCGGCGTCGCGCGACCAGGGGCATGGGCGCAACCTGTCCTACTCGCGCAAGGTGTTCATTCCGCTGACCAAGCTTTGCCGCGATGTGTGCCATTACTGCACCTTCGCCGAGCGGCCGAAGAAAGGGCATGCGGCGTATCTGAGCCCGGAGGAGATTCTGGCGATTGCCCGCGCCGGGGCGGCGGCGGGCTGCACGGAGGCGCTGTTTACCCTGGGGGATAAGCCGGAAGCGCGCTACCAGGCGGCGCGGGATGGGCTGGCGGCATTGGGGTATGCCAGCACCATCGACTACCTCGTGGCCATGTGCGGGCTGGTGTTGAAGGAGACCGGGCTGCTGCCGCACGCCAATCCGGGGATGATGACGCGGGCCGAACTCGCGGCGCTGCGGGCGGTGACGGCGAGCCAGGGGATTATGCTGGAATCGGTGAGCGCGCGGCTGTGTGAGCCGGGCCAGGTGCATTATGGCTCCCCAGACAAGGTCCCCGCCGTGCGGCTGGAGACGATCGCGCTGGCGGGGGAGCTGGCGATACCGTTCACCACCGGGATTTTGATCGGCATTGGCGAGACGCGGCAGGAGCGGCTGGACTCGCTGGTGGCGATTGCCGAGTTGCACGCGCAGCACGGGCATATTCAGGAAGTGATCGTGCAGAACTTCCGCGCCAAGCCGAACACCAAGCGGGCGGCGGCGCCGGAGCCGGATCTGGACGATCTGTTATGGACCATCGCCGCGGCACGGTTGATTTTGGGGCCGGAGATGAACCTGCAGGCGCCGCCGAACCTGACGCCGGGCGAGTATGAGCGGCTGGTGGCGGCGGGGATCAATGATTGGGGCGGCGTGTCGCCGGTGACGCCGGATCATGTGAACCCGGAGGCGCCGTGGCCGGAGTTGGAAGTGCTGGCGCAGCGCACGGCTGAGGTGGGTAAGATTCTGGTGCAGCGCCTGCCGATTTATCCCAGCTATGCCAATGCGGCCGACCGGTGGTTGCCGGCGCCGATTGCGGGCGCGGTGCGGCGGATGATCGATGCCGAGGGGTTTGCGCGCGCCGATGATTGGGCGCCGGGCAACACCACGATTCCGCAGATGCCGGCGCCCCGGCTGAGCGCGGTTGATCCGGAGATCCGCCGCATCGTCGCGCGTGCCAGCGGCGGCGTGCGGCTGGACGAGGCGGAGATTGTGCGGCTGTTCGCGGCGCGCGATATTGATTACGACCATGTTACGGATGCGGCAGACGCGCTGCGCCAGGCGGTGAGCGGCGACGTGATTCGTTACGTGGTCAACCGCAACATCAACTACACCAATATTTGCTACTATAAATGCAAGTTCTGTGCGTTTTCCAAGGGAAAGACGCATGAGGCGCTGCGCGGGACCCCTTACGACCTCGATATGAGCGAGATTGTGCGCCGGGCGGCGGAGGCGTGGGAGCGCGGGGCGACCGAGGTGTGCCTGCAAGGCGGCATCCATCCGGATTATACCGGGCAGACCTATATCGACATTTGCACGGCCATTCGGGCGGCGGTGCCGGGCATGCATATCCATGCGTTTTCGCCGCTGGAAATTACCCAGGGCGCGGCGACGCTGGGTTTGAGCCTGGATGCGTTTCTGGCGCGGCTGAAGGCGGCGGGGTTGGGCACGTTGCCGGGCACGGCGGCGGAAATTCTGGATGATGAGATCCGCGACATTATCTGCGCGGATAAGATCAACACCGCCGAATGGGTGGCCGCGATCCGGGCGGCGCATCGGCAGGGGCTGCGCACGACATCCACGATTATGTACGGGCATGTGGAGCAGTCGATTTCCTGGGCGCGGCATTTGCTGGTGCTGCGCGACCTGCAAAGCGAAACCGGTGGGTTTACCGAGTTTGTGCCGCTGCCCTTCGTGCATATGGAAGCGCCAATGTATCTGCGCGGCCAGGCGCGCAAGGGGCCGACGTTTCGCGAGGCGGTGCTGATGCATGCGGTCGCGCGGTTGGTGCTGCATCCGGGCATCAGCAATATTCAGACGTCGTGGGTGAAAATGGGGCCGGACGGGGCCAAGGCCTGCCTGAATGCGGGTGCCAACGACATGGGCGGCACGTTGATGAACGAAAGCATTTCCCGCGCCGCCGGCACCGAGCATGGGCAGGAATTCGCGCCCGAGGCGATGGAGCAGTTGATTAGCAGCATCGGCCGCCAGCCGGTGCAGCGGCTGACCGGCTATGGGCCGGTGGGCAATGAGCGGCAGGTGCGCTCGTTCGGGGCGGCGGAACTGGCGCCGATGGTGCAAACGGCGCCCAAGCGCAAGGTGGCGGCGGAATAGGCGGTTCGTGCAATATCGCTTGAGGTTGCTGCAACCGAGGGATAAAATTGCACGATTAAACAAAGACATAGAGCATAATCGGACGCCGCCCCCGATCCAACCTCATACGATCATGCTCTAGGTGCCGGCGTTGCGGAAGCCGGCGACGCCACGCTCGATCTGGGTGACATGGCGCGGGGCGAAGGCGCTGGGATTGGGCAGGCCGCATGAATGGGCGATGATCTCCACATCCTCTCGCACCCGGGCGGCATAGCGGGCGACGCGTTCGGCTTTGTCGGTGGGGTCCAGGCCACGGATTAATTTCGGGTCTACCGCCGTGACGCCGGTGGGGCAGCTGCCGCTGCCGCATTTCATCGCCTGGATGCAGCCGAGGGCGAACATGAAGCCGCGGGCGGAGGAGACGAAATCTGCCCCCATGCACAGCGCCCAGGCGATTTTATCGGGGGTGATGAGTTTGCCGGAGGCGATGATGCGGATGCGGTCCGCCAGGCCGTGGCGGGCGCGGGCTTCTGCGACCAGCGGCAAGGCCTGGGTGATGGGCAGGCCCACATAGTCGGCCAGGGCGGCCGGGGCGGCGCCGGTGCCACCTTCCCCGCCATCAATCTGGACGTAGTCCGGGCAATGATCGGGATGCAGCGCGCAGTCGGCGAACCAGGCATCGAGAAAATCCAGATCGCCGGCGACGAATTTGACCCCGACCGGCTTGCCGGTGACGGTGCGGACGCGCAGCACGAAGGCGCCGAGTTCGGAGACGTTGCCGATATCGGTGTGGCGGTTGGGGGAGATGCTGTCTTGCCCGACCGGGATGCCGCGAATGGCGGCGATTTCAGCGTTGACCTTGGCGCCGGGCAGGATGCCGCCTTTGCCGGGCTTGGCGCCTTGGGCCAATTTGACCTCGAACATGCGGACGCTGTCGTGCGCGGCGATGGCGCGGAGTTTGTCGTCTGACAGATTGCCGGACGCGTCGCGCACGCCGTATTTGGCGGTGCCGATCTGCATGATGACGTCGCAGCCGCCTTCGAGGTGGTAGCTGGCCAGCCCACCTTCGCCGGTGGCCATCCAGATGCCGGCTTTATGCGCCCCGCGCGACAGCGCGCTGACGGCGGCGTGCGAGAGGGCGCCATAGCTCATGCCGGAGATGTTGAAGAAACTTTGCGCCAGGTAGGGCGCGCGGCAGGCACCGGGGCCGGTGGCGATGCCGATGGTTTTGCCGGGATAGGGGGTTTTTTCCGCATCCAGCACCGGGAAGGCGGCGTTGCGGAAGACGAAAGCGGGCACGGCTTCCGAACCGAAGGAAACCAGGTTGGAGACGCCTTTGGCGGAGCGATACACCCACGAACGTTCCAGCCGGTTAAACGGGCGCTCAACCCAATCCGGCAGATACTGGTATTGCCGCATGTATTCGCCGAAGCTTTCGGAGAGATAGCGGAAATGGCCG
>CAITOL010000052.1 GCA_903893975.1 uncultured Rhodospirillales bacterium | reverse complement strand
GCCGGCGGCCACCGGGCGATTGGCGAAGCGGCCGTGCTGGATCAGACGGTCGTAGAGCACCAGGGCACCGGCGACGGCGAGGTTGAGCGAGAAGCGGGTGGGGATACGCACGACGTGCCGGCAGCGGGCGAGCACGGCGGGCGAGAGCGAGGAGCGCTCGGGGCCGAGGATATAGGCGGCGTTCAGCGGGTGCCGGAACGAGGGCAGCATGGCCGCGTCGTCGGTGAGTTCGATGCCGACGAGAACGCAGCCCTGCGGGAGATCGATCGTCTCGGGGGAGTCGTAGCGCCAGAACGGGACGTGGGTCTCAGTGGCGGAGGTGTCGGCCTTGCGGCCCTCGCGGGCGTCGAACCCGGCGCCAACGGTGAAGCAGAAGGCCGCGCCGAAAGCATGCGCCGTGCGCAGGAGCGCACCGACATTGACCGATTTCGATGTGCCTTCGGCGCCGATGCCGAAATAGCCGCGGGTTCTGGGAAGTTCCATCGCGCTTCTGTATGCCTGGGCGGATGCAGCAGGCAACCCGTACCGCGATTGTGATCTTCGGCGCCGCCGTGAAGCCCGATGGCACGCCGAGCCGTGTGCTGCTGTTGCGGGTGCAGGCGGCGCTGGCGCATGGGCGGACGTTGGAGCGGCCGCTCTATGTGCCGACCGGGGGGATCGGGCGGCATGGGCCGGCCGAGGCGGTGGTGATGGCGGGGGTGCTGAGGGACGCGTGCGTTGCGGTGGAGGATATCCTGATCGAGCCGACGGCGACGGATACGCTGGAGTCGGTGCGGGCGGTCAGGCGGTTGCTTGCCGGGCACACCGGCCCGGTGCTGGCGGCGAGCAGCAAATACCACCAGCCACGTTGCGTGCTGCTGCTGCGGATTGCCGGGTTTGCGGCGCGGGCCTGCCCTGTGGTGCCGGAACCGACACGCGCCTGGCGGCGGCGTTGGTTCTGGCGGGCCAAGGAATGCGTATCGCTGCCGTGGGACATGCTGCTGGCCACGCTGCTGCGCGTGGCCAGGAGGTTTTAGCGCTCTTCTTCGCCGGCTTCGGGTTCGACGTTCACGTCGACCTCGATGCCTTCCTCGCCGTCATCGAGGTCTGTGGTGTCTTCCAACACATCCTCGTCGGCATCGTCGACCACCTCGACCTCGACATCCGTATCCTCGAGACCGGGGACCGGGGCAGCCTTGGGGCGGCGGGTGTCGACCACGTTGCCGGGGTTGCGGCGCAAGCGCGGCTGCTCGGCCGGCTGCTCCGTGTTGCACTTCGGGCAAACGGCGGGCTGCTTGCCGAGATCATAGAAACGCGTGGTGCACGAAACGCAGATGCGCTTGGTGCCGAGTTCTGGCTTCGCCATCGATCGTCTCTGCCTGTGGTCTGGGACAAAAATTCGCAAAATCTGCGAGGGCGCGCCCTGTGCCATCGACAGGCCCGTATGTCAAACCCCGTGATCGCGTGGTATGCGCGCGGCATGCATAGCTCAGCCCCCCGTCCGCTCTCCGCCGGCCGCCCTTCGCGCGGCCTGACCGGCACGATCCAAGTCCCTGGTGACAAGTCGATCAGCCATCGCGCCCTGATGTTCGGGGCCCTTGCCGTGGGCGAGACCCGGATTTGCGGCCTGCTGGAAGGCGAGGACGTTCTGCGGACGGCGGCTGCGATGCGGGCGCTGGGCGCCGAGGTGACGCAGGAGGGGCCGGGCGCCTGGCGGGTGGCCGGGCGCGGCATTGGCGGGCTGGTGGAGCCGGAAGATGTGCTCGACATGGGCAATTCCGGCACTGCGGCGCGGTTGCTGGCCGGGATTGTTGCCAGTCATGACCTTTTTGCGGTGATGACCGGGGATGCCAGCCTGCGGCGGCGGCCGATGCGCCGGGTGACGGAGCCATTGGCGTTGTGCGGAGCGCGATTCAGCTCACGGGGCGGTGGGCGGCTGCCGCTGGCGATCGAAGGTGCGCGCGAGGCGCTGCCAATTGAATACAGCGTGCCGGTGCCCTCGGCGCAGGTGAAGTCGGCGATCCTGCTCTGCGGCCTGAACGCGCCGGGATTGACGGTGGTGCATGAGCGTGAGGCCACGCGCGACCACAGCGAGAATATGCTGCGGCATTTCGGCGCGGAGGTGCATGTGGCTGTCGATGGCCATGCCAGGACGATCACGCTGCGCGGGCAACCCGAGCTTCGGGCGGCCGATGTCGTGGTGCCGGGCGATCCATCGTCGGCGGCGTTCCCGATCGTCGCGGCACTGCTGGTGCCAGGTTCGGAGGTCTGCATCGAGGGTGTCGGTCTGAACCCGCTGCGGACCGGGCTGTTCACGACCCTGCGCGAGATGGGCGCGGTGCTGGAGGTGCGAAACCCGCGGACCGAGGGCGGCGAGCCGGTGGGGGATCTGGTAGTGCGCAGCACCGGACTGCGCGGCGTCGAGGTGCCGCCGGAGCGGGCGCCGAGCATGATCGACGAATACCCGGTGCTGGCGGTGGCCGCCGCCTGCGCGAGCGGGGTGACGCGGATGCGCGGGCTGAAGGAATTGCGGGTGAAGGAGAGCGACCGGTTGTCGGCAACCGCGGCGCTGCTGGAGGCGAACGGGGCGCGGGTGGAGATCGACGGCGACGATCTGATCGTCACCGGGAACGGCGGGCCGCCGCCGGGCGGCGGGCTGGTGGTGACGCATATGGACCACCGGCTGGCGATGAGCGCGCTGGTGATGGGCCTCGCCGCGGCGAAGCCGGTGCGGGTTGACGATGCGGCATTCATCGACACCAGTTTTCCAGGGTTTTCGGCACTGCTGAACCGCCTGGCCGGCAATGGATTGCCGATTTCGGCATGAGAGTGATCGCCATCGACGGGCCGGCGGCGGCCGGCAAGGGAACGCTGGCACGCCGGTTGGCGGCGCATTTCGGGCTGCCCTATCTGGATACCGGACAGCTCTACAGGGCGGTCGGGCGGCGGGTGCT
>CAITOL010000051.1 GCA_903893975.1 uncultured Rhodospirillales bacterium | reverse complement strand
GCGGCGCTGGGTGCCCTGGCCGGCATTATCGGTGCCACCGTGATCGGCCTCATCGCCTCCATCCTCGGCGGCACCGACCGCCTCCGCCAACTCGAAGAAGACAACGCCCTCCTCCGCCAACAGCAAGTCCTCCTCATCAGCCAGGTCGAAGTCCTCAAAAACGCCCTCGACGAACTCCACCAAATGAAAAACTTCCCCGACCTCATGACCCAAAATAAAATCCCCGCCAATATCACCGGCTTCTCCGCCGGCGCTAACTCCCACACCTGCTCCATCGACCGCGGCTCCGCCGATGGCGTCTATGAAGGCGCCCTCGTTCTTGCCAACTTCGCACCCCTCGGCCGCGTCCTCTCCACCGCCCGCCACGTCTCCACCATCCGCCTCATCACCGACCGCTCCTTCCTCCTCAACGCCCAAATCATCCGCGCCACCCCCAACGCCGGACTCCAAAAAATCGTCGATTCCTGCCAGGTCCGCGGCACCGGCGACGACCTCCTCCGCTGCGACTCCGTCGACGCCACCCGCACTCTCGCCCCCCAAGTCGGCGACCTCGTCCGCCTCTGGGACAATGACTGGGCCTCCCTCCGCGGCGCCCTCATTGGCGACGTCGTCGAAGTCTCACGCCTCGAAAACCAAAATCTCCGCTACGACCTCAAAATCAAACCACCGCGTCGGGCAAGAAGATCGCAACCGACGAGGATTTCGTGCTGGCCCTGCTGGAAGACGAAGGCGTCGCCGCCGTGCACGGCTCGGCCTTCCTTTACCCCGGCCATTTCCGCATCAGCTACGCCCTCGACGATGCCAGCCTCGCCGAGGCCTGCCGCCGCATCCAGAAATTCTGCCAGGGGATGCACTAAACCATGACCACGCCGGGTTTCGCCGATCGGCTGGCACGCGTGCCAGTGGCCGCCACCACCGCCATGACCGTCCGCGCGCGTGAACTCCGCGCCCAAGGCCATAGCGTCATCGCGCTCACCATCGGCGAACCCAATTTCGACACCGAACCCCACGCGATCGAGGCCGCCCACCAGGCGGCCTTGCGCGGGGAAACCAAATACCCGGCGCAAGACGGCATTCCGCCGCTCAAGCTGGCGATCCAGAAGAAGTTCCAGCGCGAACACGGGCTGGAGTACGCGCTCGATGAAATCGCCGTCAGCGGCGGCGGCAAGCAGGCGATCTTCAACGCCCTGATGGCCACCGTGAACGATGGCGACGAAGTCGTCATCCCCGCGCCGTACTGGGGCGCCTACCCGCTGATGACCAAGCTGGTCGGCGGCGTGCCGGTGATCGTCAACTGCCCGGAAAACAATGGCTTCCGCCTGCGTCCGGAAGACCTGGAAGCCGCCATCACGCCCAAGACCAAATGGCTGATGCTGAACTTTCCCAACAACCCGACCGGCGCCGTCTGCACCCCGGACGATCTGCGCAAAATCGCCGATGTCATGCTGCGCCATCCGCATGTCTGGATCATGTCGGACGACATGTACGAACATCTGATGTACGCAGACTTCCAATACACCACCCTCTGCGCGGTTGAGCCGACACTGCGCGACCGCACCGTCATCATTTCCGGCGTCTCCAAAACCTATGCCATGACCGGCTGGCGCATCGGCTTCGCCGCCGGGCCGAAAAACCTGATCAAGGCCATGGTCAACATGCAGGGCCAGGTCACCGCCGGCGCCTCCTCCATCGGCCAGGCCGCCGCCATTGCCGCGCTTGAAGGCCCGCAAGACGGCGTCGCCCAGCGCAAAGCCATCTACCAGGCCCGCCGCGACCGCGTCGTCGCCGCCCTGAACGCCATGCCCGGCATCACCTGCCACAAGCCGGAAGGCGCGTTTTACGTCTACCCTAACATCGCCGGCTGCCTCGGCCGCACCACCGCCCAAGGCACCAAAATCGACAGCGATTCGGATTTCGCCCTGGCCTGCCTGGAAGAAGCCCATGTCGCCCTCGTCGCCGGCAAAGCCTTCGGCATGTCGCCCTATCTGCGCATCTCCTACGCCACCAAGGACGATGATCTCGACGAAGCCATGCGCCGCATGGCCACCTTCGTCGGCGGCCTGAAATAGTGTCACTCCCCGTCCTCCGTGCAGGACGGGATGATGACGCCGCCGGCTTCATCGCCCTGCTCACCGAATGCTGGCTGGAATATCCCGGCTGCGTCGTCGATATCGATGGCGAGGTGCCGGAACTCCACGCCCTCGCCAGCTACTTCGCCGAGCAGCATGGCGCGCTCTGGGTCGCCGAACAGGCCGGCCGCGTCGTCGGCATGATCGCCACCCGCCCGCTGGGGGGCGATGTGTGGGAGCTCTGCAAAGTCTACGCCTATGCCAGCCAGCGCGGCACCGGGCTGGCGCAGCATCTGATGCACCGCGCTGAAACCTACGCCCGCGCCCAAGGCGGGGTGGAAATGAAGCTGTGGTCCGATACCCGTTTCGACCGCGCCCACCGCTTCTACGAAAAGCACGGCTACATCCGCGAAGGCGCCATCCGCGTTCTCGAAGACCTCTCCAACTCGCTCGAATTTGGCTACACCAAGCCACTCACCGGCATCGTCGTTCGCACGCTCGATGCCGCCGCCGCCGCCTCGGCCATCCCGGCTTTGCAGTCGCTCTGTGGCAGCCAGCCCGCCTGGCGCAAAGCCGCCTCCGACGTCGCCCTCGCCACCCGCGCCCTGCTGCTGGCCTGGGTCGAGGGTGAACCCGCCGGCCTCGCCAATCTCAGCCTCGCCGCCGGGCATCGCGCCGAACTGCAAACCCTGCACGTCGCCCCCGCCTTCCGCCGTCGCGGCGTCGCCCGCGCCCTGCTGCACCACGCCCAAACCCTCGGCCGCCCGTTGCTCACCGCGCAAGCCCCGGATACCGGCGCCGCCCGCGCCACCCTGCACGCCGCCGGCTGGACCGAAGCCGGCCGCATCCCCAACTTCCACCGCACCGCCGACGGCGCGGGGCAGGCGATGGTGATGTTCTACCGGGAACAGCCGTAATCCAGCCGGGCCGCAATGCGATATATTTCGATATCGTAACAAAATAACCGCAAACGCGCCCCGCCGCTCACCGCCGTTTTTGCGGCCACCACGCCTCCGGGATCGGACCGGGCGACCAAGCCTTCACCCGAACCTTCCGCACCCGAGGCTTCGGCACGCGCGCCTTCCGCACCCGCACCACCACCGGCCCCACCACAACCCCAAGCATTCTTCCAAGTGGCCGCAACACCCGCACCACACCGGGAACAGCCGCCAGCAGCGCCACCATCTCCGGCTCGCCCATCAGCGCCTGTAACTGGCTGCCGTAGCCCGCCGCCTCCCAGCCCAGCGCCTTCACCAGCCAGGCCTTGCCCGCCGGCAACCGCACCCGCGCCGCCGCAACCACCGGCGCGCGCGGCGCCCGCACGGCCGCGGCCACCGCCGCCACGCGCACCCGGCCAAATCGCCGCACCGTCCGGTTCAACCAGCCCCAAAGCGGCACGATCAGCGCCATGTAGCGCGGGTCGCGCAGAAACCGCCGCGCAATCAACGCCGCCACGGCGGAGACAATCATCTCCAGCCGCCGCACCATCTCCGGTGCTGCGTCGCCGACGCGAGGGACGGGAGATAAAATCTTCATAACGTCATTTATAAAAACATTCACTAACCGCTGCAAGTAAAATTAATCAAACCTCGCGGCAATGCGCCGAAATGGCCTTTAGTAATTTTATGCACAAAACAAAATAAGATAGATCGTAAGATTAATTGTAATTAAATTTAATAAAATTAAAACACGACATAACCTAAATTGATTCCGATCAATGCCGATGTATAGAGTACCAAATATTCTCAAAATCATCCGGTACTGCCGAGTAGTAAGAATTTTTACATCTCGCAGAATCGTAAATTTGGTTTGTGTATTTTTGTTACCGTAGGGCCGACATGACATACTTAAAGCCGGCAGTCTGGGCCGCCATCGTCGCCGGGTTATCCTCGGCCCCCGCGCACGCGACCGACCTGTATTATACGCTGATGTCGCCGAATTTCGGCGGCACCAACGGCATTGCCCTGTCCATGGCCCAGCAGGCCGCAAGCCTGCAAAAAGCCCACTCCGCCGCGGTCACGGCGGCCGCGAATGCCGCGGCCAGCAACGCCAGCGGCACCACGGCCGCCAGCGCGCAGAACCAGGCATTCATCAACGCGATCATCTCGCAATTGACCGGCCTGGTCGCCTACCGCGTCGCCAGCGGCATCGCCAACGCCCAGCCCGGCCAGGCCGGCACCGTCCACTCTGGCGACACCACCATCACCTACGTCAACAATAGCGGGGAACTGAGCGTCACCCTGACCTCCCCCTCGGGCACCACCACGCTCGCGGTTCCCACCGGGGGATGAGCGGCATGGCCTCGCATCCGCTCTCCCGTTTCGCGGCCTGCCTCGCCCTGGCCGCCACGCTCGGCGGCTGTGTGCTGGCGCCCGCCCCGGCGGACCAACCCCAAACCGCCGCGGTGGAGGCCATTGCCCTGCCGCCACCACCCAAGCGCGCGCTCACCGTCGGCATCTACAGCTGCGCCGACACAACCGGCCAACGCCGGCCGTCCGGCCAGCCGCAGGAACTCAGCACCGCGCTGCCGATGGACTGCACTCCCTATATGGTGGACGCGGTGCGCTCACTCGCGCCCGGCTATCTCAGCCTGGTGGAACGCCAGCACGTGGACGAACTGCTGCGCGAACGGCAAATCGCCACCTTGGCCCTCGCCAGCGTGGCGACACCACCCGGCACAGGCCAGCCAGCGCAGGGCCAGCCGCCACCGGGCCGCCGCCTCGCCACCCTGCGCGTCGCCGAGGTGCTGCTCATCGGCCAGGTCGTCGCCTATGACCGGGAGACGACGCAAGCCGGCGCCGGCTTCGCGCTGGGCGGTGTCGGCGCCACCGGAAATTACGTCACCGATATCTTCACCTTCAGCATCCGCGCCGTCGCGGTGCAGACCGGTGACGTGCTCGGGCAAACCACCGTCACCAAATCCATCACCTCGCTAAAGCTCGGCACCCACACCTCGCAGATCTGGCCGACCACGGTGATGGAGGCCGAACTCGGCGGCGCCGCCAACGAACCCGTCGGTCTGGCGCTCGGCTTATCGGTGCGCAGTGCACTCACCACGCTGGTGCAGCGTGGGATCAAGGATGGCTGGTGGCATGGCTGAGGCCACCATACCTACGGCAGGTCTGCCTCAGACCGGCCGTCGCTAAGCTCTCTCCCCATGGGCCCTGGACAGGCCCGCAACAAAGGTAGACGACAATGCGTAAAACATTCCTGCTTTTGGCTACAACCACCGCCCTCGTCGGCGTGGCGGGATTGGCGCGCGCGGCCGATCCAACCGTCGCTGCCAACGACCTCTTCATCGATGTCGGCACCAACGGCTCGGCCACCAGCCTGATCATCGTCCAGGATAGCGCCAACCCGCACAACCTGATCAGCGGCGCCGAAGGTTCGCCTGATACCGCCTATGCCGTGAAAGGGCAGTGGGACAGCGTCAGCGTCACCCAAACCGGCACCTCGGGCAAATCCGGCAGTAACGTCCTCAAAGGTGGCGGCATCGCCGCGCAAAACGGGCCCAGCGGCAATACCCTGGTCGCGTCCTACACAACGACCGGCAACGCCGACAACGTCCACTCGCTCACCATCGCCGGCGACGGCAGCAGCAGCGGCCCCAGCTCGGCGGCGCTGAACATCACCATGGCCAATAACGGGGCCGTTGCCGGCACCAACGACAACACCGTCACCGACGCCTTCACCACCAACGGCGCGCTGGCCTACACGCTGAACGTCAGCGGCAACACCAACGCCATCAATAACGTGATCTCCGCCAGCGCGATCACCCTCAGCTAGACGGTCACCGGCAACACCAACACCATCAACAACCAGAAGGACAGCACCCACCCGGCCGCCGCCTTCGCCAGCAACGGTGCGGTAACGGAAACGATCAACATCGCTTCCGCCAACAGCAACACCGTCAACAACTACTCGGCCAGTGCCGGCGGCGACCGCACCATTGGGGTCACGCTCTACACCGGCTCCAACACGGTCACGAACACCTTCGACAGTTCGGCGGGCGCCGAGGAGTCCGACGTCACCGTCAACGCCGGCAGCAAAGTCGCCTATAGCTACGTCGCCGCGCCCGGCAGCGGCTCCACCTATGCCAATTCGACGTTCAACGGCGTCATCGGTGATGCCGGGGCCGCCGCGCCGATCCTGGTCAGCCAAACCGCCGGCGGCACCTCGTCGACCCTGGTCATCTCCGGCGGGGGCACGCCGTACACCATGGGCACCGGCGTCGGGCCGTCCGGCGCGTATGGCGCCTATGTCTCCCAGACCAGCGCCGGCGCGTCGTCCAACGTCAACTTCACCGCCCATACCAATGGCTACACCATCTCGATCAGCCAGTAGGCCCATGCCGGGCCTACGCCGACCGGGGCTGGCCCGCATCAGGCCGGCCCCACGCGGCATCGCCGGGGCGCTCGTCGCCCTGGCGGTTCTCGCGGCAACGCCGGCCCATGCCGGCTGGTTCGAAATCTGCCGAGGCCTCAATCTCGGCGGCCCGTCGATGCAGGCGCTCGAAGTGCCGAAAGGCAGCCTGTTTCGCGACAATGGCCGCGCCGACGATCCGCTGGCCGCCTATGGCGGGGAGCATTGGCAGTTGCGGCTGGAAACGCTGTATCGCGTCGCGGTGCCGCAACTGGGCCAGTGCGTCCGGGTGCTCGTGCGCATCACCAGTGATTCGGCACCAAAATTCGTCGCGGCCAGCGATGGTCGCCGCTTCGTCTACGCCGGTTCAGCGGACTTGTTAGACGCCGTTCCCCCCAGCGAAGCCCTGCTTTCGGCCCAAGGCCGGGTCGTCGATAGCGTGCCGTAACCCCCTCAACCGCCGCCCGCTCGCGGCAGAGAGTTGCCGATGCCGCTCAAGCCCCGCCGCCCCACATCGCCCGCCCGCCGCATCATCGCCGCAACCCTGCTGCTGCTGCCGCAGGCAGGCCCGGCGCGTGACGGCAATTTTCTGTTCATCGACGCCGGCACCAGCGGCGCCCTCGGCGACCTCACCATCGCCCAGGATGCCGCACCGGCGGCGAATTCCAACAGCATCGCCGGCACCGGCGGCGCGCCGTTCGCCGTCACCACCGCCATGGCCCGCCTGGCCATCCTCCAGTCCGGCCCCGCCAACACAATCACCGGGTCGATCGCGCCGCTCGGCGGGGCGACCGGCAACGCCTTCGTCGCCGTCACCGCTTTGTCCAGCGCCGCCGGCGGCAGTAACCTGTTGGCCGCCAGCGTCGGTAACGGCACCCCAGCCCAATACGCGCTCTATTCGCAAGCCAGCACCGCCACCGTCGTCAAGGCGACGCTGAACGCCGTCGCCGGCGGGGTCTATGTCCAGCAGGACACTGGCGGCGGCGCTGTCGATCTCACGGTCAATGGCGGCGACGGCGCCGGCAATTTCTACCCGCTCGGGCACCTGGCAACCATGCCGGGCGGCACCGCCACCCCAACCGGCGTGCCCGCCGGCTTCTTCACCACCGGCAACCCCGGCGTCGCCGTCTACCAGTCTGGCGCCACCGGCATCACCGCCGTTATCACCCCCACGTCGCCGAACTACACCGTCTCGATCAGCAACGCCTCCAACACCCCGGTCAACGCCACGGTACGCTGAGCGCGCCGCCCGCTAATCCCATGCCGCACAGGAAAGATTGGTCACCAACCCCACCGATTCCTGCGCGAAGCGCTTCTTATACGCCTCCCGCACCGCCGCCACCTTGGCCCAGGTCTCCGCCGACGGGCTGGTGACGATTTCCACCACCGTCGATTTCTCCCGGATCACCTTGCCCGTCGCCCGCTGCTGCCACTGCCCGCTCGCCTCCAGCACCGTCAGCCCAGCCGGAAAGCGCGGCGTCACCTCCCGCGCCAGGTAATCCGCCCATTGCGCCGCATCGATCTGCGCCCCGCCCTTCATCGCCCGCCCGTAAAACAACTGCACCGTCACCTGCGCCTCCCCCGGCATGCCCTCGCAAGCCGGTGCGGCATTGGCAACGAACGGGGCGCAAATCAGGCTGGCGAGCAGGAAACGACGCATATGCACTCTCCTTGGCGCGGCCTCTGGCGGAGTGGGCCGGGCGGCGATACCATTGCTAGCATACCGGCTCGCGTTGGGCCGGCTGCAAGAGGAATCTACGATGTCCGAATCCCCCGTCGTCGCCGGCAAGGCGCCCATCAAGGTCGCCGTTGAAGAAGGCAAAGACTATTACTGGTGCTCCTGCGGCAAAAGCAGCAAGCAGCCGTTCTGCGACGGCAGCCACAAGGGCAGCAGCTTCGTGCCGATGAAATACACCGCCGCCGCCACCGGCGACGCCTGGTTCTGCGCCTGCAAAGCCTCCGCCAAGTCGCCGCTGTGCGACGGCAGCCACAAGGCGCTCGCCTAACCCCCGCCCCGCCGCGATGGCCGGGCCGGGTCGGTCAGATCCCCCGCCATCGCGGCACCACGGCGCATATCCCCCTGGCTAGAGAGGTATTCGATGTCCGGTGTTGAAGACCCGCGGGTAAACTCGCGCATTGTCGCCGCCTATCGCGCGCGCACCACCGCCTCCGCCGACCTCAACCGTCAGGCGCGCGATCTGCTGCCCAGCGGCATCGCCCATGATGCCCGCAACCTGGACCCGTACAGCGTCTACATCACCCGCGCCCTCGGCCCGCATAAATGGGATGTCGATGGCAACCGCTACACCGATTATTTCGGCGGCCACGGCGCGCTCATCCTCGGCCATTCCAACCCCACCGTCACCGAGGCCGCCGCCGCGGCCATGGCGGAAGGCACCCAGTTCGGCGCCAGCCATCCGCGCGAAATCGCCTGGGCCCGCGCCATCCAGCGCCTCGTCCCCTCCGCCGAGCGCATCCGCTTCACCTCCTCGGGCACCGAAGCCACCCTGATGGCCGTGCGTCTCGCCCGCGCCTTCACCGGGCGGGAAGCCTTGCTGCGCTTCAAGGGCCATTTCCACGGCTGGCACGATCAGATGACGTCCGGCTACACCAACCATTACGACGGCACCCCCACCCCCGGCGTGCTGCCCGGTGTGGCGCAGAAATCCGTCCTCGTGCCGCCCGGCGACCTCGCGGCGGTGGAAGCCGCCTTGCGCGCCAATAACGACATCGCCGCCATCATTCTCGAACCCACCGGCTCCTCCTTCGGCCAGGTGCCGCTCACGCCTGAATTTCTGCACGGGCTGCGCCGGCTGACCGAAGCGCACGGCGTGCTGCTGATTTTCGATGAAGTCGTCACCGGCTTCCGCGTCTCCCCCGGCGGCGCGCAGGTCGCCTTCGGCATCCGGCCGGACTTGTCGAGCTTCGCCAAAATCGTCGCCGGCGGCCTGCCCGGCGCCGCCGTCGCCGGCCGCAAGGATGTGCTGGACCTGCTGGATTTTGAAGCAACCGCCAAAGCCGGGCGGGAGAAGATCGGCCATCCCGGCACCTTCAACGCCAACCCGGTCTCCGCCGCCGCCGGCATCGCCTGCCTGACCATCCTGGCCGAAACCGACGCCGTCGCCCGCGCTGCCGCCACTGCCGCCGATCTGCGCGCCGGGCTGAACGACGTGCTGGCCGAAGCCGGGGTCAAATGGTCGGTCTACGGCACCTCGTCCGGCTTCCATCTGTTCATGAACCCGCAAAACCGCGACATCACCCCGCACGGCTTCGACCCGTATGCGGCGTCGATGGAAGAACTCAAAACCCAGGACAGCCGCCTGAACAACCGCATGCGCCTGGCCATGCTCGTCGGCGGCGTCGACCTCAACCCCCGCCTCGGCGGCTTCACCTCCTCCACCCACACCGCGCAAGATGTCGCGGACACCATCGCCGCCTTCACCGAGGCGCTGCGGATGCTGAAAACCGAAGGCGAACTGCCAAACTAAGGGACAGCGCAATGACCGACGCCGATCTGGGTTTTCTACCGGCGACCGAACTGGCGCCGATGCTGCGCGCGAAAACCCTCTCCCCGGTGGAGGTCACCCAAGCCCTCCTCCGCCGCATTGAACGGCTGGAACCGCGCCTGAACGCCTTCGCCACCCTGGCCGCCGATCAGGCGATGGACGCTGCCCGCGCGGCGGAAAAATCCCTGATGGCCGGCGGCCCGCTCGGCCGCCTGCACGGCATCCCCGTCACCATCAAAGACCTCGCTTCCGTGCAGGATATGCCCTGGAAATCCGGCAGCCACATCAACGCGGGCATCACCGGCAGCTTCGATACCCCCTTCGTCGCCCGGCTGCGGGCGGAAGGCGCGATCATCCTCGGCAAAACCACCACCTCGGAATTCGGCTGGACCGGCGTTTCCCGCAGCCCGCTCACCGGCATCACCCATAACCCCTGGAAGCACAGCTACAACGCCGGTGCGTCCTCGGCCGGGGCAGGGGTGGCCGCCGCCGCCGGCTACGGCCCGCTGCATCAGGGCAGCGACGGCGCCGGCTCCATCCGCATGCCCAGCCATTTCTGCGGCGTCTTCGGCCTCAAACCCAGCTATGGCCGGGTGCCGTCCTACCCGGTCGCCGGCACCGGCGACTACACCAGCCATAACGGCCCGATGACCCGCACCGTCGCCGACAGCGCACTGATGCTGCAAATCATCTCCGGCCCGGCCTGGCAGGACCACACCTCGCTCGAAGCCTGGCCCGCCGACTACCCCGCCCGCCTGCACGATGGCATCAAAGGCAAGCGCGTCGCCTTCAGCGCCGATCTCGGCCACGCCCGGGTAGACCCCGATGTCGCCGCCCTGGTCCGCACCGCCGCCGAAACCTTCGCCAAAGCCGCCGGGGTGGACCTGATCGACGTCACCCCGGACTGGGGCAAGACAGGCCCCGCCCTCGGCCGCGGCATGTGGTCCGCCCATCTCGCCCGGCTGGCGAAATACCTGCCGGAATGGGAAAGCCGCATGGACCCCGGCCTGGTCGCCTGCATCCGCGCCGGCGAAGGCACCAGCATGGCCGCCTACCAGGACCTGCGGGCCCGCAAAATGGACTACGTCGCCGCCATCCATCGCTCGTTCCAGGACTGGGATTTCCTCATCACCCCGAGCGTCTCGGTCGCCGCCTTCCCGGCGGAAAAACTCATGCCGGACCACTGGCCGAGCCATGCGTGGGACTGGATGAGCTGGGCGGAATTCTCCTACCCCTTCAACATGGCCTGGAACCCCGCCGCCAACCTGCCCTGCGGCTTCACCGCGCAGGGCCTGCCGGTCGGCCTGCAAATCGTCGGCCGCCGCTTCGACGATCTCGGCGTGCTACAAGCCGCCGCCGTGTTCGAGCAGGCGCTGCCCTGGGCCGACAAACGCCCGCCGCTCGATGTTTAACGTCCAGCCCATCGGCCGGCTGCGCACCCCCTGGGCCACCACTTCAGACTGCCCGCGCAACGGCCGCCGCGCCGACCCGCCCCCGCTCTGCCATGTCGAGCTGGATCCCGCCTATATCGACGGCCTGCACAGCATCGAAGGCTACACCCACCTCATCCTGCTCTACTGGCTCGACCGCGCCACCAAGCCGGAAATGATCTTCACCCCGCCGCGCGACACCGAACCGCGCGGCGTCTTCGCCACCCGCACCCCGCGCCGCCCCAACCCGATCGGCCTGTCGGTGGTGAAATTCGAAGCCATCGAACGTCCGGGCGTGCTTGCGGTCCGTTACCTCGATTGCGTCGATGGCACGCCGCTGATTGATATCAAGCCTTATCTGCCGACGACGGATAGTGAGCCAGAGGCGAGTATGGGGTTTCAGCGGCGATAAGCCCTTCTTTGTTTGAAAACAAAGAAGCAAAAAAACTTCGACACTTCCTTGCCTACGGCGTACTCCCACCGGATAGTGTACGGCGAAGCCAAGGCATTGATGAAAAGTTTTTTTGGTTCTTTTTGTCCACAAAAAGAACACCCTCTTTCTTCCCGCGTGGAGTAAAAAAAATGCCCCGCCCCCTCCGCACCCTCCCCAAACCCACCGCCATGATCGTCGCCCCGCAGCCGGAGGCGGTGGAAGCCGGCGCCGCCATGCTCGCCGCCGGGGGCAACGCGGTTGATGCTGTGCTGGCCTGTGCCTTCACCCAAGGCGTGGTGGACCCGCTGATGTGCGGCGTCGGCGGCCTCGGCGTCATCCACATCTACGACAGCCGCACCGGCCGGCACGAAATCATCGACGGCCTGTCCACCTGTCCGGCCGCGTCCACGCCCGATATGTGGGCGGCAGATTTCGAAGGCGAATGCGCCGACGGCTTCGGCTTCCGCGTGCGCAACTACGCCAACGAACTCGGCCACCGCGCCGTCACCACGCCGGGCATCCTCCGCACCTTCGCCCTCGCCCATGCCCGTTTCGGCGGCAAACCCTGGGGCGATCTGTTCGAGGGCGCCATCCGCTTCGCCAGCGATGGCTGGATCATCCGCCCGCACGTCGCCGGCGTGTTCGCCACCGATGAAAGCGGCTATGGCCGGCTGCCCTATTCGCGCAAACTCGCCCTCACCCAAGATGGCCGCGCGCTCTATTGCCGCCCCGATGGCAGCCCCAAACGCCTGGGGGAGGCAGTGCGCAACCCCGACCTCGCCACCACGCTGTCCACCATCGCCCGCGATGGCGCGGATAGTTTCTACACCGGCGCCATCGCCGAACGCATCGCGGCCGACATGCAGGCGCATGATGGCCTGGTGTCGCTGGCCGACCTCGCCGGCTTCACCCCGCGCCAGGTGGAACCGCTCTGGATCACCTATCGCGGCCGCCGCATCGCCGTGCCACCCCCGCCCGCCGGCGGCATTACGGTGGCGGAAATCCTGCGCATCGTCGAACGGTTCGACCTGGCTGTCCTCGGCCACAACACGCCCGAATACATCCGCGTCGTGGCGGAGGCGATGAAGATCGCCGGCCGCGACAAGGACGAACACATCGGCGACCCAGACTTCATCCTGCCGCCGCTCGCCATGCTGCTGTCGGACGCGTATGCCGATGCCTGTGCGGCGCGCATCCGCAGCGGGGAAAAAGCCCAACTCACCCGCGTGCTGTCAGACAGCAAGGGCACCACCACCATTTCCTGCACCGATGCCAACGGCCTCGTCGTCTCCGTCACCCACACGCTCGGCGTGCCGTCCGGCGTCATCCCCCCCGGCCTCGGCTTCATGCTGAACGGCGCGATGAACTGGTGCGACCCACGGCCGGGCCGCGCCACCTCCATCGCCCCCGGCAAGCGCCGCTTTTCCTCCATGTCGCCCACTTTGGTGTTTGATGACGGCAAGCCCGTGGTCACCATCGGCGCCCCCGGTGGCGCCTGGATCGGCGTTGCCGTGTCGCAAGTGCTGCTCAACCTGCTGGATTTCGGCATGGGCATGCAGGAAGCGGTCATGGCCCCGCGCTTCTCCGCCACCACCGACGCGATCGACATCGGCAACCGCATCCCCCGCGCCACCCAATCGGCGCTGGAAGCGATGGGCTACCAGGTCAACCGCAGCGCCGCCACTTTCCCCTTCGCCGGGGTGCACGGCATTGCCATGTGGGATGGCCTGCTCGATGGCGGCGCGGACCCGCAACGCGATGGCTACGCCGCCGGCGTCGCCTGAACAGCATTTCGGCCCGTGGCGGTTGCCACGGGCCGAATTTTCAGGCTCACGAACCCGATATTTTAGAACCGATAGCCGAAGCCCGCACCAAACACCGTCGGGTTCAACGCGGTCTTGGCGGTGATCGCGCCATTGATCTTCGCCCGCGTGTTCAGGAAAATCTGCTTCACGTCCAGGTTGGCGAACCAACGCCCGCCCAGGTCGAAGTCCACGCCGGCCTGAATCACTTCACCAATATTATTGGTCAGCTTCAGGTTGGTCACCGTGCCACCCGCGGCTTTGGTGTTATAAAACAACGTGTAGTTCAAGCCCGCGCCGAGATAGGGGTTCACCGAGCTCTTCGGCAGGAAGTGATATTGCACCGTCAACGCCGGCGGCAGCACCCAGGTGGACCCCACCTTCAACCCGCCCAACGAGGTATTGGTCGCGGTGATGTTATGCTTCGTGGTCGCGGCAATCAGCTCCACCGCCCAGTTTTCGGTCACGAAGTAGGAGAAATCCACTTCCGGCGTCACCGCCGCATTGGTGCTCACCTGACCGCCGATGGTGCTGATGTTGCTCGGCCCGTTCTGCGGCATCACGTCGATCAAACGGCCCCGCACCAGAATGGACCCGGCATGCACGCCGTTATCGGTCGATTGCGCCATGGCGGTGCCGGGCAGCATCGTCGCCGCCACCAGAACACCGGCCAAACCACTCAGGATTTTCGCTTTCATATCGCCCTCGACTCGCTCTGCATTTCCCGTTCGCATGAACCCGATGTCATGCCTTACGGATGCTAAGAACGCCCGCCGGGGCAGGGTCGCTTTGATCTGAGTCAACGCAAGATCATTGCGGGGATGGGTGTGTCAAATCCGCAACATTCACCATCCCACCAGGTCACGGGGCGGCCAGCCGCAGCCGGCCGCCCCACTTTCTCCAGGCTATTTCTGGTCCGGCGCACGTTCCAGCGAGTGGTCATGCCCGAGCAGCAGCACAATCACCATCGCCACCGCCGCACAGCCGGCGATCAGCAGCAGGCCACCGGAGAAGCTGCCGGTCGCCTTCTGGATGTAGCCCATCGCATACGGCCCGGCGAAGCCGGACAGATTGCCGATGGAGTTGATCGCGGCAATCCCCGCCGCCGCCGCCGCGCCAGACAGGAACGCCGTCGGCAGCGTCCAGAACACCGGCAGCACGCCGAACACCCCAAACGCGCCAACCGATAGCGCGATCATCTTCATCGTCGGGTCGGGCAGATAGGCGGAAATGCCGATGCCGAAGGCCGCAATCGCCAGCGCGATCGCCGCATGCCACTTCCGTTCCATCAACCGGTCCGAACGACGGCCCCACCAAACCATGCCAATCGTGCCCACCACATACGGGATCGCGGTCACGAAGCCGGTCTGCGCATTGCTCAGCCCGAACGCCTTCACAATCTGCGGCAGCCAGAAGCCGATGCCGTAATTGCACGCCACCGCGCCGAAATACACCAGCGACAGTGCCAGCACCCGCGGGTTGAACAGCGACTGCACCACCGAGAAATGCTGCACGTCCGTGCGCTGCTGCGCCTCGGCTGCCAGCCGCGTCGCCAGCCAGGACCGCTCATCATCGCCCAGCCACGCCGCATCCGCCGGGCGGTCGGTCAGGTAGAACAGCACCACCACCGCCAACACCAACGCCGGCAGCGCCTCGATAATGAACAGCCACTGCCAACCGGCCAGCCCGCCCGTGCCATCCAGCCCCAGCAACAGCCCGGACACCGGCGCCCCGATTACTGACGACAGCGGAATCGCCGCCATGAACGAGGCAATAATCCGCCCGCGATAAACCGAGGGGAACCACAGCGTGATGTAGAAGATAATGCCGGGGAAGAAGCCGGCTTCCGCCAGGCCCAGCAGCACGCGGATGATATAGAACGTATATTCCTGCGAAATTCCGGTCGCGGCGGCAATCTGCGGAATGAACGCCATCAACCCAGACAGCAGGCCCCAACTGATCATAATCCGCGCAATCCACTTCCGCGCGCCGAATTTGTTCATGAATAGGTTGGACGGCACTTCGAACAGGAAGTAAGCGATAAAGAAAATCCCAGCGCCGAACCCGAACATCTCGGCATCCAGCCCCAGCGCCTTGTTCATCGTCAGCGCCGCGAAGCCAACGTTCACCCGGTCGAGGTAAGCTACGAAATAACAAACGATCAGGAATGGAATCAATCGCCACGATACTTTGGCGATGGTGCGCGTTTCGACTTCAGACATGCCGCAACTCCCTTTGGCGCCGCTTGCGCGGACTGGGTCGGTCGGCCCCCGATGGGCCAATCAACAGCTCAGACCGCTGCGCCATAGCCGAAACCGCGTGATGACAGAAGCGTTAATCTTTACCCCGGCCCTCCGGACGGTAGCGCCGCATCACCGCCTGCAACTGGTCCAGCGGCACCGCATGGATCACCCGCCCATCGCGTCCGGTCATGGTCTCGGCCATGCACATCGCATTCAGGATCGCCTCCTCGGTCGCCTCCGCCGCCGCCTGGAACAGATCCGTCATCGCGTCCGGCGCCAGCATCTGCACGTCCGAGACCGCTTCCCCCGGCCGGATATGGTTGCCGGTGGAAAAGGCGAGGAATATATCGCCGCTGCCATTGCCACCAATCCCGCCCACCCAGGCCAGCCCCGTCGTCGCCCGCCGCGCCAGCCGCTGGCACTGGATCGGCAGCAGCGGCGCGTCGGTCGCCAGCACCACGATGATCGACCCGCCTTCCGGCACCCGGCCAGACCGATGCGCCGGCACGATCTCCGGCCCGATTTCCTGCCCCACCGGCACCCCGTCCACCCGCAGCTGCCCGCGCATGCCGTAATTCGCCTGCACCAGCGCCCCGACAGTATAGCCGTTCACCACCCGAGACGCCGTGCCGGTGCCGCCTTTGAACTCGTGGCAGATCATCCCGGTGCCGCCGCCCACATTTCCCTCCGCCACCGCGCCGCCGGTCGCAGTGGCGAAGGCCGCCAGCGCATGCGCGCGGCTGATCGGAAAGCGTTCGATCTCGTGCAACCACCCGTCATAGGTCTCGGCCACCACCGGCAGATGGAACGGCGCCCCGTGCCCATCGGCAATCTCGCAGATCGCATCCCGCACAATGCCAACCTGATACGTGTTGGTAATGCCGATCGGCGCACTCAACAGCCCCTGCTCGGCAATCCAGGCCATGCCGGTCATTTCGCCATTGCCGTTGAAAGAATGGATGCCGGCGAAACAGTAATCGCGCCAGATTTCATCCCCACGCGGCCAGATCGCCGTCACCCCGGTGCGGATAATATGCGGCTGATCGGCGATCAGCGTGGTGCTGCCCACCTTCACCCCCGCCACATCGGTAATCGCATTCAGCGGTCCCGGCGGCAGTTTGCCGGTGATAATGCCGAGGTTGCGCAGCCGGGTTCGTTGCATTGATGCCTCACAGGAAAGGACGGGCTATCCGCCCAGAAATAACCGGCTGATCTCCGGGTCCGCCGCCATGGCCCGCGCATCGCCTTCATGCACCGTGCGTCCATCCACCAACACCACGCCCCGGTCAGCAATCATCAGCGCCTCGCGCGCATTCTGTTCCACCATCGCAATCGCGGTGCCATCGGCGTGCACGGCCACAATCGTCTCAAACAGCAGATCCGCCGCTTTCGGCGACAGCCCGGCCGAAGGCTCGTCCAACAGCAACAACACCGGCTCCACCATCAAGGCCATCGCCATCGCCAGCACCTGCCGCTGCCCGCCCGACAGCGTCCGCGCCGCCGCCCGCCGCTTGTCCGCCAGCATGGGGAAGCGGGCAAACTGCGCCTCAATCCGTGCGGCCACCTGCGCGGCCGGCGCCAGAAACCCACCCATTTCCAAATTTTCCCGCACGGTCATGCTGGGGAAAATATTGGCTTCCTGCGGCACAAACGCGATCCCGCCCCGGGCGCGCGCCCGCGCGGACTGCCCGCCAATCTCGCCCCCGTTCAGCCGAATACTGCCAGATTTCAACCGCAGCAGCCCGGCCACCGCCTTCAGCAGCGTGGATTTCCCCGCCCCGTTCGGCCCGATAATCGCCACCAACGCGCCCGGCGCCACCGACAGCGCCGCCCCTTTCAGGATTTCGTCGGCCGCGCCGTAGCCGCACACAATCCCATCCGCCACCAGCAGGCTCATGTCCGCTTGCCCATATAGGCCTCCCGCACCTCGGCGTTGGCGGACACTTCGGCAAAGCTGCCCTCGGTCAGCGTGCGGCCCTCGGCCATCACAATCACCGGGTCGCACAGCCGCGCGATCAGGTCCATGTGATGCTCGATGATCAGAAAGCTCAGCCCCTCGGTGCGCAATTCCGCCAGATGCTCGGCAATGCGCTCGGCCAGGCTCGGGTTCACCCCGGCAATCGGCTCATCCAGCAAAATCAGCTTCGGCCCGGCCATCAGCGCCCGCCCGATTTCCAGCAGTTTCTTCTGCCCGCCCGACAGCGCCCCGGCGGCATTATCCAGCACCGCCAGCAGGTTCAGCCGCCGCGCCACCTCCATCGCCCGCGCCCGGTTGGCCGCCTCCGCCGCCCGCCCCGCGCCGGTCAGCGCCGCAACCAGGCCCTCGCCCGGCTGGTCCGGCGCATACAGCAGCAGATTATCCAGCACCGACAGCCGCAAAATCCCCCGCGCAATCTGAAAGGTCCGCGTCAGCCCGGCGCGGGTAATCCGGTCCGCCGGCCAGCCGGTAATGTCCTGCCCATCAAACCGCACCGTGCCACCATCCGGCGCGATCACCCCGGAAATGCACTGAAACGCCGTGGTCTTGCCCGCCCCGTTCGGCCCGATCAACGCGGTAATCGTGCCCCGACGCACAGAAAAATCGGCGCCGCGCAGCGCCTGCACCCCATAAAAATGCCGGGTCAGGCCGCGCACTGTCAGCAATTCGTCGCCATTGCCCATTCCACACCCTACCCATTCCCGCGCCGCCGCCTACACTGCAACCGATTTCGACGCGCGCCACAAGGACCCGCCAGCATGCGCCTGACCAGCCCCACCATTCGCCCGGCCGGCGAAACCCTGCGTTTCCAGTTTGACGGCCGGGAAATTGAGGCTCTGGCCGGTGAAACCATCGCCGCCGCTCTGTCCGCCGCCGGCATCGTCGCCTTCCGCAAATCCCCCACCGGAACCGATCGCGGCCTCTATTGCGGCATCGGCGCCTGCCAGGAATGCGTGGTCACCGTCGATGGCAAAATCGGCCAGCGCGCCTGCATGGAAAAAGCCGCTGACGGCATGATCGTCACCGGCGCCGTCACCCTGCCGCTCGCCCCGCAAACCCCAGACCCGCGCACCCCAGGGCCAGAGGAACGCGCCTGCGATGTGCTGGTGGTCGGCGCCGGTCCGGCCGGGCTGTCGGCGGCGCTGGCGGCAGCCGGTGGCGGCGCCCAGGTCATCGTGCTCGATGAACGCGCCGCCACCGGCGGCCAGTACCACAAGCCCCTCGCCCCCAGCCACGTCAACATGGCGCCAGACCGCCAGTTCGCCGAAGGCGCCGCCCTGCGTGACCAGGTGCTGGAGGCGCATGTGGTGATTGAAACCGGCGCCCTGGTCTGGGCCGCCTTCAGCCCGCACGATGTCGCCGCCGTCATCGACGGCCATGCCGTCGTGTTCCACCCGCGCAAACTCATCCTCGCCCCCGGCGCGCATGAACGCCCGATGCCGTTGCCGGGCTGGACCTTGCCGGGGGTGATGACCACCGGCGCGCTGCAAACCCTGGCCCGCGCCCAGCGCGTCTCTCCCGGCGAGCGGGTGCTGATCGCCGGCAACGGCCCGCTCAACATCCAACTCGCCGCCGAACTGCTCGCTGGCGGGGTGGAGGTGCTCGCGGTGCTGGAAGCCGCCCCGCGCCCGGGCCTGTCCAGCCTCGCCATCGGCGCCCGCATGTTCGCGGCCTCCCCCAGCCTCACCCGCCAGGGCCTCGGCCTGCTGCGCCGCCTGCGCCAACACGCCGTCGATGTGCTCTGGGGCAGCCGGATCGTGGCGCTGGAGGGGGAGGGCAGGGTGCAAACCGCCGTCGTCGCCACCCCCGCCGGCCTCAAGCGCTTCACCGTCGATGCGGTGGCGATGAACATGGGCTTCCAGCCGGAAACCGGCCTCGCCCGCGCGCTCGATGCCACGCATCGCTTCGTCGATATCGGCCTCGGCCATCTGGCGACAGAAACCGACGCGGTCGGCCGCACCTCGGTCGCAGACCTGTTCGCGGTCGGCGACGGGGCCGCCCTCGGCGGCTCCCGCATCGCCATGGCCCGTGGCTGGCTCGCGGGCCAGGCCGCCGCCGCCGACCTCACCACCCCCATCCCCCCCGATGCCCGCGCCTTGCGCGAAGTGGCGGAGGCAGAAAAATTCCAGGCCGCGCTGTGGACCATGTTCCTCCCCCCCGCGCCCGACCCAATCGCGGACGACACCATCGTTTGCCGCTGCGAGGACGTCACCGCCGGCCGGCTGCGCGCCGAAATCGCTGGTGGCCTGGTCTCCATCGCCGCGCTGAAAAAGGCCACCCGCGCCGGCATGGGCCGCTGCCAGGGCCGCTTCTGCGCCGGCTCCATCGCCCGCCTGTGCCCCGACACCCCGGCCGCCGAAAGCTTCGCCGCCCCGCGCGTGCCGGTTAAACCCGTGCCCGCCGCCGCACTGATGTTCGAAGCCGCCGAATTTGAAGCCCCGCTGCTGGAACGCCTGGTGCCCAACCAACGCCGCGTGCCAGTGCAGCCCGCCGGCGCGCAAGACCGCACCTGCGACGTGCTGGTCATCGGCGGCGGCTGCGTCGGCCTGTCCACCGCCTACTACCTCGCCCAGGACGGCGTCGATGTGCTGATCGTCGAGCGCGATGAAGCCGGCCTCGCCGCCGCCACCGCCAACGCCGGCAGCCTGCATGTGCAGCTCCTGTCGTATGACTTCGCCTATCCCGGCATGCCCGAGGATGGCGGCCCGGCGGCCCACACCATGACCATCGCCCCGCGCAGCATCGCGCTCTGGAAGGAAGTCGCCGCCGCGGCGGGGGAAACCCTGGGCATTTCCACCCCCGGCGGGCTGATGCTGGCGGCGGGCGAAAATGACATGGCCTGGCTGCGCGCCAAAGCGGCGATGGAAAAGCGCTGGGGGGTGGAAAGCCACGTCATCGGCGCCAATGAACTGCGCGGCCTCGCCCCGCATCTGGCCGGGGATCTGCACGGCGCCGTGTTCTGCCCGGCAGAAGGCCGGATCGACCCGTTGCGCGGCACCATGGCGCTGCTGAAGCTGGCGCAAGCCAAAGGCGCCCGCGTGTTGCGCGGTGCCGAAGTCACCGCCATCGCCCGCGCCGGCGCGGTATGGCACGTGCAAACCAGCCAGGGCCCCATCACCGCCGGCCGTGTGGTCAACGCCGCCGGCGCCCTCGGCGGCCAGATCGGCGCCATGGTCGGGCTAGACCTGCCGGTCACCGGCACGGTGCAGCAGGTCATCGTCACCGAACCCGCCCCGCGTATGGTGGAACACCTGGTGGCGCTGTCGCACCGCCACCTCTCGCTCAAACAACAAGATAGCGGCGGCCTGCTGATCGGCGGCGGCTGGTTCGGCGCCTACGACCGCACCGACGGCCGCACCCGCAACCTGCGCGACAACATCCAGGGCAATCTCTGGGTCGCCGCCCGGGTGCTGCCGGCCCTGCGCGGCCTTAACATCATCCG
This sequence comes from uncultured Rhodospirillales bacterium, assembly GCA_903893975.1. Classification (GTDB taxonomy): domain Bacteria; phylum Pseudomonadota; class Alphaproteobacteria; order Acetobacterales; family Acetobacteraceae; genus CAITOL01. The sequence continues at coordinate 1,812 of CAITOL010000051.1, read as the reverse complement.
CAGCTGGACCGGCATTAACCCGGCCATCGACCGCGCCCCGATCCTCGGTGAAGCCCCAGGTCTGCCCGGCTTCTTCAACGCCCTCACCGCCAACGGCTACACCCTCGGCCCCGTCGCCGGCCGCCTGACCGCAGACGCCATCCTGCGTGGCGCGGCACCCGCGCCTTATTTTCGGGTTGAACGATTTTAACGGTAAACGAAAGATCAGGCTGGTTTCGTTTGATTCTATGTAATTTTTGGTGTGCACGCGCCAAGTTTAAACATGTCCACAGTGATCTCATGTGACGAAGAATGACATAAGGTGACAAGTTAACTATTGCTGCCCGTGATCGCTTTGTAGGACTGTGAACTTGTTGCTTGACGAGAGGAGATTCACTTGCATTCATTTACGTATGAAAAATGGCTTTATAAAATTCAATTATTCAAATCAATGTGATATTTTGTTTGATTAAATTCGGCTTGAATTAGATTTTTTGTAAAAATGGATTGTTGTGATCGTGACCAATGCCGAAACATACAAAAAATCTTTCGTATCGCGCTCCCCTCAAACAGAAATATACACATGTTTGCTTGGATTATTATTATCCGTATTGGTGATCATTTTAACGATTTATATCGTGGTCAATACACGGGCGAACGCGATTAACGCGGCCCGTGATGCAACGATTTCCAGCAGTCTGATCTTTACAGCGCAGGCCGCCGGGGCGCTGACCGAAGCCGATGCGATTGGCAAAAATCTGACGGACTTCATCCGCGATGCGGATTTTAAATCCGAGGACGACTTTCGCGAGAAGATGTCGGATATCGCGACGTTCGAACGGCTCCGCCAAACGTCGTTTTCTCAAAGCCAAGTTGCCGTCATAACAATTATTGATAATAATGGGTCAATTTTGAACTTCAATCGCTGGTGGCCAGCGATTTCGCAAGAAAATAATCCCATAAATGTTTCAGATCGAGAGTTTTTTGTTCATTTTCAGGAAAATCCCCATTTGGACTCCTACGTCAGCCTCCCAATCGAGAACAGGTCGAACCGAGAGACTGCATTTTATATCACCAGGAAAATTGTCGATAAATTTGGAAAAAAATTGGGCTTGGTTAATGTTGGCATCGATGTCGTCTATTTTAAGAAGTTCTATGAATCCGTTACAATAAACGGAGATAACAGGATTATAAAAATTGAAAACCTGGATGGAAAACTTGTATCAAGTTATCCAATGTTCAATGATTTTTGGGCAAAAAGAACTGAATTCGAACCGGCATTTCGGCAGATTATGGCCGATGCCGGCCGTGGTGCCGCGACCCTCATCGACACACCGGCCGTGGGCATGCCCGCAGGCAGCCGTCTACACATCACCTCCGGCCATATAATACCGAATTTTCCACTGATCCTGACGGTGACAAACTTCGATGTCGACTTCTTGGCGCACTGGCAGGCGGACGCGCAAACGACCGCCGCGGGTGGTGCGGCCATCGTTGTGCTGATCGCGGTGCTGACCTGGGGTGTTGCACGTTTCCAAAGCCGGTATCGCAAATATCTGGCGGTCATCCGTGAGTCGGAACGGCAGGTCAAGCATGAAGCGCAGATGAAATCGGAGTTCATGGCACGTATGAGCCATGAAATTCGCAGCCCGATCAATGCAGTAATCGGATTATCTGAAGCACTCTTGAAGGCTGGCCTGCCTCCCGAAGGTAATTACCCACCCCCATTTTGAAGCGTGATTTTCCGCGCTGGGGCGCGCCGGGCGATTGTCAGGCCAGCGTGGCGACGATGACGTCGAAGGGGTTCGCGCCCTTGAGCCTGGCGGTGTCGAT
>CAITOL010000050.1 GCA_903893975.1 uncultured Rhodospirillales bacterium | reverse complement strand
CATGCAGCCGGGAGATCAGGGCTTCCGCGCGTCCGGGCGCCGCTGCGCTCAAGCCGCGTCCAGTTGCTTTACCCGTAACAGCCCGATCAGCCGGCCCAAAGTGGCGTTCATCTCTGCCCGCTTCACCACCAGGTCCAAAATCCCATGCGACAGCAGGTATTCGCTGCGCTGGAACCCTTCCGGCAGCTTTTCCCGCACCGTCTGCTCAATCACCCGCGCACCGGCAAAGCCGATTTCCGCCCCCGGCTCGGCGATCTGGATATCGCCCAGCATAGTGAAGCTCGCGGTTACACCGCCCGTCGTCGGGTCGGTCAATACGGTGATGAAGGGCAGGCCCTTTTCCTTGACCATCTGGGTGGCAATCACCGTCCGCGGCATTTGCATCAGGCTGATCGTGCCTTCCTGCATGCGCGCGCCACCGGATGCGGTGAATACGATCAGCGGCGCATCCTGCAACACCGCCAGCTTGGCCGCCGCCACAATGCCTTCGCCAACGGCCGATCCCATGGAACCGCCCATAAAGTCGAACGACATCACCGCCACCACCGCGCGATGTCCGCCAATGGTGCCATGCGCCACCACAATGGCGTCATCGAGGTGGGTTTTCTCCCGATAATCCTTCAACCGATCAACATAGCGCTTGGAGTCGCGGAATTTCAGCGGGTCAACCGGCGGTTTCGGCAGGTCGATGCGGGTGTGCTTGCCGCCATCGAATGTCCAGCTCAACCGTTGCGTCGCCTTCACCCGCATGTGGTGGCCGCAATGGCTGCACACGCGGAGGTTTTTATCCAGCTCTGCGTTGAACACCATTTGCTGGCAGGCGCTGCACTGGCCCCACAGATTATCCGGCACATCCCGCTGGCCGAACAGGGTGCGGATTTTCGGGCGGACGTATTCGGTGAGCCAGTTCATTGGGTTGACCCTTTAAGGTGTTCTTTTCGTGACCAAAAAGAACGTCATCTCGTCGTAGGCTTCGCCGTAAATGCGCCAGTAAGGCACGCCAACGGCAATGGGGAACAAAATTTTTTTATCTCTTTTTTCCAAAAAAGAAGCGCTGCCCCTGCTACCGCGCGCCCCGCACCGCCTCCGCCAACGCCCGCACCTCATCCAGCACATTGCGCACCGTATGCGCCGTCGCCCGCCCGTTGCCATCCAGGCTCGCCGCCAGCGTGTCGATCAACGCGCTCGCCACCACCGCGCCATCCGCCGCCTGCACCGCCGCCGCGGCCTGCGCCGGGCTGCGCACGCCAAAGCCGATGGCAATCGGCAGGTCGGTCACGGCGCGGATGCGCGGAATGGCCGCCGCCAGTTCGTCCGCGCTCGCCGTGCGCGTGCCGGTCACCCCGGTAATGGAAACATAATACACAAAGCCGGAACTGCCGGCGAGCACCAGCGGCAGCCGCGTGTCATCCGTGGTCGGCGCCACCAGGCGGATCACGTCCAGCCCATGTGCGCGCGCCGCCGGCAGCAGCAGATCCGCTTCCTCGGTCGGCAGATCCACCACAATCAGCCCATCCGCGCCGCAGACGGACGCATCCTTGCAGAACCGCTCCACGCCATAGGACAGAATTGGGTTCAGATAGCCCATAAGCACGATCGGTGTGGTGTCGTCCTCGCGGCGAAACTCCCGCACCATCGCGAGCGTGTGCGCCATCGTCGCCCCGGCATCCAGCGCCCGGCGTGATGCCATCTGCACCGTCGGCCCATCGGCCATCGGGTCGGTAAACGGGCAGCCGATTTCGATCAGGTCCGCGCCCGCCCCCGGCATACCCCGCAGCAACGCCATGGAGGTCGCCGCATCCGGGTCCCAGGCTTCCAGAAACGGCATCAGCGCGCCACGGCCCTCGGCTTTCAGTTGCGCGAAACGCGCGGCAATCCGGCTCACAGTGTCACTCCCAGCGCTTCGGCAACGGTGAAGATGTCTTTGTCGCCGCGGCCGCACAAATTCATCAGGATAATCTGGTCCTTGGCCATGGTCGGCGCGATCTTCGCCACATGCGCGATGGCATGCGCCGGCTCCAAAGCCGGGATAATCCCCTCGGTGCGGCAGCAGAGTTGGAACGCCTCCAGCGCCTCGGTATCGGTTGCGGCGACGTATTCCACCCGCTTGATCTCGTGCAGCCAGGAATGCTCCGGCCCGATGCCCGGGTAATCCAGCCCGGCGCTGATGCTGTGCGCCTCGGTAATCTGCCCGTCTTCGTCCTGCAACAGATAGGTCCGGTTGCCGTGCAGCACCCCCGGCCGCCCGCGCGACAGGCTGGCGGCATGCGCGCCGCTATCCAGCCCGTGCCCGGCCGCTTCCACCCCGATCAGCCGCACGCTCGGGTCGTCCAGGAACGGATGGAACAGCCCCATCGCGTTCGAGCCACCGCCGATGCACGCCACCGCCACATCCGGCAGCCGGCCTTCAGCGGCCTGCAACTGCGCTTTCGCTTCATTGCCGATCACGGACTGGAAGTCGCGCACCATGGCGGGGTAGGGGTGCGGCCCGGCGACGGTGCCGATGATGTAGAACGTGTCGCGCACATTGGCGACCCAGTCGCGCAGCGCCTCGTTCATCGCGTCCTTCAAGGTCGCGGCGCCGGATGTCACCGGCTTCACCTCCGCCCCCAGCAGCTTCATGCGGAACACGTTCGGCGCCTGGCGCGCCACGTCGGTCGCGCCCATGTAGACGGTGCAGGGCAGGCCGAACAGCGCGCAGACCGTCGCGGTCGCCACCCCGTGCTGCCCGGCGCCGGTTTCGGCGATGATGCGGGTTTTGCCCATCCGCTTGGCCAGCAAAATCTGGCCCATGCAGGAATTGATCTTGTGCGCGCCGGTATGGTTCAGCTCGTCGCGCTTGAAGTAGATTTTCGCCCCGCCCAGTCTGTCGGTCAGCCGCTGCGCCAGCCACATCGGGCTCGGGCGGCCGATATAGTCGCGCAGATACACGTCCAACTCGGCCTGAAAGCTCGGATCGGCCTTGGCCGCCTCGTAGGCCGCCTCCAACTCCAACACCAGCGGCATCAAGGTTTCGGCGACAAAGCGGCCGCCAAACTCCCCAAACCGGCCGCGCGCGTCGGGGCCAGTGCGCAAGGAGTTGGCGGGGAAGGGGGATAGGGGCTTGTTCAAGGGGCTAATCTCCGATCAAGCGGCTGTCATACCGCGCCGGATCGGGGCGTCAAGCAAGCAGCCTTTGTTTCCGTGTCGGGGCAGCGTCCTACATCGTCGCGCCCAGCACCCACGGCGCGAATTCCGCCGCGCCGCAGTCGAAGCTTTCGCTGCGGGTCGGTTCGCCGGATGCGGTGCGCAGCATCAGCTCGAAAATCCGCTGCCCGCATTCGGCGACGCTTTCGCTGCCATCGGCCACCGTGCCGCAGTTGATGTCCATATCGTCCTCCATTCGGCGATACATCGCCGAATTGGTGGCAAGCTTGATGCTCGGCGCCGGCTTGCAGCCGAACACGCTGCCGCGGCCGGTGGTGAAGCACACCATATTGGCCCCGCCCGCCACCTGGCCGGTGGCCGCCACCGGGTCGTAGCCGGGCGTGTCCATAAACACGAAGCCGCGCGCCGTCGCCGGCTCGGCATAGCCGATCACATCCACCAGGTTGGTGCTGCCCGCTTTGGCCATCGCCCCGAGCGACTTCTCCAAAATCGTCGTCAACCCGCCCGCCTTGTTGCCGGGGGAGGGGTTGCTATCCATCTCCGCGCCTTGCTTGGAGGTATAATCCTCCCACCAGCGCATCAGCCCGACCAGCTTTTCGCCGACCTCGCGGCTCACCGCGCGGCGGGTCAGCAAATGCTCGGCGCCATAGGTCTCCGGCGTTTCGGACAAAATCACCGTGCCGCCATGCCGCACGATCAGGTCGCTCGCCACGCCCAAGGCCGGATTGGCGGAAACCCCGGAATACCCGTCGGAGCCACCGCATTGCAGCGCGATGGTCAGGTCGCTGACCGGCATTGCCTCGCGCCGCACCTGGTTGGATTCGGCCAGCACCTCCTTCACGAAGGCAATGCCCGCTTCCACGGTCTTGCGGGTGCCGCCCATGTCCTGAATATCCATCGCCCGCAGCCGGCCGGCGAGTTTCTGCTCGGTCATCAGCCCGCCGAGCTGATTTACCTCGCAGCCCAACCCGACCATCACCACATGGCTGAAATTCACATGCCGCGCGTAGCCGCCCAAGGTGCGGCGTAGCAGGGTCAGCGGCTCATGCGCCGTCATGCCGCAGCCGGTTTTATGCGTCAGCGCCACCACCCCATCCACATTCGGATAATCGGCCAGCGGATTATGCCCGGTGAACGGATTCTTCTTGAACGCGTCGGCCACCATGTCTGCGACATGGGCGGAGCAGTTCACCGAGGTCAGAATGCCGATGTAATTGCGCGTCGCCACCCGCCCATCGGGCCGGCGAATGCCCATGAAGGTCGCCGGCGTCGCGGCATAATCGGTCGGCCTGGCGTCCAGCCCCCAGGCATAGTCCTTATCGAAATCGCCCATGCCGAGATTATGCACATGCACATGCTCCCCCGGGGCAATCGGCTGGGTGGCGAAACCGATAATCTGCCCGTAGCGCCGCACCGCATCGCCCGGCGCATGCGCCCGCACCGCCACTTTGTGCCCGGCCATGATGCGCGCCTTGGTCACCGTGTTGTCCCCCACCGAGACGCCCGGCAGCAGGGAGGAGCGGGCGATCACAACGGTGTCGTCGGGGTGCAGGCGGATGACGGCGGGCGGGTTCATGCGAAGTCTCCAGGACGGAAGCTGTACTTTTTGTGCACAAAAAGAACGTCAAAAACAAATTGCCGTTGGCGTGCGTACGCCAACGGCAACGGGGTAGGAAAGTTTTTTTGCTTCTTTGTTTTCAAACAAAGAAGGCCTTTACTTAAGCAACCCCTTTGGAATCCTTACGCGTCGCCGCCACCTGCATCTTCGCGTAGGTCGCCATCAGCCCGCTATCATTGGCCAGCGTCGTCAGGCGGAAGCCACGCGCGATGCACTTCGCCGCATCGGCCGCGCCCGAGGTATGGATGCCGGCATACAGCCCGCGCTTGCTGCATTCCTTCAGGATTTTGTCGTAGATCTTGAGGATCTCCGGCTCATCCCGGTCCAGCTTCGGCGCCAGGCCATAGGACAGGCCGAGATCGGACGGGCCGATATACACGCCGGCCACGCCTTCCACATCCAGGATCGCTTCCAGGTTTTTGATCGCCGTCTTGGTTTCGATCATCGGAATGCACAGCGTCTCGGCATTCGCCGTCGCCTGATAGCTGGTCGCCTCGCCATACATGCCCGCGCGGATCGGCCCGTTGCTGCGGGTGCCCATCGGCGGATATTTGCAATATTGCACGAAGGCTTCGGCTTCTTTCTTCGTGTTGATCATCGGGCAGATCACGCCCATCGCCCCGGCATCCAGCACCTTGCCGATAATGCCCGGCTCGTTCCAGGGCACGCGCACCATCGGGGTCACCGGATGGCCGTTCATTGCCTGGAAGCACTGCACCATGGACTGATAGTCCTGCACGCCGTGCTGCATATCCACGGTCACGCTATCGAAGCCGCATTGCGCCATCACTTCCGCCGAAAAGCCCGACGGAATCGCCAGCCAGCCATTGACGACGGCCTTGCCGGACGCCCAGATTTTCGCAACTTTTGTCGGCATGTGATCCGTTCCCTTCCCAAATTCGGAAGCCGAACGCTAAGCGCGCTTGCCGGGTCGGTCAATTCACGCAGGGGTTCAAATGACGTATGCCGGCCCGATCATCGACGCGCATCACCACCTGTGGGACCTCTCCCTCGGCCGGCATCGCTGGCTCGACCCGGATGATGGCTCCCTCACCGCTTTGGGCGATCTGGCCTATCTGCGCCACAGCTACCTGCCGGCCGACTACCTGGCCGATGTCGGCGGCGCCAACCTCGTCGGCAGCGTCCATATCGAAGCCGTGTGGGACCGCGCGCGCGACCCGGTGGAGGAAACCGCCTGGCTCGACAGTCTGGTCCGGCCGCGCGGCATCGCCAGCCGCTACATCGCCTACGCCCCGCTCGCCGCGCCGAACGCCCCGGTAATCCTGGCCGCGCAAGCCGCCCATCCCGCGGTTGTCGGGGTGCGGGAGACGATCCGCTGGCACCCCGACCCGGCCAAACGCTGGGCGGAGGCTGGCATCGTCGATCAGCCCGCGTTTCGCGCCGGGGTCGCCGCCCTGGCGCGGCACAATCTGGTGTTGGAATTGCTGATGAACCCGTATCAGGCCGCCGAGGTCGCGCGCCTCGCGCAGGATTTCCCGGCCCAAACCATCCTCATCAACCATTGCTGTACGCCCAATGACCGCGATGCCGCCGGCCTCGCCCGCTGGCGCGACGGATTGGCGCTGCTGGCCGCCCAACCGAATATCGCCATCAAGGTCTCCAATTTCGGCGCCTATTCTCCGGACCGCTCATTGCCGGTGCTGCGCCAGACCGTGTTGGGCTGCATCGACGCCTTCGGTACCGCACGCGCCATGTTCGGCACGGATTATCCCGTCGCTCGGCGAAACATGACCTATGCCGCCATGGTCGCGGCTTTTGCCGAAATTATCACCGCCTTTACCCCGGCGGAACAGCGCGCGTTGTTCCACGACAACGCTGCGCGATTTTACCGATTTTGATTTCGACGCGCCTGAGAGATTGGCGACATCTGTCGAAAAAATTTACAAGTGATTAATCTCAAATTTTTATCTCATTGAAACAAAAGCATTTTCGAGACGGCACGCGTTTTGCACCGTTTGTTTACATAGGGTGCGGTCGGTCGTGCTGTGCCAAGAAGAATTGAGGTCGAGCATGTCATCATTACGGTTCAAATCGTTCTTAGTCGGTGGTTTTCTGCTGGCCGGAATGTCGGCTTCGCAGGCCGCCGTTGTGATCGAAAATGGCTATGTTCAAGCCGGTGTGAGCGACTACGGCACCTTGGGGTCGAACGGTAACACCTCGCCGGGCATCCTGTTCGACGCCACCGGGAGTGGCAATTATGGCAACAACGACTTTTTGACGCCGGGCACGCCGTTTGAAGGATTTTACGTGACCGCGTCTGGTTACAGCGCAGGGTCCAACAACGACGGCTCGCCCAGTAATTTTGGCACCAATGCACCAACCTCAACCGGCGCGACCAGCGCGACCTGGACCGGCACGGATGGCATTCTGTCCGTCACGAATGCTTATAGCGTGTCGACTGGCGCGGGGCAGACGGTGATCGGCATCACCACCACGCTGACGAATATGAGCGGGGCGGCACTCACTTCGCTGCAATTCCTGCGCACGCTCGATCCTGACCCCGATGTGAACCAGTATGGGTCTTATGCAACCAATAACGCTGTGATCTCGGCGGACCAGGCTTGCGGCACCGGCACGTCGAGCGGTCAGACAATCTGCATCTACAGCAATTCCGGCTTCACCCATGAAGCCGGCGTCAGCTCGGCCTGGACCACGACCCCAGCGAACTATCTCGCTGGTTTGAACGACGGAAACGGCGATTACGCCATTGGCCTGGCGTTTGATCTGGGAACGCTCGATGCCGGCAACTCGTTGACCTTGACCTACTCGTATAACAGCGCCGCCACCTTGGCACAGGCGAGCGCGACGGACGTGCCGGAACCGGCGACGATGTTGCTGTTGGGCGCCGGTTTCGCGGGCCTCGGGTTGGCCCGTCGCCGCCGCTGAGGGCTGACGCTACGCCATTCGATTGGTGAACTGACACAAAAGCGGCGCTCAGTGAGTGCCGCTTTTTTGTCTCAGCCCGTGCTGACGAATCGCCTTTTCGCGCCGCGGCACTCGGCATAGCCTGGGGCTAACAAACCGCCAGGAACGCGCGCCCGATGCACAAACTGCTGATTGCCAATCGCGGCGAAATCGCCTGCCGGATCATCCGTACCGCCCGGCGCATGGGCATCGCCACCGTCGCGGTTTATTCGGACGCAGATGCCAAGGCGCTGCATGTGGAAATGGCCGATGCGGCGGTGGCGATCGGCCCGGCTCTGGCGCGGGACAGCTACCTCAACATCCCCGCCATCCTCGCCGCCGCCCGCAGCACCGGCGCCGATGCGCTGCATCCCGGCTACGGCTTCCTGTCGGAAAACCCGGAACTCGCCGATGCCTGCGCCGCTGCTGGCCTGACCTTCGTCGGCCCGCCCGCCGCCGCCATGCGCGCCATGGGGCTGAAGGCGGAGGCTAAGGCGATCGCCCGCACCGCCGGCGTGCCGGTTTTGCCAGGCTATGACGGTGAAGAACCGGCGGACGACATTTTGGCCAGCATGGCGGAGACCATCGGCTACCCGGTGATGATCAAAGCCATCGCCGGCGGCGGCGGGCGCGGCATGCGCCGCGTGGATCAGCCGGATGCCTTCGCCAAAGCCCTCGCCGCCGCCCGGCGCGAGGCCAGCAGCAGCTTCGGCGACGCGCGGGTGATGTTGGAGAAATTCCTTTCCCGGCCGCGCCATATCGAAATCCAGGTCTTTGCCGACCAGCACGGCCAGGCGGTGCATTTGTTCGAGCGTGACTGCTCCTTGCAACGCCGCAATCAGAAAATCCTGGAAGAAGCCCCGGCGCCGGGCATGTCGGCTGCCATGCGCGCTTCCATGGGGGCTGCCGCGCTGAAGCTGGTGCACGCCGTCGGCTATGTCGGTGCCGGCACGGTGGAATTCATCGCCGATGTGGCCGACGGGCTGCATCCGGACCGGTTCTATTTCCTGGAAATGAACACCCGGCTGCAGGTTGAACATCCGGTGACCGAAATGATCACCGGGCTGGATCTGGTGGAATGGCAAATTCGCATCGCCCGTGGCGAGGCCTTGCCCACCGCCCCCGCCGCCCCCAACGGCCATGCGGTGGAGGTGCGGCTCTGCGCCGAGGACCCGCGCCGCAACTTTCTGCCGTCACCGGGCACGCTCACCGATTTCACCATGCCGCCGGCAACCGCACAGCGCCGCATCGATACCGGCGTGCGCGCGGGCGACGAGGTCACGCAGTGGTATGATCCGCTGCTGGGCAAGCTGATCGTGTATGCCCCCACCCGCCACGCGGCGCTGGATCTGCTGGCGGAAAGCCTCGCCGCTTGCACCATCACCGGCGTGCGCACCAACCGCGACTTGCTGCACGCGGTGGCGTTGAACCCGGCGTTCCGGAACGGTGAGGTGGAAACCGGGTTCCTCGCGCAACGGATGGCAGAATTGCTGCCATCGTGATGGCAGAACTCCTGCCATCCTAAGCTGGCTCGTTCAGGCAGCCGCGCTCGGCCGCGCCTTCATCCGTTCCACTAACGCCACGATATTCGTATTGGCGGGATTGATCGGCTGGCCGACATTGGCGCCGAATTGCAGGAACACCGACAGCAGAATATCCGCCAGCGTCAGCCGATTGCCGCAGATGAACTCTCGCCCGGCGATCATCCCGTCGAGCCTGGTCAGCCATTCCTGCGCAATCGCCTTCAGATCGTCGGCGGCCTGCGGAATGCAATGGATACGGTTTTCAAACAGTTTCAGCCCCTGGCTGAAGCGAAACCCGTTGGCCAGCGGCTCGAGGATGTTGAGGTCGATGCGGCGCACCCACATCCGGGTTTCCGCCCGCTCCTCCGGCGTGCTGCCGATCAAGGATGGGCCGCTGCCGATCTCGTCCAGATATTCGCAAATCGCGGTAATTTCCGCGATCACCGTGCCGTTATCCAACTCCAGGCTCGGCAGTTGCCCCGCCGGATTTTTCGCCAGATAGGCCGGCTGGCGGTTTTCCCCGCCGCGCAGATCCACCCGCGTGCTCGGCAGGGCAATGCCCTTCTCGGCCGCGAAAATACGCACCACCTGCGGGTTCGGCCCGACGCTGTCGTAGAACATCATGATTTTGTTTCCTCCCTTCGCTTGGTTACGTTTAGTAGCCCAAAGCAAGCCCATCCTTGCGCGGATCGGACCCGCCAATCAGAACGCCGCGCGCGTGGTCGATATAAATCGCCTGCCCGCCGCCATGCGGCCCCGGCGCCTCGCCCACATCATGGCCAAGCCGCCGCAACCCCTCAACCAGGCCGGGCTTGAATCCGCGCTCAGCTTCGATTTTGCCCTGGTAGCCAAAGATGCGCGGGAAATCGATCGCTTCCTGAATATCCAAGCCATATTGCAGGAAGTTGGTCAGGAACCAGGAATGCCCGACCGGTTGGTAATGCCCGCCCATCACGCCATACGGCATCACCGCGCGGCCGTTCTGCGTCACCATGCCCGGAATGATCGTGTGCATCGGCCGCTTGTTCGGCGCGATGCAGTTCGGGTGGCCGCGCAGGTAGCGGAAGCCGAAGCCACGGTTTTGCAGCACCACCCCGGTGCCCTCGGCCAGAATGCCAGAGCCGAAGCCCTGGAACAGCGAGTTGATGAACGAGCACGCATTGCCGTCACGATCCACCACGCACAGATAGGTGGTATCCGCATGCACCGGCAGCGCCGAGCCCGCTTCCGGCATCGCAGCCATCACCCGGTCGTCGCGGATCAACCCGCGCAGCGCGTTCAGGTAGCCTCGGTCGAGCAATTTGCCCACATCAACCGTCACCTGACCGGGATCGGCGAGGAAGGCATCGCGGTCGCGATAGACCAGGTGCATCGCCTCCAGATGCCGATGCGCGCGGATCACCCCGGCCGGCCCGTCCGACGCATCGCCAAAGCCTTCCAGAATGCCCAACAGCATCAGCGTCAGCAGGCCGGAGCCGTTCGGCGGGCACTGCCACACATCATGGCCGTGCCAGCCCAGGGTAATCGGGTCGACGAATTGCGCAGCCGTGCGGCCATTGGCGAAATCGGCTTCCGTATGCAGCCCGCCGCGCGCCCGCAAGGTGGCCACAATCTTCGCCGCCACGTCGCCTTCGTAGAAACCGCGCGCGCCTTCGCGGCCGATTTTCTTCAGGGTTTCCGCCAGGTGCGGGTTGAAGAACCGGTCCCCCACCGCCGGCGTTTTGCCACCGGGCAGGAACAGGTCCGCACCGCCGGCCTTCAGCTTGTCCACCTGCCCCGCCCAGTCGGTCGCGACCTTGGAATGCACCGGAAACCCATGCTCGGCGAATTGGATCGCCGGGCGCAGCACCTCGTCCAGCCCTTTGCTGCCGAAGCGGTTCAGCAAGGTTTCCCAGGCCGAAATCGCACCGGGCACGGTCACGGAATGCGCCGAGGTGTTCACCGGCCCGGCCATGCCGGCGGCCTCATAAAAATCGATATTGGCCGCCGCCGGCGCGCGGCCAGAGCCGTTGAGCGCGTAAACCCGGCCTTCGCCCGCTGGGGCATACAGGCAGAAGCAGTCGCCGCCGATGCCGGTCATCGCCGGTTCGATCACGCACAACGTCGCCACCGCCGCCACCGCCGCATCCATCGCATTGCCCCCGGCGCGCAGCACATCCAGCGCCGTGAGCGTCGCCTGTGGCACCGATGTCGCCGCCATCCCGGAAGTGGCGTGGGCCGGGCTGCGGCCGGGAAGCTGGTAATCGCGCATGCGCGCTCCTCTCTACGAACGATTCTGTTGGCGCGGACGCTGCCAGCCCCGCCCCCCATTGGCAAGCCGCCCGCGTCGGACGATCATAGGGCGGCAACAGGATTGGACCCGATGGACGCCCCCAACACCGCAGCGCCGAGCCCGGCAACCATGGATGATTTCGACCGGGTGGATATCCGGGTTGGCACTATCGTCGATGCCCAGCCGTTTCCGCAGGCCCGCAAGCCGGCGATCAAACTCTGGATCGATTTCGGCGGCAGCATCGGCGTCAAACGCTCCTCGGCTCAGATTACCGTGCATTATGAGCAATCGGCGCTGATCGGCCGGCAGGTGATGGCGGTGGTCAATTTCGCCCCGCGCCAGATCGGCCCCTTCATCAGTGAAGTGCTGACACTCGGCGTGCCCGATGATAACGGCGCGGTGGTTTTGCTGCGGCCGGATCTGCCGGTCGCCAATGGGGGAAGGTTATTCTGATGTCGCAGCATTATTACACGGTCACCTGGGACCAGTTGCACCGCGATGCCCGCGCGCTCGCCTGGCGCTTGCTGGACAAGGGGCCGTTCAAAGGCGTCGTCGCCGTGACCCGTGGCGGGCTGATCCCGGCGGCCATCGTGGCGCGAGAACTGGAAGTGCGGCTGGTGGAGAGCGTGTCCATCCAAACCTACAACGGCGACAACCCCGATGCGCGGGGCGAACCGGTGGTGACGAAACACCCGACCGCCGCCGGTGACGGTACCGGCTTCCTGGTGATCGACGATCTGGTGGATACCGGCACCACCGCCAAGGTGATCCGCGCTTTGCTGCCCAAGGCGCATTTCGCCGCCGTCTACGCCAAGCCGGCCGGCAAGCCGCTGGTGGATGACTACATTACCGAAGTCAGCCAGAGCACCTGGATTTTGTTCCCCTGGGATACGGAGTTGCAGGCCTCTATCCCACTGGTCAAGCGCGATAAACCGTCTGCCCCCGGCTGAACGCCGCCAATGCGGATTTTACTACCGTCTTGCGGGCGAACCGTGGTATAAATACCCACGGGTTAACGCAAACAGGACGGTCACGATGGTCCGTGGGGGAAAAATCGCACTGCTGGCGGCGGCAACGCTGCTCACGGCGCATGTTGCCTCGCCCTACGCCGCCACCTGGCGCATGTGGCAGGCGGCGCGCGCCGGTGATGCCGAAACGCTGTCGGCGCTGATCGACTGGCAGCAGGTGCGCAGCGCGCTGAAGCAGGACATCGCCGATGGCATCGTCGGCATGCGCACGCAGGAACTGGTGGCCAGCAACACCTTGGCGCCGTTCGGCAGCAGTTTCATGGCCGGCATCGCCGGGTCCATCGTCGACCGGGACGTGACCCCGGAGCACCTGGCCATCGCCTTACGTGGCCTGCGCCTGGATAATCGCGCCACCGACCAAGGGGCGATCAGCTACGCCTTTTTCAGCAGCCCGACGGAGTTTGAACTCGCCTTGCGCGCGCCCGGCCAGGACGACGACGACCCGCCGCTGCGGTTGAAGATGGTGTGGCACAATTTCGGCTGGCAAATCGTGCGCGCCATCGTGCCGCAAGACCTGATGGAGCAGGCGAGCTTCGACGATTAAGGCCGGCAGTGCGCGCTGCCGGTCACGGCGGCAACACCTGAAAGCCGCGCGCCCGAAAAATCGCCGCCGCCTCTGGCCCGGCCAGAAAGGCGAGCAACGCGCGGGCCGCCGGCGTGTCGCCCGCCCGGGTGACGGCGAAGGGGTAGGTGATCGGGTCGTGGCTGGCGGCGGGGAATACCCCGGCAATCGCCACCCCCGGCGCCACCGCCGCATCGGTAGAATAGACAATCCCCAGCGGCGCCTCGCCCCGTTCCACCAGCAGCAGGGCGCTGCGCACGCTGTCGCTGCGCGCCAGATGCGGCGCCACCGCGTCCCACACCCCCAGCCGGGTCAGCGCCTGCTGGGCATAAATCCCCACCGGCACATTGGCCGGGTCCCCGGTGGCCAGGCGCCCGTTCGGGCCGAGCAGGGCGGTGATGTTCAACGCCGCATCAATCCGCACCGGCTGCACCTGCGCCTTGGGCATCACCAACACCAGATCATTGCCCAGCAGATTGCGTCGTGTCGGCGCTTCAATCAGCCCGTGCGCGGTGGCCCAATCCATCCACTGCAAATCGGCGGAGGCAAACAGATTCGCCTGCGCCCCCTGATCCATCTGCCGGGCCAGGGTGGAACTGGCGGCGAAGTTGAAGCGAATTTTGCTGTGCCCGCCGGCCTCCCAAACCTTGCCGATATCCTGCAACGCATCGGTCAGGCTGGCTGCGGCGAACACCGTCAGGTCCTGCGCCCGCGCCGGCAGCGCCAGTACCAGCACGGACAAAGCCACAATCAGGCGACGCATGGGCAGATCCTCAGTTCGCGGTTTCAAAATCGCCGCGCTGGGGCGGGGCGATGGGGATAAACAGGCTGCGATCGGGCTTCAGATCCAGCAACCGCGTGCCGTCCAGGCAATCCAGCCCGCGCACCAGCAGCGTATTGCCGTCGATGGACAGCAATTCCGCGATCGACGTGCCAAGCGGATTGGGCCGCACCGGGGAGCGGAGCGAGAACGTGCCGCGTGCCCGCCCGTCATCGGCCGGGCTTTGCCGCACCAGGTCGCGACGCGACAGATGCAGCCAGTAAATCACCTCCACCCGGGCGTAGCTGGCCAAGCCCGCCGAGAGCCAGACCCAGGGTAACGGCCAAAAGACAAGCGTAGCGCATAGCGGGCCTCCTTCACCGCCGTTATACCCGATTGGATATATCGCGCCAGCCCCGCCACACAGCAGATCTGCGCAGGTATTTTGGCCCTTTTTTGCCAAACCGGGCGCCTTACCTTAACCCTATCACCCCTCAATCGACCGGAGCCCCCACGATGTTGCCGACGGTATTCCTCAGCCATGGCTCGCCCATGTTGCCGCTCACCGATGCGCCGGCGCGCGACTTCCTGGCCGGGTTGGGCGCCAGCCTGCCGAAGCCGAAGGCCATTCTGGTAGCGTCCGCGCATTGGGAAACCGCCCGCCCGGCGGTGAATGCGGTGGCGATGAACGACACCATTCACGATTTCTACGGCTTCCCGCCGGCGCTGTATCAGATGCGCTATCCCGCGCCGGGCGATGCCGCTTTGGCTGAGCGGATGCATGCTTTGCTGCAAGCCGCCGGCCTGCCGGGCGATATCGACCATGCCCGCGGGCTGGATCACGGCGCCTGGTGCCCGTTGCTGCTCGCCTATCCGCAAGCCGATGTGCCGGTGCTGCAAATCTCCGTGCAAACCCATCTGGGCACCGCGCATCACGTCCGCCTCGGCGCCGCATTGGCGTCGCTGCGGGCCGAAGGGGTGCTGATCATCGGCTCCGGCAGCTGGACGCACGATTTGCGCCGCTTCCGGGGCCAGAGCATCGACGCGCCGGAAACCCCGGATGTGACCGAATTCTCCGACTGGATGGACCGCGCTTTGGTGGAACACCGGCTGGACGATCTGTTGGATTATCGCCGCCTCGCGCCCTATGCCGCCGCCGAACACCC
Source organism: uncultured Rhodospirillales bacterium (assembly GCA_903893975.1). Lineage (GTDB taxonomy): Bacteria > Pseudomonadota > Alphaproteobacteria > Acetobacterales > Acetobacteraceae > CAITOL01. The sequence continues at coordinate 6,945 of CAITOL010000050.1, read as the reverse complement.
GACGGAGGAGCATTTGCTGCCGCTCTATGTCGCGCTGGGGGCTGCCGGTGCGGATGCTACGCCGACGCGCCTTCACCGCAGTGCCAATTACGGTATCCTGCGCATGGACGCATACAGCTTCGCTTGAAAGGGTTCCCACCATGCCGCAATCGCCCCCCGCCATTCCCGGCATGCGTGAGGAGGAGGTCGATACCCCCGCGTTGCTGATCGACCTGGATGCCTTTGAAGCCAATCTGGACACCATGGCCGCCAAGGTCGCGGCGGCCGGGGTGAAGCTGCGCCCGCACGCCAAAACCCACAAATCCGCCGTCATCGCGCAATTGCAGATCGCGCGCGGCGCGGTGGGCAACTGCGTGCAGAAAATGGGGGAGGCCGAGGCGCTGGCCTGGGGCGGCGTCCACAATATTCTGGTCAGCAACCAGGTGGTTGGCGCCAGCAAACTCGCCCGCTTCGCCGCGTTGTCCACACTGGCGCAGATGGCGATCTGCGTGGACGATCTGGCCCAGGTGGCAGCACTGGAAGCGGCCGGCCGCGATGCCGGCAAGCGGCTGACGGTGCTGGTGGAAATCGATGTCGGCGGCCGGCGCTGCGGCGTGGCGCCGGGCAGCGAAGCGGTGGCCCTGGCGCAGGCCATTGCCGCCAGCCCGCATCTGCGCTTCGGCGGGCTGCAAGCCTATCACGGCCGCGCCCAGCATTTCCGCACGTTGGAGGAACGCCGCACCGCCATCGGTGTCACGGTGGACGACACCCGCCGCACGGTGGACATGCTCCGCCAGCAAGGCCTTGCCTGCGAGATCGTTGGCGGCGCCGGCACTGGCACGTTTGAAATCGAGGCCGAATCCGGCGTGTTCACCGAATTGCAGGCCGGCAGCTACGTGTTCATGGATGCCGATTACGGCCGCAATCTCGACGGCGCCGGCGCCCCGGTCAGCACCTTCCGCAATGCGCTGTTCGTGCTGGCCACCGTGATGAGCGCGCCGCGCCCGGGCATCGCGGTGCTGGATGCCGGGCACAAAGCGGTGGCGATCGATAGCGGCCTGCCGTTGGTCTGGCAGCGCCCGGACCTGCGCGCCACCAGCCTGTCAGATGAACACGGCAAGCTGGAATTCGGCCCGGAAACCACGGCCCCGAAGCTGGGTGAAAAGCTGCGCCTGGTGCCCGGCCATTGCGACCCGACGGTGGAACGCTTCGACTGGTATGTTGGCGTGCGCCAGGGCCGGGTGGAATGCGTCTGGCCGATCGCCGCGCGCGGGGCGATGTATTAGCCGCGCCCGGTTAGCGTTGCGCCGGGGCGAACCACACCCCGCGCGCGATCTGGCTGGCCAGCAGGGCACCATAGACGAACAGCCCGAAGGCCAATGCGGCGAAGGCGTAGTCCAGCCGTCCGGTCAGCCAGATCGCCAGCCAGCCGCCGCCAATCGCCAGCACCATGCGCAGCAGCCCGCAGATCAGCGGCCATAGCAGCTTGCCGGCCCCTTGGGAGGCGAAGTACAGCGTCAGCCCCATGCCGAAAAACCCGTAAACCGGCCCGGCATAGCGCAGATACGCCGCCCCGGTCGCGAGCATGGCCGGGTCGTGGTCGAACAGGCCGAGCCACGCCCCCGGCCAGATCGCCGCGATCAGCCCGATGCTTTCGGTCAGAATGAACGACACCGCCCCGCCGGTGAGCGCAATCCGCAGCGCCCGCTGCGCCTGCCCGGCGCCGATATTGGTGCCGACCAGCGCCACCAGCGGCCCGCCCAGGCCGAAGGCCAGCGGAATCATCAGGTATTCCAGCCGGGACCCGGTGCCGTAGCCGGCCACCGCATCCGGCCCGCCAGCCTGCCCGACCAAAGCGGTGGTCAGCCCGACGGTGATGGTGGTCTGAAACGTGCTGATCGCGGCCACCGCGCCCACTTTCAGAATTTCCCAAAACAGCCGGGCTTGCAGCGGCGGCACGGTGGCCCGCACCACCGCCCGGCCGGACAGCAGATACCAGGCCAGCACGCTGGCGGTGACCAGGTTGGTCAGCACCACCGCCCAGCCGCCGCCGGCAATGCCCAGCGCCGGGATCGGGCCCCAGCCGAAGATCAGCAGCGGCGACAGCGGGATCAGCAGCACCACGCTGAGGCAAATCGCCATCGCCGGCACGAACATGTTGCCGGTGCCGCGGATCACGCTGGCCAGGGCGTTCAGCACCCACACCGCCACGTTGCCGGCGAAGACCACGTTGGAATACTGCAACGCGGCCGCGAGCGAGTCTTCCCGCCCGCCCATGGACCGGTACAGCGCCCCGCCAAACAGCAGGAAGCCGGCGGAAAACAACAGGCCGAGCGTGCCGTTGATGATCACCGCATGCAGCACCAAAGCTTCCGCATCGCGCCGCCGCCCACTGCCCAGGGCGCGGGCGATGGCGCTGGAAATGCCGCCGCCCATCGCGCCGCCGGAAATCATCTGCATCAGCATGAAGCCGGGAAACACCAGCGCCATCCCGGCGAGCGCGGCGGTGCCGAGATGCGACACCCACCAGGTTTCAATCAACCCGGTGGAGGCCTGCGCCAGCATCACCAGCACATTCGGCCAGGCCATGCGCAGCAGCGTGCTGACAATCGGGCCTTCCAGCAGCAGCCGCGTGCGCGGGTTCATCGTCGTGGCACTCATGCGCCCACTCCCGGCCAGCCCAATAACCCGCCACCGCCGGCCAGCCGCGCCCGCATGGCGGCGGTTGCCGCCGGCCCATGGGCCAGCTTGAAGTCCGGCGCCTGCAATTTGCGCCCGCTGCGCGCATCCACCAGCACGGGCTCCGCAACCTCGCCACTGGCGGCGTCGATAATCTGCATTTGCGGTCCTTCCGGGGTGAAATGGGCATTGCCCCACGCCAGCAGCGCGAGCAGCACCGGGCGGAAATCCTCGCCCCGCGCGGTCAGCCGATATTCGTCGCGCGGCGGGTGGCTGGCGTAGCGCTGCTTGGTCAGCAGGCCGTTTTCCACCAGCGCCTTCAGCCGCCGCGTCAGCATCGCCGGCGCGATGCCCAGGCTTTTTTCAAACTGGTCGAACCGTGTCATGCCGGCGAAGGCGTCGCGCAGGATCAGCATGCTCCACCATTCGCCCACCCGGTCCAGGCCGCGGGCGATCGGGCAACTCATGGTGTTGAAGCGTTTGCGTTGCATCGGTCGGCATCCCAGTCACTACCATTATGATAGTCAATCTGGGGCGCCGATGCCGCCATGGCTAGGCGCGGGCACCAATCCTTGTATCATGCCAGCCATGTTGTAACGGAGCCTGTGCCATGACCCTGCGCCTTCGCCGCCGCACCGCCCTGCTGGGCAGCCTCGCCGCGCCGTTCATCTCCCGTTTGGCTGCTGCGCAAACCGGCCCGATCCGGCTGGGCACGCTGACCCCGCAAACCGGCGCGGGCGGGCCATACGGGCCGCCAATGGTCAAAACCGTGCAAGCCGTGGTCGCCGATATCAACGCTGCCGGCGGGGTGCTGGGGCGCAAGATCGAACTGGTTTCCGAAGACGACGAAACCAACCCGGACAGCGCCGTGCGCGCCGCGCGCAAATTGATCGATGTGGAAAAAGTCTCCGCCATCATCGGCACCTGGGCCTCGGCGGTCACAACGGCGGTGGCGCCGTTGTGCTGGGAAAACAAGGTGATGCTGTTCACCGTGTCCGGCGCGGATTCCATCACCAAGCTGCCGCATAACGGCTACATCATCCGCACCCAGCCCAACACCTACCTTCAATCCGGCATGGCCGCGCAGTTCCTGGCCAAATCCGGCGCCAAATCGGTGTTCGCTCTGTCCGCGCAAACCCCGTTCGCGGTGGACAGCTACAACCGCCTGGCCGAGGTGCTGGCCGCCAGCGGCGCCAAGGCGCTGGGCGATGTGATTTACGATCCGGCCAAAACCAGCTTCCGATCCGAAATCGACCAGGCGCTGAAAACCAAGCCGGATGCGTTGTTCCTCAATTCCTACACGCCGGATTTGGCGGTGATCCTGCGCGAACTCTACCGCGCCGGGTACGAGGGCAAGAAATTCACCTATGGCTACGCCGCCAACGCCAAGCTGATCGAAAGCGTCGGCGCGGAGGTGGCGGAAGGGCTGATCAGCTTCGCACCTTCGCCCGATCTGGACAGCCCGAGCTACGCCAGAATCAAGGCGCTGCTGGGCAATGAGCCCGACCCGTATTCCTGCCAAGTCTACGACCATATCTCGCTCGCCGCCCTCGCCATCGCCAAGGCCGGGGCGGCAACCGGCAGCGCGATCCATGACAGTGTGCGCGCGGTGGGCAACCGTGCCGGCAGCAAAGTCACCGATGCGGTGGCCGGGCTGAAACTGCTGGCCGCCGGCAAGGAGGTGAATTTCGAGGGCGCCTCCGGCCCGTGCAAATTCACCGCTTTGGGCGACATCGAAGGCTGCCGCTTCCGCTTTGATGTGGCGGAGAAGGGCAAATATCGCCTGCTGAGCCTGATTTGATCGGCGATTTCCCGCAACTGCTGATCAACGGCCTGCTTGCCGGCACCCAGTTGGCGGTGCCGGCGATCGGCTTTACCACCGTGTTTGCGGTGCTGCGGTTTCCCAACTTCGCCGTCGCCAGCCACGCCACCATTGGCGCCTATGCCGGCTACCTCGCCAACACCGCCTTCGGCCTGCCGGCGGGCGCGGCTTTGCTGGTGGCGTTTCTGGTCGCCGGGCTGTTTGGCGTGGCATCGGACGAAATCGTGCTGCGCCGGCTGCGCAGCTCCGGCCCGCTGACGGTGGCCATCGCCTCCGTCGCGCTGACCATCGTGCTGGAAAACGCGGTCCGCTTCGGCTTCGGCAACGACCCGCGCGGCTACGATCTGGCGGTGTTGCGCGATTGGCGGGTGGATCTCGGCTGGCTCGGCCTAGTGCGCATCGGGCCGCAGCAGGTGATCAACGCCGGGGCGGCGGCGATTGCCATGGCGCTGCTGTTCGGCTTCCTCGGCTTCACCCGCACCGGCAAAATGATGCGCGCGGTGGCGGATAACCCGATGCTGGCCGCGTTAAAGGGCATCAATGCCGAAACCGTGGCCCGGCTGGCCAATTTCATCGGCATGGGGCTGGCCGGCTATGGCGGCATGTTGATCGCGATGGATACCGCGGTCGATCCGCTGACCGGCTTTCGCGTCATGCTGTCGATTTTCGCCGCCGCCGTGGTCGGCGGCCTTGGCAGCATTCCCGGTGCCGTGCTCGGCGCCTTCGTCATCGGCGTGGGGGAGGAAATGTCGGTGCTGCTGTTCGACCCAACCTATCGCACCGCCGTGGGCTTTTTCGCCATCCTGATCGTGCTGACCTTGCGGCCGCGCGGGCTGCTGGGTGAGCGGGCGGTATAGCGGATGGAAAATTATCTGCTCGCCATGGCCGTGTTCGCCGGCTGCTACGCGCTGATGGCGCTGGGGCTGAATTTGATTTTCGGCCTGGCCGGCATGGTCAATCTCGGGCTGGTCGGGTTTTTCGCCGTCGGCGCCTATGCCTCCGCGCTGCTGACGGTCAAGTTGCATCTGCCGATGCTGGCCGGGTGGGCGGCGGCGATTGCGCTGGCCAGCCTGCTGGGCGCGGCGATGGCGCTGATCACCGCCCGGCTGCGCGGCGACTATCTCGCCATCGTCACCCTCGGTTTTTCCGAGGTGATCCGGCTGGCGGCGTCGAACGAGATCTGGCTGACCAACGGCACCGACGGTATTTCCGCCATTCCGGCGCCGGGGCGTGGCGTGCTGAGCCCGTTGTTGTTCAACCTGCAATTCGTCGTCATCGTCTGGGCCGTGGTCGGCCTCGCCGCCTGGGCACTGGCCCGGCTGTCGGCGGCGCCGTTCGGCCGGGTGCTGCGGGCGATCCGTGAGGATGACATGATCGCCGCCGTCGCCGGCAAGCGGGTGCTGGCCTTCAAGGTGCAGGCGTTCGCGCTCGGTGCCGGGCTGCTGGGGCTGGCCGGGGCGCTTTATGCCCATTTCAACGCCTATATCGCGCCCGACGGGTTTCAGCCGCTGATCACCATCTATGTCGTGCTGGCGCTGACCGCCGGCGGCACCGGCACCATGCGCGGTGCGGTGCTGGGCGCGGTGCTGGTGATTGCGCTGACCGAGAGCACCCGGTTTTTCGGCGGCGTCATCCCCTGGCTGAAGCCGGTGCAATTCGCCGCCTTGCGTGAAGCCGCCATCGGCATCGCGCTGATCCTGGTGCTGTATTACCGTCCCGACGGCATCATCCCCGAACGTATCACGCCGCAGGAGCCCGCATGACACGCCCAAACTCAGCCTCGGCCGACGCCGCCCCGCATATCGCCGCCGTGCTGGATGCCCATCGCGAGGCCGACCAGCCCGGCGCCACCTTCCGCGCCATCGACGCGGCGCTGGCCGCCACCACCGGGCATATCCTGTTCACCATCCTGGTACATCATCCGGCGCTGAAGCAAAGCGAACGCTTCTACTCCAACATGCCCGCCGAATACCCGGTCGGCGGCCGCAAGCCGGTCACCACGTCGCCGTGGATGCAAACCGTGATGTTCGATGGCCGTCCGTATATCGGCCGCACCCGCGAGGACATTAAAGACGTTTTCTACGACCACGAACTGATCTGGTCGCTGGGTTGCGAGAGCGTACTGAACATGCCGGTGCGCTGGAACGGCCAAACCCTCGGCACGCTGAACCTGCTGCATCGCGCCGACTGGTACGATGAGGCGGACATCGCCAATGTACGCCTGTTCGCGCAACTGGCGCTGCCTGGAATTTTGATGATTTCCCGAACCTAGTGCAATATCGCTTGAGGTTGCTTCAACCGAGCGATAAAATTGCAGGTTTAAGCAAAGACCTAGCCCGGATAATTCATGAGGGGCTGACGGGCATGGGACAAGCCGCTGATATGATGTAGGATTTGGTTGTTGTAGCCGATCCCATCAGATCCCGGAAGCGCATGCCCGTCAAAGTTGAATCTAGCCCCATTCT
>CAITOL010000049.1 GCA_903893975.1 uncultured Rhodospirillales bacterium | reverse complement strand
TGCCGCCCTGGCACCGCATCTGCTGGTTAGCTGGTGGTCGGCCGAGGAGGCGCGGCATTGGGTGCTGGGCGCGGCGCGCGGGTTGCCACCAACAGACCGCCGGTAACGCCGAGCAGGCCGAGGCCGAGGCCCCAGGTGAAGGCTTCCCCGAGCGCGATGACGCCGAGCAACGCGGCGACCACCGGGCTGAGGGCGAGGAAGAGGGTGGCGTGGGTGGGGGAGGCGTATTTCAGCGCCCAGAGCCAGAGCGTGTAGCCGATGCCGCTGGAGACGCCGATGAACAGCACCGCGGCCCAGAAGCCGGGGCGGAGCGGGGGCGGGGTGGTGAAAAACCCCTCGGTCGCGGCGAGCAGGCTGAGGCCGCCGACCGAAGCGAGCATGGCCCAGAAGCCGACCGGCAGCGTGGGGTAGCGGCGCAGATAGGGCCGGTAGGCCACCGAGCAGAGCGCGCCGCAGAGCGCCGCGCCGAGCACCAAAGCGGCGCCGAGCCATTCCTGCGGGCTGCCGCCGACCAGCAGTTTTTCCCCGAGCACCGCGGCGACGCCGAGGATGGTGAGCACGACGCCGGTGGATTTGGCGACCGTCAGACGTTCTTGCCCCAGGGCGGCAGCGACCAGCATGGTGAGCAGCGGGAAGGTGGTGAACAGCAGCGCGGCGCGGGTGGCGGGCATGTAGCGCAGGCCGAGATTGAGCAAAGCGATGAGGATGCCGAACTGGCCGATGCCGAGCGCCATGACCGCCAGCAGGTCGCGCGGGGTGAAGCGGGTTTTGGGCTGGCGCAGGAAAAACGGCAGCAGGCACAGCAGGGCGATGGCGTAGCGCAGCAGAGCGAGGGAGCCCGGGCCGATGGCGCCGACCACGAAGCGGGTGGCGACCATGGCGGCGCCGACCTGCACGCCGGTGGCGGCGGCGGCGAGCAGCGCGAGGAGGTAGCGACGATCCATCGCGCCAGCTTAGCGTGGCTGGGGGCGGCGGCAAGCGTTGGGGCTTTGCGTCGTGCGGCGGTCGGCGGCAGAGTGGCGCGATGGAGCCGGGCAGCATGTTGGAGACACGGGGGCGATTGGCCGGGGGCGCATCGGCGCGGCGCGGGCGGTGGCTGGCGGCTTGGGGCTGCACGGCGGCGCTGCACGCGCTGGCGGCGACGGCGTTGCTCTTGCCGTGGCGGCGGGCGGTGGAGCCGGTGGCGGTGATTGCGGTCGAGCTGGTGGCGGCATCTGCGGCGGCGCCGGAGGTTGCGCCCGAGCCGGTGCAGGAGCCGGTGTCGGTTGCAGCGCCATTGCCGGCGCCGGAGCCTGCGGTGCCGCCGGTGGCCGTGCCGGTGGCGAAGCCGGTGACGGGGCCGGTGGCACGGGTGGCGGCACCGGTGACGGCCGCGGTGGCGGCCCCTGTGGCGGTGGCGAGCGGGCCGGCGTTAGCCCCGGTGGCGGTGGTGAGCCCGGCCTGGCGGCAGGCTTTGGCGGGGTGGATTGCGGCGCGCAAATCCTATCCGCTGGCGGCACGGCGGCGTGGCACCGAGGGGGTGGTGACGCTGCGCTTTACCGTGGAGCGGTCGGGGCAGGTGGTGGAGGTGGCGGTGATCCGCAGTTCCGGCTCTGAGACATTGGACGATGCGGCGCTGGCGATGTTGCGGGCGGCGCAGGTGCCGGCGTTTCCGCCGGAGATGACGCAGGCGCGCACGACGGAGACGGTCAATCTTGGTTATTCATTGACCGCCCCGGCGGGGTGATTAGTGCGAGGTGAAGCCGTCATCGGCGTTGATGATGGCGCCGTTGATGAAGCGCGAGGCTTCCCCAGAGCAGAGCAGCAGCAGCAGGCTGTCCAGATCTTCCGGGTTGCCGAAGCGTTTGCGCGGCATGCTGGCGACGAAGCGTTGGCCGGCTTCGGTGGGCAGGAAATCCGCCGCCATTTCGGTGGTGATGTAGCCCGGGCAGATGGCGTTGGTGTTGATGTTGTGCCGGCCCCATTCGCGCGCCATTGAATGCGTCATCTGGATCATCGCCGCTTTGGACATGCCGTAGACCGACAGTTGCCCTACCGTGCGCTGGCCGACGATGGAGGCGATGTTGACGATGCGGCCGGGGATTTTGGCCGCGATCATCTGCCGCGCCGCTGCCTGGGCCATGAAGAAGGCGCCTTTGAGGTTGGTGTCCATCAAGGCGTCGTATTCGTCTTCCTCCACCGCCTCCGCCCGTTTGGTCAGGCTGATGCCGGCGTTGTTGACCAGGATTTCGATCGGGCCGAGTTCGGCTGCGACCTGGGCCGCACCGGCGCGGATGGAGGCGAGGGAGGAAACATCGAGCGCCAGCGGCAGGGCGATGCCGCCGGCGTCGGTGATTTCGGCGGCCAGGCTGGCCAGACGGTCGGTGCGGCGGGCGGCGATGGCCACCCGCGCGCCTTCCCGCGCCAGCACGCGGGCGAATTGCGCCCCCAGACCGGCGGAGGCGCCGGTGACGAGGGCGACGCGGTTGGCGAGGTCGGTGGACATGTCAGAGGGCCAGGCGGAGCCGGGCGGCGGCGTATTCGCGGGCCAGCCGGTCCACCAGGGCGGCGGCGGGGACGACGTCTTTCACCGCGCCGATGCCTTGGCCGGAGCCCCAGATGTCTTTCCAGGCTTTGGGCTTGTTGTCGGCGAAGCTCATTTGCGAGGGGTCGGATTTCGGCATGTTGTCGAGATCTAGCCCGGCGCGGGTGAGGCTGGGTTTGAGGTAGTTGCCATGCACGCCGGTGATGGCGTTGGTGTAGAGAATGTCGTCGGCGCTGCTGTCGACGATCATCTGCTTGTAGCCCTCGGCGGCGTTGGCTTCCTCGGTGGCGATGAAGGCGGAGCCGATATACGCGAGGTCTGCGCCCATGGCCTGGGCGGCGAGCACGGCGCCGCCATTGGCGATGGAGCCGGAGAGGGCGATGGGGCCATCAAACCATTCGCGGATTTCCTGGATGAGGGCGAAGGGCGACAAAGTGCCGGCATGGCCGCCGGCGCCGGCGGCAACCGCGATGAGGCCGGTGGCGCCCTTTTCAATCGCCTTCTTGGCGAAGGTGTTGTTGATGATGTCGTGCAAGGTGATGCCGCCATAGCTGTTGCAGGCGGCGTAGACTTCCTCGCGCGCGCCGAGGGAGGTGATGGTGATGGGAACCTGGTATTTCACGCAGACTTCGAGGTCGTGCATCAGGCGGACGTTAGAGCGGTGCACGATCTGGTTGACGGCGTAGGGCGCGGCCGGGCGGTCCGGATATTTGGCGTTGTGTTCCCCGAGTTCGCCGGTGATGCGCTTGAGCCATTCTTCCAGCGCTTCGGCCGGGCGGGCGTTCAGCGCGGGGAAGCTGCCGACGATGCCGGCTTTGCACTGGGCGATGACGAGATCAGGGCCGGAGACGATGAACATCGGCGAGGCGACGACGGGAATGCGCAGGTGCTTCAAAATCGGGGGGAGGGACATTGATGCTCTCTGATTGTTGGACGTGGCCGGGAGTTTGGCATGAAATTGTGCGATGCAAAACCTCGACCCGCCGGGCTGTGGCGGCTATAGAGCGCCGGCATTCAGACGGAGCTTGCACCTTATGTTTCTCAGCGCCATTCCCATCGGCAAAAACCCGCCCGATGACATCAACGTGATCGTCGAGGTCGCCAATGGCGGCGAGCCGATCAAATACGAGATGAACAAGGAAGCCGGCGCACTTTATGTGGACCGGTTTCTGTATACGCCGATGCGCTACCCCGGCAATTACGGCTTTGTGCCGCATACGATGTCTGACGACGGCGACCCGATTGACGTGCTGGTGGCCAATACGCGGCCGATTATTCCGGGCGCGATCATCAACTGCCGCCCGGTTGGAGTGCTGCGGATGGAAGATGATGGCGGCGGGGACGAGAAGATTATCGCCGTGCCGTCGCCCAAGCTGACCCAGCGTTATGTGAACGTGCATAACTACACGGATTTGCCGAGCATTACGCTGGAGCAGATTCAGCATTTCTTCCAGCACTACAAAGATCTGGAACCGGGCAAATGGGTGAAGCTGCTGGGCTGGGGCGATGCGGCGGAGGCACGCAAGCTGATCACGGAAGCGATTGAGCGGGCGAAGGCGAAGAAGGCCTAGGGTACCGCGGCTGGCGGTTGGGGGGCAGGAGAGCGACCTGACCGCAAGTGGATTGCGGGCCGGATAGGGGCCCGAACATGCGGGCGCTGCCTGGCAACGTGCAGGGGGCAGGCGGCGGGTTGCGCGGCCATTGTGTGGACCAAGGCGGGACCGTCCATAGTTTTGCCGAATGGTGCTGTCCGGCCGCGATTGGCGCTGTGAGAGCGATGGGCCAAAGCCGTCTGCGCGCCCCCGCGGGCGAGTTGACGTTGCGTGCGGCATATGATTAAAAAAAGATTAATTAACATAAAATGACGCATATTAAAAGAATCGAGAGATTATTTTAGGTGCGTTAGCGAATCAATTCATGGATGCCATGGCCGAAGGCTGGGTATTGCAACAGGGGAAGTTATGACAAAGTTGAAGTTGGCGGCACTTGCGGTGGTCTGCCTTGCTGGTGCCGTTGGGTACACGCAGTCTGCGCGCGCGGGCGAAACGTTCCTGTATACCGGGCCGAATTTTACCGCTGGATGGCGCAATGATATGGTAGTGACGGCGTTGCAGAATGTCGGGTTCTACGGCTCATCGATGAGCGGCAGCGTTACGTTTGATTCCGTCGTCACCGCGCATTTTACCGGGACTGTCTCCGCAAGCGATGTTGTTGCGTGGTATCTGACGGGTGGGCTGACGACGATAGCGTCTGGTGGCAGTTTGACCACCCTCGATGCGGCAAGTTTTACATTTTTGAATGGAACGATCACGGATTGGAGTTTCGGGGCGGACCGTTATTCGGGGTTAACGGATTATGTGATCGAAACGGATTATAGCAGCGGCCTCGGCTCGTTCTACGAGGCCTCGTATCGTATCATCTCCGGTGCGCAGACAGGCAACTTTACGACCGTAACCAGCGGTGGCGTTGGTAGCTTTGCGTTGGCTGGGGCGGCGACATCGGTGCCGGAACCGCTCTCGCTGGCGATTGCAGGCATCGGCATGCTTGGGCTTGCGGCGGCCCGACGCCGGGGGACGCACGCGCGGGGATAACGGGTTATTGCCTGCGCCAGCAGGGGATGCTGGCGCGGGCGGTGACGGCGTGGCGGTTAGGTTTAGGAGAGCGACTCGACCGCCAACGCCAAGGCGTTGTTGGTCATGTGCGACAGGACGATGCTGCCATAGGCTTGCAGTGCGCCGCGGGCTTTGTGGAAGAGGGCGTATTGATAGCCGAAAATCGTGAAGAGAACGATGCCGGTGAGGGCGTGCTGATGGAGCAGGCCGAAGAGGATGGTAATTGCTCACCTGGGGTGAGGCTAACCCTGCGGCGGCCGCCTGTCCAGCACCCTGCCATTCCGTCGGCGGCATTGCA
>CAITOL010000048.1 GCA_903893975.1 uncultured Rhodospirillales bacterium | reverse complement strand
CCGCTGGAGACCAGGGTCGGCCGGATCGACCTCCAGGTACCGAAGCTGCGCAAGGGCAGCTACTTCCCGACGTTTCTGGAGCCGCGCCGGACGGTCGAGAAGGCGTTGACCGCGGTGATCCAGGAGGCCTATGTCCAGGGCATCTCGACTCGCTCGGTGGACAATCTGGTCCAGGCCATGGGCATGACAGGGATATCGAAGAGCCAAGTGTCGCGCCTGTGCGGCGAGATCGACGAGCGCGTGGGAACGTTCCTCACCCGCCCGATCGAAGGCGACTGGCCCTATATCTGGCTCGACGCCACTTACGTCAAAGCCCGGCGGGATCATCATATCGTATCGGTCGCGGTGATCGTCGCCGTTGGCGTCAACACCGATGGCCGGCGCGAAGTGCTGGGCATGACCACCGGAAACAGCGAAGCCGAGCCGTTTTGGGTGGAGTTCCTCCGAAGCCTGACCCGGCGCGGTTTACGCGGCGTCAAACTGGTGGTGTCCGACGCGCATGAGGGTCTGAAGGCGGCGATCGCCAAGGTGCTCAGCGCCACCTGGCAGCGATGCCGCGTGCACTTCATGCGTAACGCGATGGCCCATGCCGGGAAGACGCAGCGGCGCGTCGTCTCCGCCTGGGTCGGCACCGCCTTTGCCCAGGACGACGCGGAATCCGCACGCAAGCAATGGCGGCAGGTCGCCGATCAGTTGCGGCCACGTGTGTCGAAGCTGGCCGCGCTGATGGATGATGCCGAAGCCGATGTGCTGGCCTACATGGGCTTCCCGGCTCAGCATCGGGCGAAAATTCACTCCACCAATCCTCTCGAGCGGCTCAATGGGGAAATCAAGCGACGCAGCGAGGTCGTCGGCATCTTCCCCAACGAAGCCGCGGTTACACGGCTGATCGGCGCTTTGCTGCTGGAACAGAATGATGAATGGGCCGTGCAACGGGCGCGCTACATGACGCTGGAAACCATCGCGCCGTTGAGCGATGCTCCCTTCGTCGGGATGCCGGCATTGGCAGCCTGAACATACAACCAACCCCATTCGGGGAAGCAGCTCCTACACCACGGGGTGGGACACGATCATCCACCCGCCACCGACCTCCCATGTTCATGGGGTTGCTCGGAGCAGTCATATGGTCGATCACCAGCATGAATTGCAGTTTGGCGTCGCGCCGCCGCCGCTCCTCATCCGATTGAGCTTCACACCCGGCTCCCACGTGACAATCTCTGTTTTCAGGAACCTTTCCATGTCGTCTGTGGCCCTGGTGTGCATGCCCGTTGTTTCCGTGGAACGGCCGTCTCTGGCACTGGGGCTGTTGAAGCCGATACTCGAACAGGGCGGCATCTCCACATCCATCTTCAACGCACACCTGCATTACCTCGAATGGATCGGTGCGCGAGACTACACGTTTCTCAATCGCCGCAGCGCCTCCAGCGTGTGTGGGGAATGGGTGTTCGCCGAAGCCGCATTTGGCACAGCCGGATCGGTGACCGACTTCGCCGCCTTGCTGCGCCGGTTCGAGCTCTCGCTCGCCCCCGATGAGAATGCCGAGCTCGAAGCAATCCTTACGCGACTGCGCGCAACGGCAGTCGATTTCGTCAACTGGGTGGCAGACCAGGTACTCGCGGAACAGCCGATGATCGTCGGTTGCACCTCAACCTTCCAGCAACAGGTCCCAAGCTTGGCCTTGCTGCGCCGCATCCGTACGCTGGCCCCCCATGTGGTGAGCGTGATGGGGGGGGCCAACATGGAGACGGTGATGGGACATGCGGCGCATAGCCGCTTCCACTGGCTCGACGTCGCAGTCTCCGGCGAGGCGGAGGACACGGTGCTGCCGCTGTTCCAGGCCCTGCTCGAACACGGTGCAGATATCCCGGCCGAGCTGGCTCCCCACGGCGTGATGGTGCCGGCACACCGCACCCAGGGCTATCCGATCGATCCGAAGTCGGGCGATCTGCCGCGCCACTCGGTGGCCTCCATGCAGGGTCTGCCCGGGCCTGATTTCGACAGCTATTTCCGCGATCTGCAGAACTCCCCGTTGCGCAGCGCGATCCAGCCCACCATTCCCATCGAGCTGTCACGCGGCTGCTGGTGGGGCGAGCGCAGCCATTGCACATTCTGCGGCCTGAATGGCGGAGCGATGACCTATCGCGCACGCAACCCAGTCGAGGCCGAGGCGCTGTTCGCCGAGGTGGCGCAACGCTATGCGACCAGACGGTTCGAGGTGGTCGATAACATTCTGGCAATGGATTATTTCGACACGCTTCTCAAAAGCGAAACGTTTTTGGCCCGGAAATACGGCATCTTCTTCGAGACCAAGTCGAACCTGAAGGAACATCACATCGCCAAGCTGGCCACAGCCGGTATCAACGCCATTCAGCCGGGCATCGAGAGCTTGCACTCGGAGATCCTGAAGCTGATGAAGAAAGGCGTGACCGCCATGGTCAACGTGCGGCTGCTTCGGCTCTGCGCCGAGTACCAGATCTACGTCGCCTGGGCCTTCATCACCGATTTTCCTGCCGAACGCGACGAATGCTACACTGAAATGGCCGCGATGATCCCGCGCATGACGCATATCCGTCCTGGGTCCATGGTGTCGCTGCGCTATGACCGGTTCAGCCCGTATTTCCGCGACGCCGGTTCGCATGGTTTGGACCTCGAGCCATCGCCCTTCTACAACGAGATCTATCCCTGCACGCCTGACGAGGTGGTCGAACACGCGTATTTCTTCACCCGCCGCGGCGAGAGCTCCGGCGGCATGTCCGTCATCTCCAAGCCTCGCCCCGAT
>CAITOL010000047.1 GCA_903893975.1 uncultured Rhodospirillales bacterium | reverse complement strand
GGTGGGACCATACCCACCCGCGCCGACCGCGCCAAGGTTGCGGCCAAGGGATGCGGGGGCGACTAACCGCCCGCAGCGCGCCGGCTGGCGATACCGGCCCCGGCGACGAGGGAGGCGAACTTGGTCCAGACGATTTCCGGATCGACCACGCCGAAGCCGGCGAAGGTGGAAAAGCCGCAATCCGTGCCGGCCATCACCCGATCGGCGCCGACCGCGGCCACGTAGCGTTCCAGCCGTTGGGCGATCAGTTCGGGGTGTTCGACGAAGTTGGTGGTCGAATCCAGGCAGCCCGGGATCAGCACCAGATCGTCCGGCAATTTGGTTTCCCGCCAAACCGTCCATTCATGCGCGTGGCGGGGATTGGCGCCTTCGAACAGCAACGCGCCCGGTTTGGCCTTGAGCAGTTCCGGCAGCACGGCGCCGAGGGAAATGTCGCGGGTATGCGGGCCTTCGTAGTTGCCCCAGCAGATATGCAGCCGCACCCGGTCGCGCGGCACGTTGCGCAGGGCGCCGTTCAGTGCCTCGATATGCACCGCCATACGGCGCAGGAAGCCGGCTTCGTCGAGGTCCTGATACATCATGTGCCGGCCGAGGCCGAGGTCGGGCGCGTCGATTTGCAGGATCAGGCCCGACGCGACAATGGCCTCATACTCCGCGCGCATGCCCTCGGCGAGATCGAACAGGTAGTCGTCGAGTTTGGCGTGATAGTCGGAGGGTTGGAACAGCGCGATCACGCCGGGGCTGGCGGCGTTCATGAAGCCTTCGGCATAGCCGGCGGCGGCCATGGCGGCCTGCATCGCGGCGATGTCCTTTTGCAGCGGCGCCATCGACTTGACTTTGATCGGCCCCACGCAGCGCGGCCGGCGGTAGGACGGGGTGCCACCGGCTTTGGCCAGTCGTTCCAAAAAGCCAGGGAAGTCTGCCAGGTCTTGCGGCGGGGAGCGCGGGCTGTCGCCGTCAAAGCCGGTCAGCCGGTCTTTGATGTAGGTGGCATAGGAAATCTTCGAGGTTTCGCCGTCCGATGGCAGGTCGATGCCGACCTGCTTTTGCCGGGCGAGGATGGCGGCGGTGCCCTCGGTCATGATGCGGTCGTAGCTGGCCGGATCAAACGGCAGGCCCTTTTCGTGGCCGAACAGCAGGTCGGCGACCAAAGCGGTGCGCGGCAGGGAGCCGACATGGGTGGTGCGGATGCGTGTCATGGTTTCAACCCGTCTTCAGGATGATCTGTTTCCAGATCGCGGTTTCATCGATCAGCACCCATTCGCGGCGAATGCCCCAGGGGCCAAACTCGGCTTGGCATATGCCCATGATGTGAACCTCCGCCCCGGTGGGCACACCAAAGCCACCCCAGCCGGTGTGGCGGCCGGTGAGCGACCAGCGCAAGGCGGCGCGGGGCGGCATTAACGGGTCTTCACGGCCGATGCGGTGATGGATTTCGAAGGCGGCATCGGGGAAGGCCGCACGCAGGTTCAGCCAGAAATGATCGGCGTCGCCGTGGCTGTAGCCAGTCAGGCCGCCGGGTATTTCGATTTGCAGGGCACGGTCGTAAACCTTGGGGATCACCGCCAGATCCGCCGCCATGATGCGGCTGATGACATCGGCGTATTCGACGCCGATCGGGTGGTCGTTGCCGCGCCCGTGATAGCCGCCGTCGATGTCGATGGCCGGGGTGAAGGGCCGCACGCAGGTGTCTGGCCCGCCTTCCTTGTCGATCAGCCCGGCGGCGTAGGCTTTCGGGTCCCAGCCCATCTGGCGGACGATGGCGCCTTGGTCGCGGACCAGCCACTCGTCGTAGATATGGTCGTCGCGCGCCGCGCAGTCCGCCATGATGCGATATTTCAGCTTCTTGCCGGTGGCGGGGCCGTAAGCGCCGTCCGCCAGGTGGGTGGCGGTGCACATCAGCCGGTGCGACGACAGAAAGCCGCCTTCCGTGGCGGGGCACCAGATGACATCCTCGCCCAGCAGGATGCGGTCGGGGAATTCGGCCAGGGTGGCCATGGTGGCGGCGATGACGCCGCCATTGCCGTGCACAAGCGTGGCCGGCGAGCGGACCGGAATGGTTTTGTGGTAGCGATGGGTGAGCGAACCGATATTGCGGTCCTCCCAGATCTCCTTGGTGATACCGATGATGAAGTCGGCGGGATCTTTCCATTTCGGATCGAAGCCGGTCATGCTCATGCTGCGGTGTCCTGAATGGCGCAGGGGGCGGTGAGGCCGGCCAGCGCTTCGAAGGTTTCAAGAATGGCGTAGATTTCGCGTTTGCCGTCGCCGTGCGCCTGGGCCATCGCCATCATCTGCCGGGCCATCGCCGCCAGCGGCAACGGGGTGGCGGCGTGGCGGGCGGCTTCGAGGATGAGGTCCATGTCCTTGGCGGCGGTGTCGATATCCGATGGCGGGGCGGCGAAGGCGCGCGCCTTCAGCACCGGGGCTTTGAGGGTGAGTTGGCGCGAGCCGAGCGGGCCGGCTTCCAGCACATCGACCATCGTTGCCAGATCGAGACCGCCGCGTTCGCCGAAGGCCAAAGCCTCGCCGAGCATGGTGGAATAGACGCCGACGATCAGGCTGTGCACCAGCTTCAGGGTCGCTGCGGCCTCCGCCGCGCCGACGTGGCGCACCTGGCGGGCCATATGGGCGAAGAGCGGGGCCAGGGTGTCGAACGTGGCGTGCGGGCCGGAGGCGAACAGGGTCAGCCCGCCTTGTTCGGCCAGCCCAACGCTGCCGGAGACTTTGGCGCAGAGATAGGCGACGCCGCGCGGCACTGCCTGCGCCGCGACCGCCGCCGAGGCAGCGGGGGTGACGGTGGAGAGGTCGGCGTAGATATGGCCGGGGCGCGCGCCGGCCAGCACCCCGTCTGGCCCGCAGGCGACGGCGTGCAGCACGGCATCATTGAGCAGCATGGAGAAGGTGACATCGGCCGCGGCCGCGGCCGCCGCCGGCGTGGCGGCAGACCGGCCGCCCAGGGCAGCGAAGGTGGCCAGCCGGGCCGGGGCGATGTCGCAGCCGATGACGTCATGCCCGGCGCGCAGGAGGTTGCCGGCCATCGGCAACCCCATGCGGCCCAGGCCGATGAAGCCAATCCTCATCCCAAGGCGCCGAGGGCGCCGAGCTTGATCTGGGTGAGCATCGCCATCTCGTCGTACACGTCCCATTGCTCCACCACCTGGCCGTTGATGATGTGGTAGTGGGAAATGCCGAGCAGGAAGATGCGGTGGCCGGTAGGCGCGCCCATGAGCCCGTGGCCGAGATGGCGGCCTTCCATGATCCAGCGTACGGCGATTTTCTCCCCGCCTTCCTCCGACGGGACCGAACAGATATGCTGCGGGATGTAAACGCAATCCGGCATGGTGGCGATCAACTGCAAGGTGCGGTTCAGCACCCCGGCGCGGCCATAGAGGTTGCGCATGTTGGAGCCGTGATACATCATATTGGCGGCGTAACGACGGTCAACCTCCCCCAACATGCGGCGGTTGAACATTTCATGCAGCCAGCCGAGCAGCACCGCCTCGCTATCGGTGTTGGCGATGGAGACATCGGCTTCAGCCTCGGGCGGGTATTGGCCGATCATGCGGCGGTTCTCGCCGATATCCAGCACCGCCTGGCCGCGGGCGAACATCTCCCGCGCGGTAGCTTCGGCAATGGGATGCGGATCGAGGCCGAGCTGGCGCACGACGCCCATGCCGTCGGTAGCGATCCATTCGCGGTAGATGCGGTTTTCCAGCACCATGCAATCGGCAATGGTGCGGGTATTGAAGGCGCGCCCGGTGGGGCGGCCATAGGCGCCTTCCTGGGTGTGGCGGCCAGCGCCGGTGACGAGGTGGGAGCTGTAGAAACCATCAACATCGTTGCCGTTCCAGATCACCTGCGTCGCCATACCGCGACGGTCTGGGAAGGCGGCCAGGCGCTCAATCGTATCGCGCACGATATCTTCGCGGCTGTGCACGGATTTGAGGTTGTAATAGACGTCGGAGTTGCTGGTGTAGTGGCTGTAGATCAGGCCGATATCACGTTCGTCCCAGATGCGGTGGGTGCAGCGGACGATGTAATCGACGATGTCGGTGTAGCACGGGTCGAACCCGCGCAGGCTTTGCGAGCGCGGGCGGTTGGTGGGCACGAGGTCCACGAAATCATGCCGTTCCACATGCAGCACCTGTTCGGCGGGCGCGGTGGTGGAGACGATTTGCGAAGGGGACGGGCGGGTGGGCTGCGGGTCGCTCATGACGCTTCCTTGGTGCTGGCGAGGGATTGTTGGCCAATGACGTAGTTGGGCAGCAGATGGGCCGGGGCGAGCATGCCGCTGCGGTCTACCGCCCGGCCGGCGGCGCGGGCGGCCAGCACGGTCTCCTCCGGCCATTCCGGGATTTTCCGGGCGTCACCATTGGTGATGATGAGGATTTCGGCCACCGTGTCGCTGTCGTTGCGGATGGCGCGCCAGGCGCCGGCGGGGACGGAGACCATGCCCCAGGCCTGCAAGGGCAGGTCTACCGCCTCGCCGGGGGCGTTGAGGGTGACGGTGAAATGCCCGGTATGGGCGAGCAGCACCTGCTTTTCGTGAATGCGGAAGCGCGAGACCGACTGGCCCGGCGCGAGGCGGAGCCATTCATGCGAAAAGCCGTGCGGGTTGGTGATCGGCGCTTCGTGGTCGCGGTCCTGGCTGATGCCAAAGCCGATGACGGGGGCGAGTTCGCTGGCATGGCCGGGCAGGCAGCTATCCAACAACGCCGCTTTGGACCAGGCGCGATCGGCGGCTTTGACCACGCGTTGGCGCATCTGGTCCGGCGTGTAGCGGCGCAGCGCGTCGATTTCGGGCTGGGAGATGGGTTCGATCAACTGGTCATGCGCCGGGCGCTGGCCGCCTTTTTCGGTATCGACCAGGATGTTGTCCTTGGTGAGGTAGAGGCCGTATTGGCCGGCTTCCGCGAGGATGGAGGGGTGCCAGATCAGGCCGCCAGTGTCATCGCCGCCGAGGGTGGTGAACACCATCGCATCATCCGGGCCGACATTGGTGAAGCCACGGAAAATCCAGGTCGGCACCGAGACGATATCGCCGTCCTCGCCGACGATTTCGCCGTCGCGACCATGGTCGCCCCAGCGGAAGACGTAGCTGCCGCCGAAGACCATGAACACTTCGGCGGTGAAATGGATGTGCAGGTTGTTGGTGATGCCCTTCGGCATCGCCGCCGCCCCGATGTTGAAGCCATGCGGCTCGCGGATGTTGACCACCTGTTCGGTCGACGTGGTCACGCCGGGGCCGATCATCGAATAGTTCTGCTTCAGGTGTGAGCCGGGCTTTTTGCAGTCGATGAAGGCGGTGGGGCAGGAGACATAGTCGGCCGGCGAGATCACGCGGGCGCGGGCGTCTTCAGCGGAAACGACGATTTCGGTCATGGCGATGCTCTGTTTTGCGGTGGGTCAGCGAATGGCGCCGGCGGTCATGCCTTTGATGAAATGGCGCTGGATCATCATGGCGAGGAAGAACATGGGAATGGCGATCAGGATGCCGGTGGCGGCGATCAGTTCCCATAAATCCCCCCGTTCGAGCCGGAAGCTCATGATGCCGACCGAGAGCGGCACCACGCGGGTGCGGGTGAGGATGAGGGCGAAGAGGAACTCGTTCCAGGTGAGGATGAAACAGAAGATCGCTGCCGTCAGGATGCCGGGCCGCGCCATCGGCACGATGATATGCCAGAGCAGGCCGGCGAGGCCGGCGCCGTCAATCGTTGCGGCTTCCTCGGTTTCCTCGGGGATGGCGTCGATGAAGCCTTTGATGGTCCAGATGGCGTAGGGCAGCACGATCGCCAGATCGACGATGATCAGGGCGGTGTAGGTATCGAGCAGGCCGAGATTGCGGAACATCAGGTAGAACGGCAGCACGATGGCGACGCCGGGGATGAACTGGGTGAGCAAAATCCACTGGAACATCGCCCGTTTCAGCCGGAACTGCTTGCGGGAGAAGGCATAAGCGGCGCAGACCGCGATGGGGATGGCGATGACGACCGTGCCGAGCGCGATCACCAGGCTGTGCAATACCTTGGCGCCGACCGCCCAGCGCACGCTGAACACCTCGCGGAAATTGTCCAGGGTCGGCCAGAACAGCACGTTGAGGTGATAGATCAGCTCCACCGGCTTGAAGGCGGTCATCACCATCCAGACGATCGGGAACATGGTGAAGCCGCCCACGAAGGCGAGCGTGCCCCATTCGAGCGCCTTGACGACGTAATAGCGGGTGGGGCGGCGTCTCATCGGCGGGCCGGCATGATGAAGCGCATGTAGACGAACGACAGCGCGAACAGGATGATGGTGAGCACGTAGGCGATGGCGGCGGCGTAGCCCATGTCGTAATCGCGGAAGCCGGTGTTGTAGGCGAAGAAGGCCAGGGTGCTGGTTTCCAGCCCCGGCCCGCCGCCGGTCATGGTGACGATGCTATCGAAGACTTTCAGCGCGAACACGGTTTTCAGGATCACCGCCACCGTGAGCACCGGGGCCATTTGCGGCAGGGTGATGGAGAAAAATATCCGGATATCGGACGCGCCGTCGATCCGCGCGGCTTCCTGGGTTTCCGCCGGCACGGAGGCGAGGCCGCCCATCAGCATGAAGGCGAAATACGGCGCCCAGTGCCAGAGATCGGCGGAGACCAGCGCATAGGTGGCCAAGACCGGCGAGGCGAACCAGTCGGTTTTGGCCATGAACGGCAGGAAGGTCGAGATGGTGTGGTGGATGGCGCCGTATTCCGGGTTGAACATGAAGCGCCAGGAAATGCCGATCAGCGCCGGGCTGACCGCAAAGGGCAGGATAATCAACGTGCGCAGCAAGGACCGCGTGAAGCCGGCGCGCATCAGCAGCAGCGCCAGCCCCAAGGCGGCCAGGATGGTCGCCACCACATCCACCAGCACGAACCGGAGCGTCACCCGCAGCACCGTCCAGAACACCGGGTCGTCGGTGAAGGCGGCAACGTAGTTTTCCCAGCCGATATAGGCGCCCGGCATCAGGCTTTTGATCAGCCGCCAGTCATGAAAGCTGGTCCAGAACGAGAAGCCCAGCGGGTAGAGCGTGGTGAGCCCGACGACCAGCATCGCCGGGGCGAGCAGGATGAAGACGTGGCGGCGGTCTTGGGTTCCAGCCATGATGCGCCACGCCTTCCCGATGGCCCTAGCCGCGCTTCATGATGCGGGCGACCTGCGCGGCCGCCGCGTTCATCGCATCGGCGACACTTGCTTGCCCGGTGGCGATGTTGTTCATCGCCACTTCCATCACATCCACCGCCGGCAGGAATTCCGGGATGTTGGGGATGGATTTCTTGGTGCTTTCCAACGCATCGGCGGCGAAGTTGTGCATGCCGCGGAAGCGGGCATTAACTTCCTTGTCGCGCAGATTGGACCACTGGGTGGCCACCACGTCGTTCTCCGCCGGATCGATCAGGATGGAGCGTTCGATTTCCGGCTCGCTGACCCAGGTGAGGAACTCCAGCGCCGCTTCGCGGACTTTGGAGTTTTTGTTGACACCGTAAATCCAGGTGTTGGTGTAGGTGGTCGGCGCGCTGCCGGCATAGGTGGGCAGCGGCGCGAAGCCGAGTTTGTCCAGCCCAACCGCCGAGTCCTTCATGGCGAAGCGGTTGTAGATGTGCCACCAGCACGGGTTCATCGCCGAATTGCCCTGCACCATGGAGGTGGTGGCATCACCTTCGTTGAACGAGGTGGCGCCGGGCGGGCAGAGCTTGTGCTTCAGCAGCAGATCGACATAGTCCTGCGTGGCCTTCAGGCCGGCGGCGTTGTTGAACATCGGCTTCATGTTTTCGTCGAACACGTCCGAGCCAGCGCCCCAGAGGAAATTGTACCAGATCATCAGGTTTTGCCCGGCGAGGCGGCCGTATGGGATAGAAATGCCGGAGAGCTTGGTTTTCTCCTGCACTTTCAGCCCGGCGGTGACGACATCCTCCCAGGTTTTCGGCACGCTGATGCCGAGTTCGCCGAAAATATCCTTCCGGTAGAACAGCAACTGGATATGGCAGCGCGACGGCAGGCCGTAGACGTCGTTCTTGTAGAGCGAGGTGGCGAGGAAGGCTTTCGGGTAGCGGCCGAGATCCACGCCGCGCTTTTTCAGATCAGCACCGATCGGGCCGAAGTAATTGCCGATCAACGGCGGAATCCACACATCCATCACCGTTGCCAGGTCGAAATCCGGCGAGCCGGCGACCATTTCGGCGGCGAGTTTTTCGCGCATCGAGCCGAACGGAACATCGACGAATTCGACCTTGATGCCGGTGGCGGCTTCAAAGGCGGGCAGGCGCTTGGCCTGGGCGGCGTATTGCGACGAGCGCACCACCATCGCCTTGACGGTCTGCCCGGCAAAAGGTTTGCCCGGTGTGACCGCAGCGCCAGCGATCCGCGGTGCGGCCGCCATCAGCGCCCCGGCGCCGACCAATGCTTCACGACGTGTAAAACGCATCGTTGATCCCCCGCTTTTATGGAACGCCATTGCGGCGCCAAATTTGATGCAAGAATATTGACTGCGTATGCAAGCGACATGCAACTTAATCTTTAAGGCTCGCTGCGGATTGGTTGACAGTCGTACCGACCATCCCATCCTAATACAGGCAAGCGGGACTGACTTCGCAGTCGAACAGGGGACCATGTGCAACAAACCGACGACGACCAGGCCGGCCTCGGCGGGCGGGTAACATCATATGACGTCGCGCGGCGGGCCGGGGTGTCGCAATCGGCGGTGTCGCGGGCGTTTCGCGAGGGGGCTTCGATTTCCGCCGAGCTGCGCGCGCGCATTCACCGGGCGGCGGCGGCGTTAGGCTATGCGCCGAGCCATATCGCCCGCGCGTTGATGACGCAGCGATCCCGACTGGTGGGGGTGCTGGTGACCGAGGCCACGGCGCGCAACAACCCGGACATTCTGTTCCATCTCGGGCAGCATATTCAGGAGGCCGGCAACCGGATGCTGGTCTTTACCCTGCCCGATGACGCGGCGGGGGACGGCATTCTCAGCGATCTGCTGTCGTATCACGTCGATGGGTTGATCGCCGCCACCACGTTGCCGGAGGAGACGCTGCGCCGTTGCGCGCGGCATGGGGTGCCGGTGGTGCTGTATAACCGGCACGGCATCGCGGCCTCGGTCGCCTGCGACCACACGATGGGGATGCGCGATCTGGCGGCCTATCTGGCGCGCACCGGCACCCGCGATGCCGCCTTCATCGCCGGGCCGCAGGAGGCGCCGGTGAGCGAGGAGCGGCACCGCGCCGCGCGGGCGGCGTTTGCCGAGTTTGGCATGACGCTGCGCCCGGCGGTGCATGCCGATTACACCCATGCGGGCGGCCATGCGGCGACCGTGGCGGTGCTGACCGGCGTCGCGCCGCCGGACACGATTTTATGCGCCAATGACACGATGGCGTTGGGGGCAATCGATGCGTGCCGCCATACGCTCGGCCTGTCCGTGCCCGGAGATGTGGCCATCGCCGGGTTTGACGATGTGCCGCAGGCCGGCTGGCCATCGTACAGCCTGACCACGGTGGCGCAGCCGATCCCGGATCTGGCCCGGGCGGCGGTGCATTTGCTGGTGGACCAGATCGACGGCCGCACCACGGCCAATGAGCGCCGGCTGGTGCCGGCAGCCCTGGTGGTGCGGGCTTCATCCCGCAGCGCCGCTGCGGGTTAAGCCGGGACGGCTAGAGCGCCACTTTCAGTCGGGCGGCGAGTTCCCCAAGGATGCCGCGCCGGAAGAACATGATGCAGAGCACGAAGATGACACCCTGGGTGACGGCGAACCAGGCGCCGAGCTGGGCAAGGTAGCTTTCGATAAAGTTCAGGATCAGCGCGCCGAGCACTGGGCCGAAAATGGTGCCCATGCCGCCAACCAGGGTCATCAAGATCACCTCCCCCGATTGGGCGTTGGCGACGTCGGTCAGGGTGGCGATGCCGAAGACGATGGACTTGGTGCCACCGGCAATCCCGGCGATGCCGGCGGAGAGGATGAAGACCAGCATCTTGTAGTCATCAGTGCGGTAGCCGAGCGAGGTGGCGCGCGGCTCATTTTCCCGAATGGCTTTCAGCACCTGGCCGAACGGCGAATGGACGATGCGGTGGATGAGCAGGAACGTCACCAGGAAGATCACCGCGACCACGGTGTACATCGCCATATCGTCCTGCAGCGAAATCATGCCGAACAACTTGCCGCGCGGCACTTGCTGGATGCCGTCCTCACCGCCGGTGAACGAGGCCTGGGTGCAGAAGAAGAACACCATCTGCGACAAAGCCAGCGTGATCATGGCGAAGTAGATGCCCTGGCGGCCAATGGCCAGCCAGCCGAACACCGCCCCGAGCACCGCGCCGACCAGACCGCCGGCAATGATCGCCAAAGCCGGGTCCAGCCCCCATTTTTTCGCGGAATAGGCGGCGATATAACCGCCCATGCCGAAGAAAGCGGCATGGCCGAAACTGCCGAGGCCGACATAGCCGATCAGCAGGTTATACGCGCAGGCGAACAGCGCGAAGCACAGCACCTTCATCAGCAGGATGGGGTAGAAAAACGCCGGCGAGATGATGACAGCGGCCAGCATGATGAGAAAAGACACGCCCTGCGGGCGGGAAAAACCGAACATGTTAGTGCCCCCCCTTGCCGAACAAGCCGGCCGGTCGGGTCAGCAGCACGATGACCATGACGACGAAAATCACCACCGACGAACCTTGCGGATAGAACACCTTGGTCAGCCCTTCAACGATGCCGAGGCCGAAGCCGGTGACGATGGAGCCGGCAATCGATCCCATGCCGCCGATGACGACCACGGCGAACACGGTGATGATGAAGCTGGCGCCCATATTGGGATTAACCGAATAGATCGGCGCGGCGAGCACGCCGGCGAAGGCGGCGAGCGCGACGCCGGCAGCGTAGGTCAGGGTGATCATGCGCGGCACGTTGATGCCGAAGGATTGCACGATCGCCGGGTTTTCCGTCGCCGCGCGCAAGGTGGCGCCGAGCGAGGTTTTTTCGATCACCAGCCAGACGAGCAGGCACATGCCGGCAGAGGCGGCCACCACCCAGCCACGATAATTGGGCATGAACATGAAGCCGAGATCGGTTGCGCCCTGCAATTGCCGGGGAATGGCGAACGGCATGCCGGAGGAGCCGAACTGGTTGCGGGCCAGGCCTTCAATGACCAGCGCCAGACCGAAGGTGAGCAGCAGACCGTAGAGATGGTCCAGCTTGTAGAGCCGGGCGATGAACACTTTTTCCAGCAGCACGCCGAAGGCCCCGACGACGATCGGCGCCAGCAGCAAGGACCACCAGTAGGAAATGCCGAGAAATTCCAGCAACCCCCAGGCCACGAACGCGCCCAACATGAAGAGCGCGCCGTGGGAGAAGTTCACGATGTTCAACATGCCGAAAATGATGGCAAGCCCCAGTGACAGCAAAGCGTAGAAGGCGCCGTTGATCAGGCCGAGCAAAAGCTGGCCGAACAGCAACGCGGAGGGGTATCCGAAAATCATGAACATCCGAGGGTCCCGTGCTCAGCTCTTGAGGTAGTAGCAGCCGCCATCCGCCAGCGGACGCCAGGCTTCAGTGGCGGAGGTTTCGCCCATCACCTTGTAGTAGTCCCATTTGCCCTTGCTTTCCGCCGGGGTTTTCACCTGGAAGAGGTAGGACTTGAACAGGCCGCGGCCGTCGGCGCGGATGGAGCCTTTGCCGAAGGCGTCGTCATCGGTCGGCATCGCCTTCATGCGTTCGGCGATGGCGGTGCCGGTACCTTTCTTCGCCGCCTCGATCCCCATATCGGCCACCGCCTTGAGGAAGTGCAGCGTGCCGGAATAGCAGCCGGCATGGACCATGTTGGGCCAGTTATTCGGGGTGACCTTCTTGGCGCGTTCGGTGAAGGCGCGGGTGCGGTCGTTCAGATCCCAATAGAAGCTTTCGGTCAGCGTCAGGCCCTGTGCGACATCGAGGCCGAGGGCGTTGACGTCGGTGATGAACATCAGCATCGCCGCCAGCTTCATTTTGACGCCAAATTCGTGCGCCTGCTTGATGCTGTTGACGGTGTCGCCGCCCGCATTGCAGAGCCCGAGCACTTTCGCGCCGGATGCCTGGGCCTGGAGCAGGAACGAGGAGAAATCGGTCGTGCCGGGGAACGGATAGGCGACACTGCCCATGACTTTGCCGCCAGCGGCGGTGACGAAGGCGGTGGTATCCTTCTGGAGCTGCTGGCCGAAGGCGTAGTCCGCGGTGACGAAGAACCAGCTATCGCCGCCGGCTTTCACGGTCGCGCCACCGGTGGACTTGGCGAGCATGTAGGTGTCGTAGCACCAGTGGATCAGGCTCGGCGCGCAGGACTTGCCGGTCAGGTCCGACGTTGCGGCACCGACATTGATGTGCAGCTTGTTCTTTTCCTTCGCCACACCGGCGACCGCCAGGGCGACCGAGGAGGTCGGCACGTCGATGATCATGTCAACGCCGTCACGATCGTACCACTGGCGGGCGATTTCCGCGCCGACATCGGGCTTGTTCTGGTGATCGGCGGCGACGACTTCAACATTGAAGCCCTTGGCGGCGAATTCGGCGACCGCGAGCTTGGTGCAGGCGACCGAGGTGACGCCGCCAGTGTCGCGGTAAGGACCGGATTGGTCGTTCAGCACCCCGATCTTGATGGTGTTGGCGGCTTGGGCGCGGCCGGAGCGGGCGGCGCCGAAGGCGGTGGCGGCTGCGGCGGTGGTACCGAGCAGCGAGCGACGTGACAGGCTCATGCGTGTGTCTCCTCAGGCTTTGACGAGCGGGCAGTTGCCTTCGCCGATGGGGCGGAAGGCCTGGTCGATCGGGGTGGTGCTAACGAGGTTGTAGTAGTCCCAGGGCCCCTTGCTCTCCGACGGCTTCTTGACCCGGAACAGATGCGACGGGTGCAGCTTGCGGCCATCGGCACGGATGCTGCCGGCACCGAAGACGTCGTCATCGGTGGGCATTTTCTTCAGCTGGGCGATGACCCCGGCGCCATCGAGCGCCTTGAGCTGCGCCGGGCCAATGGCCATCGCGGCTTTAAGGTAGTGCAGCGCGCTGGAGTAGCAGCCGGCCTGCGCCATGCCGGCGCGGCGAGCCGGGGAGCGGGATTTCAGCCGTTCGGAGAAGGCGCGGGTGCGGTCGTTGAGGTCCCAGTAGAAGCTCTCGGTCAGCACCAGGCCTTGCGCGACTTCCAGGCCGAGGGAGTGAATGTCCGACAGGAACACCAGCAGGCCACCGAGCGTCGCCTTGATGCCGAATTCCTTCGCCTGCTTGATGCAGTTGATGGTGTCCGACCCGGCATTGGCCAGGCCGATGACCTTGGCGCCGCTGGCTTGGGCTTGCAGCAGATAGGCGGAGAAATCCGTGGTGGCGGGGAACGGCGTGGCGACTTTGCCGAGCACCTTGCCGCCGCCGGCTTCGACGAAGCCGGACACGTCACGCGTCAGCGCGTGGCCGAAAGCGTAGTCGGCGGTGATGAAGAACCAGCTATCGCCGCCGGCCTTGACCATGGCGCCGCCGGTGGATTTGCCGAGCATGTACGTGTCATACGTCCAGTGGATGGTCTGGGCGTTGCAGAGCGTGCCGCTGAGGTCCGAGGTGGCGCCGCCGGAGTTGATGTAGGGCTTGTTCTTTTCCTTGGCGACGGCGGAGACCGCGAGCGCCACGGCGGAACTGCCGCCTTCCATGACGATGTCCACCCCGTCGCGGTCATACCATTGGCGGGTGATGGTGGCGCCGACATCGGGTTTGTTCTGATGGTCGGCGATCACCACTTCGACATCGAAGCCTTTGTCGGACACGCCGAAATCCGCCACCGCCTGGCGCACGCAATCCACCGCCACCGGGCCGACGATGTCCTGATACGGCCCGGCCAGATCGGTCAGCACGCCGATTTTCAGGCTGGGGCGCTTTTGCGCCCGCGCCCCGAATAGCGGCATGGCGGTGGCAGCGGTGGAGGCGGCCAGCAGGCCACGGCGCGACAGGTTCATGCAGAGATCCTCAGGCTTTGACCAGCGGGCAGCCGCCGGCATTCAGGGGGCGGAAGGCGTCGTCAGCGGCGGTGGTGCCGATTTGCTTGTAGTAATCCCACGCGCCTTTGCTTTCCGAGGGCTTCTTGACCTCGAACAGATAGCTCTGGTGGATTTTGCGGCCGTCAATACGGATGCCGCCTTTGCCGAAACATTCATCCTCGGTCGGCATTGCCTTCATGCGGGCAACGGTGGCGGCACCATCGGCTTTGGCGGCGGCGGGGCCGATGGCGGCGACGGTTTTGAGGTAGTGCAGCGCGCTGGAATAGGTGCCGGCCTGGACCATGGTGGGGCGTTTGCCCGGCATGGCGGCGATGAAGCGGTCGGCGAAGGCGCGGGTCTGCGGGTTGAGATCCCAGTAGAAGCTCTCGGTCAGCGCCAGGCCCTGGCAGATATCCAGGCCGAGCGAATGGACATCGGACAAGAACACCAGCAGGCCGGCGAGGCGCATTTTGATGCCGAATTCCTTCGCCTGCTTGATGCAGTTAATAGTGTCCGCGCCGGCATTGGCGAGGCCGAGCACCTTGGCGCCGCTGGCCTGGGCTTGCAGCAGATAGGCGGAGAAATCCGTGGTGCCGGGGAACGGGGTTTTCACCCCGCCGAGCACTTTGCCGCCGGCGGAGTTGATGAAGCCGGTGGTATCGCGTTCCAGCGCGGCGCCGAAGGCGTAGTCTGCGGTGAGGAAGTACCAGCTATCGCCGCCGGCTTTGACCATGGCGCCGCCGGTGGATTTGGCCAGCATATAGGTGTCGTAGACCCAATGGATGCTGTTGGCGTTGCAGGCGGTGCCGGTGAGGTCCGAGGTGGCGCCGCCGCTGGCGAGGAAGATTTTGTTCTTTTCCTTCGCCACGCCGGCAACGCCCAGGGTGACGGCGGAGTTGGCGACTTCGAGGATGACATCGACGCCATCACGGTCGAACCATTGCCGCACGATGCCGACGCCGACATCGGGTTTGTTCTGATGGTCGGCGGAGACCATTTCCACGTTGAAGCCGTTGGCCTTGAATTCGGCCATGGCCATCTTGGTTGCGGCGATGGCGCCGGGGCCGGCGACGTCCTGATAGGGGCCGGACATATCGGTCAGCACGCCGAACTTTATGGTCGGCGTCTGGGCCCGCGCGGACAACGGGAAACCAGCCGCGGCGGCGGTGGCAAGCAGATGACGGCGAGCGATACGCATGGTCAGTCTCCTCGTTGTTAATTTAAGCGGCTGGCTTCGAGGCTCAGACGCCGAGATAGTCGTGCAACTTGTCCATGTTGTTCTGCAGATCGTCGTTGCGGAACTGGTCGATCACCTTGCCGTGTTCCATCACGTAATGGCGGTCGGCGACCGTGGCGGCGAAGCGGAAGTTCTGCTCCACCAGCAGCACGGTGAAGCCGCGCTGTTTGATTTCGCGGATCATGCGGCCGATCTGCTGGACGATGACGGGGGCGAGGCCCTCGGTCGGTTCATCGAGCAGGAGCAGCTTGGCGCCGGTGCGCAGGATGCGGGCGATGGCGAGCATTTGCTGTTCACCGCCGGAGAGTTTGGTGCCCTGGCTGGCGGCGCGTTCCTTGAGATTGGGGAACAGGGTGTAGATGGTGGGCAGATCGAGGCCGCCTTCGGCGATTTTCGGCGGCAGCATCAGGTTTTCGGTCACGTTCAGCCCGGCGAAAATCGCCCGTTCTTCCGGACAGAGCGCGATGCCGGCGCGGCCGATCTGGTCCGGCCGCAGCCCGGTCATTTCGGCGCCGTTCAGCTTGATCGACCCGGCGCGGCGGCCGACGAGGCCCATGATGGATTTCATCGTGGTGGTTTTGCCGGCGCCGTTGCGGCCGAGCAGGGTGACCACCTCGCCTTGGCGCACGTCGAAATCCACCCCGTGCAGGATGTGGCTTTCGCCGTACCAGGCATTCAGGCCGCGAACTTCCAGCATGGCGGCGTCAGACATGTTCGCTTCCCAGATAGGCGGCTATGACTTCGGGGTTTTTCGAGACGGTGGCGTAGTCGCCTTCCGCCAGCACGCGGCCGCGGGTGAGCACGGTGATGGTGTCGCACAGGCCTTCGACGACCGAGAGGTTATGTTCCACCATCAGGATGGTGCGCCCAGCGCGGATGCGCTTGATCAGGGCGACGATGCGTTCGACGTCTTCATGCGTCATGCCGGCGGTGGGTTCGTCGAGCAGCATCATCTCTGGCTCAAGCGCCAGGGTGGTGGCGATTTCCAGCGCGCGCTTGCGGCCATAGGGCAATTCCACCGCCAGCGACGTGATGTATTCGGACAGGCCGACATCTTCGAGCAAGGCGCGGGCGCGGTCGTCGAACACTTTCAGCACCGATTCGGAGCGCCAGAAATCGAAGCTGCCGCCCCGGGCGCGTTGCAGCGCGAGGCGCACGTTTTCGAGCACCGTCAGATGCGGGAACACGGCGGAGATCTGGAAGCTGCGGACCAGGCCGAGTCGGGCGATTTCGGCCGATTTCATCCCGGTGATGTCGCGGCCTTTGTAGTGGATGGTGCCACGGGTGGGCTGGAGGAACTTGGTCAACAGGTTGAAGCAGGTGGTTTTGCCGGCGCCGTTCGGGCCGATCAGCGCATGGATGGTGCCGGTGCGCACGCGCAAATCCACCCCGTCCACGGCGATAAACCCGCGAAACTCCTTGGTCAGGCCCGCTGTTTGCAGGATGGCATCGGACACTCCAGACTTCTCCCTCGTTTTATTGCTCGCGTCTCGTGGGTGGCTGAGTTGCATATCGGTCAAGGCAGCGCAAGATGAAACGCGCCACACGCGCCATCGAGATGTCATATCCGGCAGCAGGTGGATGGATTTCCAGCAATGCGATTGCCATCTACAAGATAGTCTATGCCGCCTATAACCGATTTCCATCGCCAAGTTTGAACCAAACCATGCGCCCTCGCCGCCTCTGCGCCTTGCTTGTTGCTGCTGGGGTGGCTGGCTGCGCCGCCCCCGCGACCGAACCGGCGCCGCCATTGGTCGTGCCGGCGGCGTATCGCGCCACGCCCGCAACGGCGGCGGCGGCGTGGCCGGGCGCGGACTGGTGGCGCGGCTTTGGCTCGGCGGAGCTGGACGGGCTGATCGCGGCGGCGCAGCAGGATAATTTCGACCTCGCGGCGGCCCTGGCGCGGGTGCGGCAGGCGGATGCGCAACTGGCGCTGGCCGGCGCGCCGCTGCTGCCGAGCGTGTCGGCGGCGGGGAAGGAAAGTTGGAGCCGGCAGACCACCACCAAACGGGTGAGTTCGACAAGCTTTGCGACCACCACCGGGGTGACGGAGGCGCGGAGTTACAGCCTAAGCCCGACGGTCAGCTACGAGCTGGATTTCTGGGGGCGGGTGCGGGCGGGGCGTGATGCGGCGGCGGCGAGCGCGTTGGCGAGCCGGTTTGACCAGCAGACGGTGGCGCTGACGGTGGTGACATCGGTTGCCGCCACCTGGTTTCAGGCGCTGGCGTTGCAGGACCGCCTGGATGTGGCGAACCGCAATCTGGCGGATGCGGAGCAGATTTTGGCGGCGATCCGGGCGCGGGAATCGGTCGGGACGGCTTCGCAACTAGACATCGCGCAGGAAGAAACGCTGGTGGCCGGGCTGCGCGCCCAGGTGCCGGCGTTGCGCAACCAACTGACGCAGCAGGTGAACGCGCTGGGGGTTTTGGTGGGCAAGCCGCCATCGGAGATCACGGTGCGGCCGGGCACGCTGACGGCATTGAAGCTGCCGGAAACCGCGCCGGGGGTGCCATCGGCGTTGCTGGGGCGGCGGCCGGATGTGGCCAGCGCGGAAGCGTTGTTGCGGGTGCAGAATGCCAATATTCGCGCCGCCCGCGCCGCGATGTTTCCGCAGATCGCGCTGACTGGCAGCGCCGGCTGGTCTAACATCGCGCTGCCGTTGCTGTTCGGGCCAGGGTCCCTGTTCGCCAATGCGGCGCTGTCGGCGACGCAGACGATTTTCGACAACGGCGCCAAGCGGGCGCAGGTGGCCTATGATCAGGCGCGGGCGGATGAGTTGCTGGCCGATTACCGCAAGACGGTGGTGCAGGCGTTCACCGATGTGGATAACGCCATCAGCGCCTACCGGCTGACCACGGAGCAGGAAGGCCTGGAGCGGCAGGCGGTGGCGACGGCGCAACGGGCGGCGGATATCGCGCGGGCCCAGGTGCTCGCCGGCACGATCGACATTGTGACCGCCTTGCAGGCGCAGACGACGTTGTTCAACGACCTCGACCTGCTGGCCCAGGTGCGGCTGGCCCGGTTCCAGGCACTGCTGTCGCTGTATAAGGCGCTGGGCGGCGGCTGGTCGCAGGCGGATATCGCGGCCCCGGATACGGCCCTTTTTCAAGGCGTGCTGTAAATGCGTTTGCTTGGCAGAATTTTCCTGTGGCTGATCGTGCTGGGGGCCGCAGGCGGGGCGGGGTATTGGTGGCTGGTGTTGCGCCCGGCGGCTGAAACGCCAGGCCAGACGGCGCGCGGCCGGCGCGGACCGGATGCCATCCCCGTGGTGGTGGCCGCCGCGGAGAGCCGCGACGTACCGATCTACCTGGACGGGCTGGGCACGGCGCAGGCGTCTGCCAGCGTGACGGTCAAGCCGCAGGTCGATGGCAATCTGATCGAGGTTCGGTTCCGCGAGGGGCAGGACGTGCAGGTGGGCGACGTGCTGGCACGGCTGGACCCGCGCAGCTACCAGGCCGCGCTGGACCAGGTGACCGCCAAGAAAGCACAGGACGAGGCGACGCTGGCCAATGCGCGGCTGGACGCGGCGCGGTATGCCAAGCTGGCGGTCAGCGCCTATACCCCGGCGCAGCAGGCGGACACGGCGAAGTCGCTGGTGGCGCAGCTGACCGCGCAGGTCGCCGCCGACCAGGCGCAGATCGACAATGCCCGCACCCAGCTGAGCTACACCACCATCACCGCGCCGATTGCCGGGCGGGCCGGTATCCGGCTGGTTGATGCCGGCAATATCGTGCATGCGTCCGACCCGGCGGGGCTGGTGGTGTTGGCCACGTTGAAGCCGATTTCGGTGCAGTTCACCCTGCCGCAGCAGGCGCTGGCCGATGTGGCCAAGGCGATGCAGGCCGGGCCGGTGACGGTGCTGGCGCTGCCGCAGAACAATGATGCGACCTCCGCCCGCACGGTGCTGGACCGTGGCACGCTGACCGTGCTCGACAATCAGGTGGACCCCACCACCGGCACCATCAAGCTGAAGGCGAGCTTCGCCAACGACAAGCTGGCGCTGTGGCCTGGGGCGTTCGTGACGGTGCGCTTGCAGGCGCGGGTGTGGCAGGGCGCGATTGTGGTGCCGCCGGTGGCGGTGCAGCGCGGGCCGCGCGGCACCTACGTTTACGTGATCCGGCCGGACCAGACCGCCGAGCGGCGGGAGGTGACGGTGGGGCACGAGGATTTGCAGGTCTCCGTCATTGCCACCGGGTTGCAGGCGGGGGAGCAGGTGGTGGTGGATGGCGCGGCACGGCTGTCTGACAACAGCAAGGTGACCTTGGCCAGCCCGGCCGGTAGCCCACCGGCCACGCCGGCTGCCACCCCGCCCGGGCGCCGTCGCCCGGCGACACCGTGACGGCCTGGCGTTGAATATCTCCGCCCCCTTCATCGCCCGGCCGATCGCCACCGCGCTGCTGGCGATTGCGGTGCTGCTGGCCGGGGCGATGGGCTATCGCGCCTTGCCGGTTTCCGCCCTGCCGCAGGTCGATTTCCCGACCATCCAGATTACCACCCAGATGCCCGGCGCCAGCCCGGATGTGGTGGCCAATCTGATCACTGCCAGCCTGGAGCGGCAATTCGGCCAGATCCAGGGGCTGACGGTGATGACCTCCACCTCCTCGGAGGGGACGAGCCAGATCACCTTGCAGTTTTCGCTGGCGCGCAACATCGACAGCGCGGC
This sequence comes from uncultured Rhodospirillales bacterium, assembly GCA_903893975.1. Lineage (GTDB taxonomy): Bacteria > Pseudomonadota > Alphaproteobacteria > Acetobacterales > Acetobacteraceae > CAITOL01. The sequence continues at coordinate 11,142 of CAITOL010000047.1, read as the reverse complement.
GCAGGATGTGCAGGCGGCGATCAACGCGGCGGCCGGCACGTTGCCGCTGACACTGCCCTACCCACCGGTTTATTCCAAGGTGAACCCGGCCGATGCGCCGATCATGTCGCTGGCGCTGACCTCGGACGCCATTACCCTGGACCGGGTGTCGGATGCGGCGGACACGCTGTTGCAGCCGAAACTGTCGGAGATCGACGGTGTCGGCAAAGTCAGCGTGCAGGGCAATATGCGGCCGGCGGTGCGGGTGCGGGTCGATCCGGCGCGGCTGGCGGGCTACGGGCTATCGATGGAGGACGCGCGCGTCGCCATCGCGGCGGCCAATGTCAACGGCGCCAAAGGCGGGTTTGATGGGCCGCGGCAGGCGATTGCGCTGGGCACCAACGACCAGATCCTGTCGCCGGACGCGTATAAAACCCTGGTGATCGCCTGGAGCAACGGCGCGCCGGTGCGGTTGATGGATGTGGGCACCGTGGTGGGCGGGCTGGAGAATAACCGCGCCGCCGCCTGGTATTATCGCGGCGATGGCAAGGCCAGTGGGCACCGATCCGGTGATGCGGTAGGGCAGCCGGCTGTGGTCATGGACATCCAGCGCCAGCCCGGCGCCAACATCGTCGAGACGGTGGCGCGCATTCAGGCGGCGCTGCCAGGGCTGCAACGGGCGATGCCGTCGGCGATCCACCTGTCGATCGTGACCGACCGGACCGAGACCATCCGCGCCAGCGTGGCCGATGTGGAGGCGACGCTGGCGCTGTCCATCGTGCTGGTGGTCGGCGTGATCTTTCTGTTTCTGCGCAGCTGGCGGGCGACGCTGATCCCGGCCATCGCCTTGCCGCTGTCGCTGATCGGCACGTTCGGGGTGATGGCGCTGCTGGGCTATGGGCTGGATAACCTGTCGCTGATGGCGCTGACGGTGGCGACCGGGTTTGTGGTTGATGACGCCATCGTGATGATCGAAAATGTGGTGCGCTATATCGAGGACGGGAAATCGCCATTGCAGGCGGCCTATGAGGGCGCGGCGCAGATTGGCTTCACCATCGTCTCGCTGACCGTTTCCTTGATTGCGGTGTTTATTCCGCTGCTGTTCATGACCGGGGTGGTGGGGCGGCTGTTCAGCGAATTTGCGGTCACGCTGTCGGTGTCCGTGATTGTCTCGGCGGTAATTTCGCTGACCTTGACGCCGATGATGTGCAGCCGGTTGCTGCGCCCGCATGCCGAGGACCAGCCGGGGGTGATTTCCCGCGTGTTCGAGCGCGGGTTTGAGGCGACGCTGACCGGCTACCGGCTGAGCCTGGAATGGTCGTTGCGGCACCAGCGCTTCATGCTGGTGGTTGCGTTGGCGACGCTGGTGGGAACCGGGATTCTCTACGTGATGGTGCCCAAAGGGTTTCTGCCGTTGCAGGATACCGGGGTGATTGTGGCGGTGACGGAAGCCGAGCAATCCATTTCCATTCCGGCGATGAGTGCGTTGCAGGCGCGAGCGGCGGCGATTGTGCAGCGGGACCCGGATGTGGCCGATGTGATCTCCTTCGTCGGCGCCGGGTCGATCAACGCCACGCCGAATGCGGGGCGGCTGACGATAGCCCTGAAGCCGCGCGATGGCGGCCGGGCCTCCGCCCAGGTGATTGCCGCGCGGCTGACCGACGCCTTGGCGCAGATCCCCGGGCTGACGGTGTTCATGCAGCCGATCCAGGACATTCAGATCGGCACCCGCGTGTCGCGCACCCAGTTTCAATATACGCTGGTGGATACGGATGCGGCGGAACTGGCGCTGTGGGCGCCGCAGTTGCTGGCCAGATTGCAGACCGTGGCGGGCTTGCAGGACGTGGCATCTGACCAGCAGAACAGCGGCTTCCGGCTGATGGTGCAGGTGGACCGCGATGCGGCGATGCGGCTGGGGGTTTCCATGCAAACCATCCAGGACGTGCTGTACGACAGTTTCGGCCAGCGGCAGGTTTCCACCATTTACGCCCAGGCGAACCAGTATCGGGTGGTGCTGGAAGCCAACCCGGCCTGGCAGGCCGACCCCACTGCGCTGCTGCTGCTGCGGGTGCCCGGCACAGGCGGGGCGCAGGTGCCGCTGAACACCATCGCCGCCATCAGCCGCACCACCGCGCCGCTGGTGATTACGCATGAGGCGCAGTTCCCCTCGGTGACCATAAGCTTCAACCTGGCGGCGGGCGGTTCGCTGGGCAGTGCGGTGGCGGCGATTGCGGGCGCCGAGCAGGCGATTGGCATGCCGCCGACCATATCCGGCAGTTATTCCGGCGATGCGGCGGAGTTCCAGAAATCCCTCGCCGCCGAGCCGTGGCTGATTCTGGCAGCGATTGTGGTGATCTACATCGTGCTGGGGGTGCTATATGAAAGCACGATCCATCCGGTGACCATTCTGTCCACCCTGCCCTCGGCCGGGATTGGCGCGGTGCTGGCGTTGATGCTGGTGGGGGCGGATCTGTCGCTGGTGGCGTTGGTGGGCATCGTGCTGCTGATGGGCATTGTGAAGAAAAACGCGATCATGATGATCGACTTCGCGCTGGATGCCGAGCGCAGCCGCGGCATCAGCCCGGCGGCGGCGATTGAGGAAGCCTGCCTGCTGCGGTTCCGGCCGATTATGATGACGACGATGGCGGCCTTGCTGGGGGCGCTGCCGCTGGTGATCGAGGGCGGCAGCGGGTCCGAATTGCGGTTCCCGCTGGGGGTGACGATTGTGGGCGGGCTGCTGCTGAGCCAGTTCCTGACGCTCTACACCACGCCGGCGATTTATCTGGCCTTTGAGCGGCTGCGGCTGCGCTGGGCGGCGGCACCGGTGGCGGCGGAGTAGCGCGGTATGGCAGAGCGCGGTGGCTTTTCCGGCATTTTCATCCGCCGACCGGTCGCCACCGTGCTGCTCTCGCTCGGGCTGGCGATTGCCGGCATCGTATCGTACCGGTTTCTGCCGGTGGCGCCGCTGCCGAGCGTGGATATTCCGACGATTGTGGTGTTTGCCGGGCGGCCGGGCGCGGACCCGGAGACGATGGCCAATTCGATCGCCGCGCCGCTGGAGCGGCATCTGGGCGAGATTGCCGGGGTGACGGAAATTACCTCGACCTCTGCCGTTGGGTCGAGTTCGATTGTGGTGCAGTTCGATCTGGCGCGGAATATCGACGGCGCGGCGAAGGATGTGCAGGCGGCGATTAACGCGGCGACCAATGATCTGCCGTCTGACCTGCCGATCCGGCCGTATTTCCGCAAATTCAACCCGGCGCAGGCGCCGGTGATGACGATTGCGCTGACCTCGGACACGCTGTCGATGGGGCAGGTTTACGATGCCGCCGATAGCATTCTGGCGCAGCGGCTAAGCCAGGTTGAAGGCGTGGCGCAGGTGCAGGTGAACGGGGCGGAAAAGCCGGCGGTGCGGGTGCGGCTGGACCCGGCGGCGCTGGCAGCGGCGGGGCTGTCGGCGCAGGATGTTTACACCACCATCCGCAAGGCCAATGTGATGGGGGCGACCGGCGGGCTGCAAGGGCCAGACCGGGCGGACAGCATCGCGCTGAACGGGCAGTTGAACCAGGCCTCCGACTACGCGCCGCTGGTGATTAAGGCGACGCCGACCGGGGTGGTGCGGTTGCAGGATGTGGCGAGCGTGATCGACGGGGTGGCCAATACCAGGCTGGCCGCCTGGTTCGGGCAGAAGCCGGCGATTTTGCTCACGATCAGCAAAACGTCTGACGCCAATGTGATCGAGACGGTGGATAATCTGAAGGCGGTGCTGCCGCTGTTGCAGTCCTGGATGCCAAGCGGGATTGAGCTGACCGTGCTGTCCGACCGGACCCAGACCATTCGGGCCAGCGTGAACGACGTGCAGATCAGCCTGGGGATTTCCATCGCGCTGGTGCTGCTGGTGATCCTGCTGTTTCTGCGCCGGACCATCCCGACGCTGGCGGCGGCGGTGACGGTGCCGCTGTCGATTGCCGGCACCTTGGTGGGGATGTGGTTTTACGGCTTCGCGCTGGATAATTTCAGCCTGATGGCGCTGACGATTTCGGTCGGCTTCGTGGTCGATGACGCGATCGTGATGATCGAGAACATCACGCGGCATATGGAGATGGGCAAAACCCCGATGCAGGCGGCGCTGGCGGGGGCGCGGCAGATCGGGTTCACGGTGATGTCGATCAGCATTTCGCTGGTGGCGGTGTTTATTCCGGTGCTGTACATGGGCGGGATTATGGGGCGGCTGTTCCATGAATTCGCCGCCACGCTGACCATTGCCATTGTGGTTTCGGCCGCCGTGTCGCTGACGCTGACGCCGATGCTGTGCGCGCATTTTCTGCGGGCGGAGGATGGGCCGATTGGCGGGTGGTGGGGGCGGGTAGACCGGGCGGTGGAGGCAGGTTTCGTGCTGGCGCGGCGGGGGTATGCGCGAACGCTGGATTTGGCCTTGCGCTGGCACTGGCTGACCTTGCTGACCACGCCGCTGATTTTGGCGCTGACGCTGTGGCTGTGGATGATCGTGCCGAAGGGGTTTTTCCCGGACCAGGATATCGGGCTGCTGCAAGGCGGCACGCTGGCCGGGCCGGAGGTGAGTTTTGCCGCCATGGCGGAGCGGCAGCGGGCGGTGGTGGATGTGCTGCTGCGCGATCCGGCGGTGGCGAGCGTGGGTTCCACCATCGGGGTGAGTTCGGGTTGGGCGTCGCTGAACCGGGGGCAGTTGACCATCGGGCTGAAACCGTTGGCGGAGCGGCAGGGGGTGGCGGCGGACGCGATCATCAACCGTTTGCGGCCGCAGCTGGCGCAGATTGGCGGGGTGCAGACGTTTCTGTACGCGGCGCAGGATTTGCGGGCCGGCGGGCGGGGCGGCGCGTCGAACCAATATGTGCTGCTGGGCTCCGACCTCGGGGAGTTGCGGCAATGGACGCTGGCGCTGGAGGATAAGCTGCGCACCGTGACGGCGGTGACCGATGTGACCTCGGACCAGGATCGCACCGCGCCGCAGGCCAATGTGGTGATCGACCGGGAGGCGGCGATCCGCATGGGGGTGTCGGTGGCGGCGATCGACAATGCGCTGAACAACGCCTTCGCGCAGCGGCAGATTTCCATCATCTACGCCCAGCGTAACCAGTATCGGGTGGTGGAGGAGGTGGACCCGAAGCTGCAGACCGACCCGACGGCGCTGAACCGGATTTTCGTCGGCGCCGGCAACGGGACGCAGGTGCCGTTGGGGGCGTTGGTGAAGGTGGAACGCGGCAGCGCGCCGCTGGCGGTGCGCCATCAGGGCCAGTTTCCGGCGGCGACGCTGAACTTCAACACCGCGAGCGGGGTGGCGCAGGGGGTGATGGCGGCGGAGGTGGAAAAGGCGGTGGTGGAGTTGCGCATCCCCGACACGATCCGCGGGCAGTTCGCCGGCAATGCGCGCTGGTTCAAGGAGAGCATGGCGTCGCAACCCGTGCTGATCGTGGCGGCGTTGCTGACGATCTACCTGGTGCTGGGGGTGCTGTATGAGAGCCTGATCCAGCCGATTACCATCCTGTCCACCCTGCCCTCGGCAACGTTGGGGGCGCTGCTGGCGCTGGAGGCGTTTGGGCTGGACCTGTCGATTATGGCGATTATCGGCTTGCTGCTGCTGATCGGCATTGTGAAGAAAAACGCGATCATGATGATCGACTTCGCGCTGGAGGAGGAGCGCCAGCATGGGCGGTCGCCGCGTGAGGCGATCCATGCGGCGTGCCTGGAGCGGTTCCGGCCGATTATGATGACGACGCTGGCGGCGCTGCTCGGGGCGGTGCCGTTGGCCATTGCGTGGGGCACGGGGTCTGAACTGCGCAAGCCGCTGGGGATTGCGATTATCGGCGGGCTAATCGTGTCCCAGGCGCTGACGCTGTACACGACTCCGGTGATTTATCTGGCGATGCAGTGGCGGCCGCAGCCGCGCGCCTGGGGGCGGCGGCTGGTGCTGCGCTGGCGGGGTTAAGCGTTAGCCGATGCGGCCGCCGGCGCGGGTGTTCTGGTTGGCCGGGCAACTGCAGGGCGCGCCTTGCGGGCCGGGCTGGTCCAGCGGGCAGATATAGGCGCCGGCGTAGCAGGTCTGGCCGGACGGGCGGGGGGAATAGGCGACCGGGGGCGGGTAATAGGCCGGTGGGTAGACGTAGACCGGCGCTGGCACCACCACGGGCAGGCCGACATACACACCGCCCCAGCCGCCACGCCACCAGGCTTGCGCCGGTTGCGGCAAGGCGAACGCCGCCACCACCGCGGCCAGGACCAAGGCCCGCAGGCCGATGCTGCGGGTACGGGGGCTGCGGGTAAGGGGGAAGGAACGCATCAACCGAATCCTTTGCGAAAACGCCATCGCGCACGGCGCATGCCGTCGCCGGGATGACGTGGGAATTTGGCACAAAATCGACAATTGCGGGAGTGAACTCTCTGTCATGCAGCCGTAGCGACAGGCAATCCTTGACTTTAGCTCTGGCTTTCCAGATATGCGGCGGTCATGCGCGCGAGCGGCTCGCATTGGTGGATTTGCCGTTGGGATGAACCCAGCGTGCGCGCACTCCCCTGCCCCTGCGCCGCTTGCTGCCTGACCTGGAAGCACCGATCGTTTGACCAACACACAAGCCCAGACTGAGATTGACCTGTCCATTCCGGAACCGGCGCCGGCGGCCCCGCTTGCGCCCGCGCCCGAAGCGGCAAGCCCCGCCCCTGAACCGGCCGCTGAGGCGGTGGTAACGGCGCCGGAGAGCGAGGATTACGACTATCCGGAAATGCCGGATGATTATGATGACGAGCCGGCGCCGGTGGCCTCCGGCTTCGCGGCGCTCGGGCTGTCCGCGCCGATCCTGCAGGCGATTGCGGAGAAGGGCTATAACGACCCGACGCCGATCCAGGAACAGGCCATTCCGTATGTGCTGATGGGCCGCGACGTGCTGGGCTGCGCGCAGACCGGCACCGGCAAGACGGCGAGCTTCACGCTGCCGATGCTGGATATTCTGGATGGCAGCCGCGCCCGCGCCCGGATGCCACGCAGCCTGATCCTGGAGCCGACGCGCGAACTGGCGTTGCAGGTGGCGGAAAACTTCGTCGAATACGGCAAGTATCTGAAGCTGACGCATGCGCTGGTGATCGGCGGCGAAAGCATGTCCGACCAAAAGGACCTGCTGATGCGCGGCGTGGACGTGCTGATTGCCACGCCTGGCCGGTTGATCGACATGTTCGAGCGCGGCAGCATTCTGCTGACCGATACGCGGGTGCTGGTGATCGACGAAGCCGACCGGATGCTCGATATGGGCTTTATTCCGGACGTGGAAAAGATTGTGGCGCAGTTGCCGTCCAACCGGCAGACGCTGTTTTTCTCCGCCACCATGGCGCCGGAAATTCGCCGGCTGGCGGACGCGTTCTTGCAGAACCCGAAGGAGATTACCGTCTCCAAGCCGGCCTCGGTGGCGACGACGATTACCGAGGGCTTGTTGCTGGTGGGCGAGCTGGACAAGCGCGAGGCGCTGCGCCGGCTGATCCGCAGCGAGGACGTGCAGAACGCGCTGATTTTCTGCAATCGGAAAAAAGACGTCGATATCCTCTACAAATCGCTCAGCAAGCACGGCTTTAGCGTCGGCGCGCTGCATGGCGATATGGCGCAGTCGGTGCGGTTCTCCACCCTGGAGAAGTTCAAAGCCGGTGAGCTGCGGCTGCTGTGCTGTTCGGATGTGGCGGCGCGCGGGATCGACATTGGCGGGTTGAGCCATGTGTTCAACTTCGACGTGCCGCATCACGCGGAAGATTACGTGCACCGCATTGGCCGCACCGGTCGGGCAGGCAAGGAAGGGCGCGCGTTCACCTTCGCCACCCCGGATGAGCGGCTGGCGGCGGAGGCGATTGAAAAGCTGACCGGCCACCCGATCCCGCGCGTCGTCATTGATGGGCTGGATGTGGTGGAGTGGGCCGAGGGTGACGGTCGCCGTCACGGCCGAGGCCGGGCGCCGGCAAAAAGCGCCGAGGGCAGCAAGCGGGCGCCGCGTGGGCGGGGCAAGGCCGAAGGTGAGGCGAAGCCGGAACGGGCGCCGCGCCAGCGTGCCGAACGCACGGTTGTGGCGGCTGAGGCGCCGGTTGAAGCGGTAGCGGTGGATGTGGATGCTACCGAGGTTGCTGTGGCACCGGTTGAAGCGCGGGATACCCGCCCGGCCCGCCGCGAGCCGCGCCGCGAGGAAGCCCGTCGGGATGAGCCCCGCCGGGACGAGCCTCGCCGCGAGGAGACCCGCCGCGATGAGCCGCGCCGGGACGATAGCCGGCGGGATCGGGGCCGGGATGATAACCGCCGCGAACGCTATCGCCGTGACGACGATCTGGGCCCGGCGGTGCTGGGCTTTGGCGCCGATGTGCCAGCCTTCATGCTGGTGGCCGCGCGCAAGCGGCCGGTTGAGACGATTGTGGACGATGCGACGGAGACCGAAGCATGAACGATATCAGCACCCCCTCGCGGCGCGGCAAGCTTGGGCCGTTCAACTGGGAAGATCCGTTCTTCCTCGATGACCAGCTGACCGAGGACGAACGAGCGATCCGGGAAGCGGCGCATCAATATTGCCAGGAAAAGCTGCAACCGCGGGTGCTGGCCGGGTTCCGCAACGAACACTTCGACCGCGAGATTATGAACGAGTTCGGCGAGATGGGCTTTCTGGGCGCCACGCTCAGCAGCCACGGCTGCGCCGATGTCGGCTATGTCGCCTACGGGCTGATTTCCCGCGAGGTTGAGCGGGTGGATAGCGGCTATCGCAGCGCGTTCTCCGTCCAGTCCTCGCTGGTGATGTATCCAATCTACGCCTTCGGGTCAGAAGATCAGAAGGATCGCTTTCTGCCGAAATTGCGCAGCGGCGAATTCGTCGGCTGTTTCGGCCTGACCGAGCCGGATGGCGGGTCCGACCCCGGCTCGATGCGCAGCACGGCGAAGAAGGTGGATGGCGGCTACCTGGTGAATGCCAACAAGACCTGGATCAGCAACGCGCCGATCGCCGATGTGCTGCTGGTGTGGGCGAAGGACGACGCTGGCGAAATTCGCGGCTTCATCCTCGAACGCGGCATGAAAGGCCTGACGACGCCGAAGATCGAGGGCAAGTTCAGCCTGCGCGCCAGCGTGACCGGCATGATCATGGCCGATGACGTGTTTGTGCCCGAAGCCAACATGCTGCCGAAGGTGAAGGGGCTGCGCGGCCCGTTCTCGTGCCTGAACAATGCGCGCTACGGGATTTCCTGGGGCGCGCTCGGCTCTGCCGAGTTCTGCTGGATGGCGGCGCGCAACTACACCATGGACCGCAAGGTGTTCGGCCGGCCGCTGGCCGCCAACCAGTTGGTGCAGAAGAAGCTGGCGGACATGCAAACCGAAATCGCTTTGGGGCTGCAAGGCGTGCTGCGGCTGGGCCGGCTGATGGATGACGGCCGCGCGGCGCCGGAGATGATCAGCCTGTGCAAGCGCAATTCCTGCGGCAAGGCGCTGGCGATTGCGCGCGAGGCGCGGGACATGCATGGCGGCAACGGGATTGTCGATGAGTACCACGTGATCCGCCACATGGTGAACCTGGAGACGGTGAACACCTACGAAGGCACGCATGATGTGCATGCGCTGATCCTGGGCCGGGCGATTACTGGGATTGCGGCGTTCGCGAATTAAGACAAAAGGGGGAGAGGAAGGTGTTCTTTTTGTGAACAAAAAGAACCAAAAAAACTTCTTCTCTTCCTAGGCTTCGTCGTACTTCCCATGGTGGGTCGGTGCGTTCGGACCCAAAGTTGGAAAAGTTTTTTGCTCCTTTTTTCCAAAAAAGGAGCGCTTCCCTTACTTCCTGGCTCCCACTCTTAGGCACCCGAAATGACCGACCTACGCATCGAACGCATTGGCGTGGACGGCGACGGTGTTGCACTGCTGGACGGCAAGCCGGTTTATATTCCATTCGTGCTGCCGGGCGAGTTGGTTTCCGTGCGGCTGGAGGGCAAGCGGGGCCTCGGGCAGGCCGGCGATGGCACGGTGCTGGAGCCGAGCCCGGACCGCGCCGCCCCGCCCTGCCCGCATTTCGGCCCGTGCGGTGGCTGCGCGTTGCAGCATTGGGCGGACGATAAATACGCCGAATGGAAATCCAACCAGGTGCGCGATGCGCTGCGCCGGGCGGGGTTTGCCGATGCGACGCCAGCGCCGCTGGTGCGGACCGCGCCGGGGACGCGGCGGCGGGTGGAACTGGCGGCCAAGCGGATGCCGAGCGGCGTGGCGCTGGGGCTGCATGCGCGCAACGAGAGCACGGTGGTGGATCTGGCCGATTGCGCGGTGTTGCACCCGACTCTGGTGGGGCTGGTGGCGGCATTGCGCGACCTGCTGCGCAGCATCGATGGGCTGCGCAAGGAAGGCTCCGTGCTGGTGAACCTGCTGACCTCCGGCCCGGATATCCTGCTGCGGCTGGATGGGCCGCTGAGCATGCCGGATCGGGTGAAAATCGCCGCCTTCGCGGACCGCTGGGGCGCGCCGCGTATTTGTACCAGCCGGGGCACTGGGGTGCCGGAAACCGCGGCCCAACTGCGCCCGGCCCGCACCATGCTCACCGGGCTGGAGGTGGTGCCGCCGCCTGGCGCCTTCCTGCAAGCCAGCGCCACCGGGGAAGCCGCGATTATCGCGGCGATGATCGCCGGGCTGCCGAAGAAGCTGAGCCGCAAATCCCGCATCGCTGAATTATACGCGGGCTGCGGCAGCCTGACCTTTCCGCTGAGCGAAGTGGGCCGGGTGGATGCGTTCGAAGGTGAAATCGGCGCCTCAACCGCCCTGCGCAACGCCGCCAACGTGTCCGGACTGTCCGGGCGGATCGCGGTGATGCAGCGCGACCTGACCCGCCAGCCACTGGCGGCCAAGGAACTGGCACCCTATGCCGCAGTGGTGCTGGACCCGCCACATGGCGGGGCGGCGGTACAGATTGAACAAATCGCCGCTGCTGGGGTGAAGCGGGTGGTGTATGTCAGCTGCAACCCCTCCACCCTCGGCCGCGACGCGGCGGTGCTGAAAACGGCGGGCTATGCGCTGCTGAGCACGACCCCGATTGACCAGTTTTTGTGGTCGGCGCGGATTGAGAGCGTTTCGGTGTTTGAGAAGGTGAAGTGAAGGAAGGTGTTCTTTTTGTGAACAAAAAGAACCAAAAAAACTTCATC
>CAITOL010000046.1 GCA_903893975.1 uncultured Rhodospirillales bacterium | reverse complement strand
TGCACTACCCAAGTGGCAGGTTTCAATTGTTACAGCGCTCATGTTTTATGGCGTTCATCTCCCTCACACCATCGCAAACGCAGTAGGATTGATCGCCCCAACTATTATATTGACCAGCATTCGCTATTTTTGCAATAGTATACGAGCAACCATAACAACTCACTCGTGCTTAAATTTAATTTCTATATCATTAGAATACATGTAACTTTCATCTAAATATTATTCATGCCTTCAAAACACGCTGCCGGGCGAGGAAGCGCGCCCAGCGCATCAGCACCAGCACGCCCAGGGCTGAGAGGCCAAAATCCAGCGGCCAGAACAGCGCCGGCCACAGCCGCAAGGCGGTGGACACGCCGTAGGACAGGAACAGGCCGAGACAGAATACCTCCAGGCTATGCCGGCCCATGGTGGCCACGGCCTCGGCCAGCCGGGTGCGCAGCCAGCCGCCATCGCGCGGCACCAGCGCGCCAACCAGCCAGGCCAGCGCCAAAGCATGCACCAGCCGCGGCCAGGCGAGTTCCTGCTTGTCATACGCCCAATCCGCCTCAAACGCCGGGGCGGGCCAATGCAGCCAGCCATGCCAGTTGAGCTTGACGTATAGGCCCGCCAGCAACACCAGAGCGGCTGCCGCATGCGCCAGCGGCGCCCAGGCGGCATCATACGGCAGTGCGCGGCCATGGCGCAGGGCGCGGCGGCCGAGCCAGGCGCCGAGCAGGTAGATCAACTGCCAGGCGAACGGGTCGAACCCCATGCCGACGGTTTCGCTTAAGCCCGGCGCATGCAGCCTGCCGAGCTGCGTTGCCAGATACACCGCCAGCGGCGGCAGCAGCGCCCAGGCGCCGACGCGGCTTTCGGCCAGCAGAAACGGCGGCAGCAGCAGCATGCCCCAGACGAACATCGGCAGAATATCCATCCAATCCGGCTCATAGATCAGCGCCAGCATGGCGGGGATGGCGTGCAGCGGCTGCGCCAGCATCCAGCCCCAGCCGAGGCGTGCCAGTTCCCCGGGCAGGAAGCTGAGGCTGACCAGCGCCAGCATGGCGAAAAACAGCGCGCACATCGTCAGATGGGTGCGGTAGAGCCGCGCGGCGCGGCGGAAAATATCCAGCACCGCCGGCAGCGCCGGCCCGCGCGCGGCTTTGAGGGTGAAGACGCTGCCCAGCATCAGCCCGGACAGGAACAGAAACTGCTCCGAACTATCCGACAGGCCCCAGGCGCGATGGATCAGCCAGCCGCCGACGAAGGAGTTGGCGATGTGACTGACAAAGATGAAAATCTGCAGGCCGCCGCGGATCACATCCAGCCGCTGATCGCGCGCCGGGCGGGCGAGCGCCACGCTCAACCGCGCCGCCCCATTTGCCCAAGCCCGCCGGCTCGGCTAAGGCGCACCCCAGCCAACGCCAGCAGGAGCGCCGACATGCCCGTGATGTCCGACATTTGGATCCGCAAAATGGCCACCGAGCACGGCATGATTGAACCTTTCGTCGAGAGCCAAAAGCGCGATGGGGTCATCAGCTACGGGCTGTCCAGCTATGGCTACGACGCCCGCGCGGCCGACCAGTTCAAGATTTTCACCAATGTCGACAGCGCCGTGGTTGATCCCAAGCAGTTCAACCCCGAAAGCTTTGTCGACCGGCAAACCCCGGTCTGCGTCATCCCGCCGAACTCGTTCGCGTTGACGCACACAGTAGAATATTTCCGCATTCCGCGAGACGTTTTGGTGGTGTGCTTAGGTAAATCCACGTATGCGCGCTGCGGCATCATTGTGAATGTAACGCCGCTGGAGCCGGAGTGGGAAGGCCAGGTGACGATCGAAATCAGTAACACCACGCCGCTGCCGGCGAAGATTTATGCAAATGAGGGTATTTGCCAGTTTCTTTTCCTGCACGGCAACGAACCGTGTGAGACGAGCTACGCCGACAAAGCCGGCAAATACATGCACCAGCGTGGTGTTGCTCTTCCCCGGCTCGGCTAGGATCGGCTAAAAGCGGCGATGGACAAAATTCGTATCCGCGGCGGCCGGCCGCTTTCCGGCATCATCGCCATCAGCGGCGCCAAAAATGCCGCCCTGCCTTTGATGGCCGCCGGGCTGCTGACCGATGACCGGCTGGTGCTGACCAACGTGCCGCATCTGCACGATATCGGCACCATGCGCCGGCTGCTGGCGCAGCACGGCATTACCGTGGAGCCGGTGGACGCCGAAGGCCGGGTGCTCGCGCTCGGCGGGGCGATTACCAACACCATGGCGCCGTACGAAATTGTCACGGAAATGCGCGCCTCCATCCTGGTGCTCGGCCCGCTGATGGCGCGCTGCCGGGAAGCGCAGGTAAGCCTGCCGGGCGGCTGCGGCATCGGCTCCCGCCCGATCGACCTGCACCTGAAGGGGCTGGAGCAGATGGGCGCGGTCTTCCGCCTCGATGGCGGCTACGTGCATGGCAGCGCGCCGCAGGGGCTGAAGGGGGCGACCATCGTGCTGCCCTTCGCCAGCGTCGGCGCGACAGAGAACATCCTGCTCGCCGCCACCCTGGCCGATGGCCGCACCGTGCTGTCCAACGCGGCGCAGGAGCCGGAAATTACCGATCTGTGCGATTGCCTGGTGGCGATGGGCGCGCGCATCAGCGGCATTGGCACCGGCACCATCACGGTCGATGGCGTGCCGCGCCTGCACGGCGCCACCCATGCCATTGTGCCGGACCGGATTGAAACCGGCACCTATGCCTGTGCCGCCGCGATTACCGGCGGCGATGTGTTCCTGCGCCATGGCCGCATCGACCATCTCGGCGCGGTGGTGCGCAGCCTTGGTGAATGCGGGGTGGAGGTGACGCCGGGCGAAGGCGGGTTTTCGGTGCGTCGGGTGAACCGGCTGATCGGCATCGACGTGATTACCGAGCCGTATCCGGGCTTCCCGACCGATATGCAGGCACAGTTCATGGCCATGCTGTCGGTGGCCGAAGGGGCGTCGATGATCACCGAGACGATTTTCGACAACCGGTTCATGCATGTCGAGGAGCTCAAGCGCCTCGGTGCGCGCATCAACTATCATGGTGCGTCCGCCATTGTGCGCGGGGTGCCGCGCCTGTCCGGGGCGCAGGTGATGGCCACCGATCTGCGCGCCAGCTTCTGCCTGGTGCTGGCCGGGCTGGCGGCGGGCGGAGAGACGACGATCGGCGGGCTGCATCATCTGGACCGTGGCTACGAAACGCCGGCGGAAAAGCTGGCGGCTTGCGGGGCGGACATAGAACGTGTGTCAGGCTGAGGCTTCCGCCCGACGCCCACACCTTGTAGTAGCCCGGCCATGACCGCCGAATTCAAAGCTGCCGATCTCGCCAAAGATCAGGACGCGCCGATTATTCTGGCGCTGCCGAAGGGCCGTATTCTGAAGGAATGCGCCCCGCTGCTGGCGCGCGCCGGAATTGTGCCGGGCCCCGGCTATGATGATGAAGACAGCCGCCATTTGCGCTTCCCGACCAACGACCCGGGCCTGGACGTGGTGCGGGTGCGCAGCTTCGACGTGGCCACCTTTGTGGCCTTCGGCGCGGCGGAGATTGGCATTTGCGGCTCCGACGTGCTGGCCGAATTCGATTATGATGAGATCTACGCCCCGCTCGATCTCGGCATCGGCGCCTGCCGCGTGTCGGTGGCCGAGCCAGTGGCGACCGCCGGGACCGATGATCCGCGCGGCTGGTCGCGGGTGCGGGTGGCCAGCAAATACCCCAATATCGCCCGCCGCCATTACGCCGCGCGTGGCATTCAGGCCGAGGTGGTGCATCTGAACGGCGCGATGGAACTGGCGCCGCAGCTTGGGCTCAGCCGGGTGATCGTTGATCTGGTTGCCACCGGGTCCACCTTGAAAGCCAATGGGCTGGTGGAAACCGAGGTGATCGCGCAGGTCACCAGCCGGTTGATCGTGAACCGCAGCGCGCTGAAAACCCGGCCGGAGGCGATGGGCAACCTGATCGCCCGGTTCCGTGCGGCGCAGGCCGCGATGGCGGCGGCGTGAAAACCCTCCGCACCACCGATGCCGGCTTCGCCGCGACGTTCGAGGCGCTGTTGGCGCAGGCGCGCGATACCACCACCAAGGTGGACGGGCCGGTGGCTGCCATTATCGCCGATGTGCGCCAGCGTGGCGATGCAGCACTGTGCGACTACACCGCCCGCTTCGACCGGATGACCATCAGCGCCGACCGGCTGGCGGTGACGGCCGCGGAAATCGACGCAGCGATTGCCGAAGTGCCGGCGAGCCTGCTGGGCGCGCTTGATGTGGCAGCGCGGCGGATCGAGGCATTCCATACGGCGCAGATGCCCGGTGATCTGAAGTTTACCGACCAGGACGGGCTGACCTTGGGCATGCGCTGGGGCGCACTGGATGCGGTGGGGCTGTATGTGCCCGGCGGCAAAGCGGCGTACCCGTCATCGGTATTGATGAACGCCCTGCCCGCCCGCGTCGCCGGGGTTGGCCGGGTGGCGATGTGCGTGCCGACGCCGGACGGGGTGTTGAACCCGCTGGTGCTGGCCGCCGCCCGTCGCGCCGGTGTGTCCGAAGTCTACCGCATTGGCGGCGCGCAGGCGGTGGCGGCGATGGCCTGGGGCACGGCGAGCATTGCCCCGGTGGACCGGATTGTCGGCCCGGGCAACGCCTACGTCGCCGAGGCCAAGCGCCAGGTGTTCGGGCGCGTGGGCATCGACAGCATTGCCGGCCCGTCGGAAGTGGTGATCATCGCGGATGCCGATAACAACCCGCTGCATGTCGCGGTCGATCTGCTGGCCCAGGCGGAGCATGACGAGGTGGCGCAGTCCATCCTGATCACCGACTCCGAGGCTTTTGCCACTGCGGTGATTGCGGCGGTGGCGGATGAACTCACGACCCTGCCCCGCGCCGCCATCGCCGGGGCGTCGTGGCGCGACCATGGCGCGGTGATTGTGGTGCGCGATTTTGCCGAGGCAGTGGCGCTGACCAACCGGCTGGCGCCCGAGCATCTGCAGATCATGACCCCGGATGCGGCGGCGCTGTTCAGCCAGATCCGCCATGCCGGCGCGGTGTTCCTCGGCCGCTATACCCCTGAAGCGGTTGGCGATTATGTCGCCGGGCCGAACCATGTGCTGCCGACCGGGCGCACGTCGCGCTTTGCCTCCGGCCTGTCGGTGTTCGATTTTCTGAAACGCACCACCTGGGTGGCCGCCGATGCGGCCGCCCTGGCCAAAGTGGGGCCGGCGGCCGTCGCCTTGGCGGAAGCCGAGGGCCTGGGCGCGCATGCTCGCAGCGTGGCACTACGCTTGACTTGACCTGACGATGGCTGGCGACCATGTTCCGCCGCAAACCGCAATTCAGTGACGAGGCTAGATGTCCAAAGAAGATATGATCGAATTTAGTGGCACAGTGATGGAACTGCTGCCCAACGCCATGTTCCGGGTGAAGCTCGACAATGAGCATTCCATCCTGGCGCATACCAGCGGAAAGATGCGCAAAAACCGCATCCGCGTGCTGGCCGGCGACCGCGTGAACGTGGAAATGACCCCGTACGACCTCACCAAAGGCCGCATCACCTTCCGCTTCAAGTAATCAGCGGCTTCAGGTGAAGCTGATCCTCGCCTCCGCCAGCCCGCGACGACTGGCGCTGCTGGCGCAAATCGGTGTGACGCCCAGCGAAGTGGTCGCCGCCGATATCGATGAAACCCCGTTGAAAGACGAAGTCCCGCGGTTGCTCGCCCAGCGTTTGGCGCGCGGCAAGGCGGCGGCGGTGCCGCGCCCGGACAGTTTTGTGCTGGCGGCCGATACCGTGGTGGCCTGCGGGCGCCGGGTGCTGCCGAAGGCGGAGACGGAGGCGCATGCGCGCTTCTGCCTCAACCTGCTGTCGGGCCGGCGGCACCATGTGCTGACCGCCGTGGTGCTGGTAACGCCCGATGGCCGGCGGCTGGAGCGGGTTTGCGACAGTGTGGTGGCCTTTAACCGGCTGACCCTGGCGCAGATTGACGCCTATCTGGCCGGCGGCGAATGGCAGGGCAAGGCCGGGGGCTATGCCATTCAGGGCCAGGTGGCGAGCCATATCCGCTTCCTGTCCGGCAGTTACTCCAACGTGGTCGGCCTGCCGTTATTCGAAGTGGCGCAAATGCTGCGCGGCGGCGGATACGATTTGCCGTGAAGATCGGGTTGTCGTGAAGATTTTGGCCTCCGTCAGCCCCGGCGAGGTGCGCGTGGCGGCGGTGGAGGCCGGGGCGCTGGTGGATTACGCGCTGTGGCGGCCGGGCCTGCCGGATGGGGTGGGCGACCTGTATCGCGGCCGCATCACCGCCCGCCTGCCCGCCCTGGGCGGTGCCTTCGTCAGCCTGGGCGAGAACGAGGGGTTTCTGCCGGAACGCGATGGCGGCACCGCGCCGGTTGGCACTGTGCTGGGGGTGCGGGTGGTGCGCGCCGCCCAAGGCGGCAAAGGGGTGCGGCTGGCGGCGAGCCCGGCGGAGGCTGGGCCGGTCGGGGCAGGCCCGGTGGGGCTGATCGCGCGTGGCCCCGGCGCGGTGGAGCGGCTGGCGGCGCTGCACCCAACGGCTGAGATTGCCGCGGATGATGCCGGGCTGCTGGCCAGTTTGCGCGCCGTGCTCGGCGAACGGCTGGCCTTGGTGCCGCGCGCCTTTGACGATGATATCGCGGCGCAGGTCGCGGACCTCGCCAGCTTCGATGTTGCCTTGCCGCTTGGCGCGCACCTGACCATTCATCCCACCGCGGCGGTGACGGCGATCGATCTCGATCTGGCCGGCGGTGCCGAACAGCGCGGTGGCAAGCGCGGGGCGCATGAGGCGGTGAACCGCGCCGCCATTCCGGCGCTGGCGCGGGAAATCCGGCTGCGCAACCTCGCCGGCGGCATTATTATCGACTTCGCCGGCCTGTCGGTGAAACGGCGCGCCACGCTCGGCCCGGCTTTGGCGGCGGCTTTGGCGCCGGACCCGCTGGCGCCGCGCTTTCTCGGGTTTTCCGCGCTCGGGCTGGCCGAAGTGCTGCGCCCGCGCGTGCATCCGCCGCTGCACGAATTGTTGGGCACCCCGCATGCGCAGGCGCTGGCCGCCTTGCGCGCCGCCGCCGCCAGCGTGGCCGCCGACCCGGCCACCGCGTTGTGCCTGACCGCCGCCCCCGCTGTGATTCGGGCATTGCAGGCCGACTCGGTGGCAACAGAGCAGTTTCTGCATCGCGCCGGCCGCAAGCTGGCGCTGCGGGAAGACCGCACTTTGCCGCCGCACGCCTGGAAACTGGCCCCGCAGGAACAACGCTGACATGACCGCAACGCCGCAATGCCCGATCTGCCGCAAGGCGCCCACCGCCCACTTCACCCCGTTTTGCAGCCGGCGCTGCGCGGATGTGGACCTTGGCCGCTGGTTTGGCGAGGCCTACCGCATCCCGACCAGCGAGACCGATGACGACGCACTGCCGACGACAAATGGCGAAGATGACAATTTGACGGGTTGATCCGCCGGCCCGCCTGGGCTATCCCCGCGCCATCAGATGCCGCCCAGACCACCGGGCCGGCGGCGAGATGCCCGGGTAGCTCAGTTGGTAGAGCATGCGACTGAAAATCGCAGTGTCGGTGGTTCGAATCCGCCCCCGGGCACCATTATCTCAGCACCGTGCTGCTTTACGTTGAAATTATACGCTGACCGTTTCGTGTGGCCGGGCGATGCCGGCGGGCAGGCGAAGAGTCATGCTTAGGCCATCGGTGAGATTATCGGCCTGTAGCGTGCCGCCCAGCAGGCGCATCGCCTGCACGCATTGGGCGAGGTCTAGCGTGCCGCTGGGGGCGCCGGTGCGGATGCGGGCATAGGGCACAAACACTTCGGGCAACATCGCCTCGGGGATGGGGCCGGCCGTGTCGGCGACGGCAATCACCACGTCGTCGCCTTCGACATGTGCGGCGAGGGTAATTTGGCGCAGTCGGTGCGCGTTTGTCGGGGTCGGGTCGCCGCCGTCGAAGGCGGTCAGGGCGGCGGCGATCAGGCGGGTCAGCACCTGCCTCAGGACCGGCTCCACTGCCAGGACCGGGGGCAGATTGGACGTGACGGCCACGCGGATCTCCACCCGAGCCATTTGGGCCGCCTCCACAATATCCGCCGCGGCCTGTGCCAGCAGGTCTTCAACATCAAGCGGTTGCGGGTCAACCGGGCCGTCGGCTTCCAGATTGCGCAGGGCCTCCGTCATCTGTCCGGCGCGGGTCACCTGGCTCACCACCCGCGCCAGTTTGACCTGCACGCGCTGCTCGGCCGGCAAAAGCTGCTCGAGCCGGCGTTGAATACTCTCCAGCCCCATCATCGCCACGGTCAGTGGCTGGTTAATCTCATGCGAGAAGCCCACGGCGATGTCGTTGAGGAATTTGCTGCGGGCCAAGGCTTGGGCTTGCACCTCCAGCGCCGCCAGATCGGTCACATCCAGCATGGTCAGAATTAAACTGCCGCCGACCTGCGCTTCGACCTCCACTGGCACCCGGACCACATGCACGTCGAGGTCGAAGACCCGGCCAGTCGCGTCGACAAAATGCGTCCGCCACGGGGCCAGTTTCTCGCCATCTAACGCACGTTGAAATCGGGCCATATTGTCGGCCGACATTGGGTGGCCTCGCAACGCCGCGCTCAGGGTTTGCCCGACGAAAGGCGTATGTTTGGCACGAAAATGCCGGTTGGCAAAGTCGTTGGCAAAGCGAACCACGCCGTACTGGTCCAGCAGAAACACCGACTGATCCAGGCTAGACGTCAGGGTTTCAAGGAAGGCCAGTTGCTGTTCCGCGGCACGCTGATGCTGCAACACCAGCGCGCCGCGCCGACGCTCCGCCCGCGCCTCCACGCGGTTCCAGGTCAGCAGCAGAACCAACACGCCGAACAGGCAGGACGCGGCCAGCCGCCAGTCGTAACGATCCGCCAATGCCGCCTGTCGCGCCCCGAGGTCGATCGACAGCACCGAAAACAATCCCTCCGGCGCGGTTTGCTGGGCGAGCAGAATACGGTCCGCCGGCCAGCCGGTGGTGCCCGGCTGCAACGCCACAAACGCGCCAGCGGCTGCCGCCAGCACCCGCACAATGGCGGGCGGCAGGGTTTCCACCCCCGGCCGCGCATCCGACCGTGCGACCACCACCCCATCGGGCCGCACCAGCATCATGGCATCCTGCGCCGCAGGGGTCGCAACTTCGAGGGCTTTGGTCAGTTTCTGCATCACCGCCATCGGGCCGACCAGCGTGCTAACCGGCAGGGCGGAAATCGAGATGGATTGCAGGGTCCCGGCTGCATTGCGATGGGCGATGGCAGAGCGGATCACGGTGGTGCCGTTGGCGAGGTGCGACGGCATGCTAAACGCCAACGTGCCGGAGCCGTCGATGAGGGCGCGCAAATAGCGCCGCGCGGGGTCGAACACATCCTGGCTCATGTTGCCTGCGGCGAACAGCACCGTGCCATCTGGGGCGATGGCGGCGACGGCACGGCCGCCCTCGCCCCAGTTGGGGAAGCGGCGTGCTTCAACCAAGCCCGCATCCAACGCCGCCTGATCGCCCGCGAGTTGCCGCGCGGCTAGTTGACCGGCCACGAAATGGATGGCGCGGGCAAAAGCCAGGGTGGATTGCTGTTGCGTTCGCAGTAAGCCGATCACCTCGCGGCCAGCGCTGGTCAAATCCTCCGCCAGGCTGGATTGCCGCTGATGCGCCCGCCAGCCTAAGACCGCTGCGGGCAGCAGGGCGATCGCCAGCACCAGCAGAAGCCAGCCCAGGTGCATGTGCCGGCGCAACCAATAGCGGGTCAGCAGCAGCATGGTTGCCAGCAGCAGCAGAGCCACGGCGGCGAGGGTCATGCGGGGCCATTCCCGCCAGGTTGGTGCGACGCTGAGCGGCGTGATGGTCAGGCGCCAATCCGGCAATGTCACCCCCGGGAGAATCGGCAGGCGCACGCTGGTGCCGGCTTGCCCCAGCATTGTGCCTGGGTCACCGAAGCCCAATAGCGGCTGCCCGGCTGGGTCGGTGATGGTGACGTGCAGGCTGCCCCAACCGAGCGAGAGCGCCCGCTGCACCAGCGCGGCCACGGCGGATGCAGGAACGTGCACTGCCAGCACCTGCGGCGGCATGCCTGGGGGGGGCGGTCAGGGGCACGGCGAAATCCAGCAAGCGTTCGGCGGGGCGGCCATCGGCCAGCATCAGGTCGCGCAGCAACAGTGCTTCATGTTCCTGGATCACCGATGGGCGGCGCTGGCCGAGGCGGAACCACTCACGTGCCGCCACGTCCGCACCGATCAGTCGGCCACGGTTGCCGGCGATGATGCGCCCGCTGCTATCGGCGATTCCCGCCCACACTATATTGCTGTTGGACCTGGTCAGCCCATCCAGGATTGCGTTCACCGCGTCCGACGGCACCGCGACCCCAATGGCGTTCAGCCGGGCCCCGGCGGCGCGGATGTCTTGCAATTGCTGCAGCAGCACGGCGCTGACATCGCTTGCCGCTTGCGCGGCCAAAGCGTCCAACGGCACGGGTGCCGCCGATGCTGCGGATGCCGCCAAAAGCTGGAAGCCGAGCAGCAGGCGCATGAACCAGGCCATTATATGGTTAGCCCAAACGGCAGACGGCAGACGGCAGACGGCAGACGGCAGACGGCAGAGCGAATGCCATTGCGAGGGAGCGCGAAACAGGATTATGGATCAAATTTGCTAAATTTGACATTATGTTACATTATCCTATAAATTATGATATCTTTATCAGTAACTTAGCTTGACTCAATTCTAACTGTAACTGCAAGCATCAAACCGCAGTAGCCTGCCAATTTCATAAAACCGTTGTTGTTCGGCCACGATTGCCCCCCTCGCCCGGCCGCGTAATGCGGCATTGCAGCATCGGGCGGCCGCGCATAGACTTTCGCGGTGTTGAAATTTCTCGCCCGTCGCGCGCTGCTGGCTGTGCTGGTGATGCTCACCGTGCTGACCATCAGCTTTGCGCTGACGCGGCTTTCGGGTGACGTTGCGGTGGCGATGGCCGGGCCGCAGGCGACGCAGCAGGATGTGGACACAATCCGCAAGGCCTATGGGCTGGATCGGCCGTTGACGGTGCAGTTTGTCAGCTGGGTGGCCGATGTCGCCAGCGGGGATCTGGGCCGGTCCTACCTCTACCACGCCCCGGTGGGTGAGTTGATCCGCAGCCGGTTGCCGGTGACGTTGACCTTGGGGCTGACCGGTCTGGTGATTGCGCTGTGCCTGGCGTTGCCGTTGGGGATTGTGGCGGCGATGAATGAAGGCCGGGTGCTGGACCGGGGCATTATGATGGTTGCGGTGCTCGGCCAGGCGATGCCGAGCTTCTGGCTCGGGCTGCTGCTGGTGATCTGGCTGGGGGTGAAGTGGCAATTGCTGCCGATTTCCGGGGTGGAAACCTGGGATGGCTATGTGCTGCCCGGCTTTGTGCTGGCGTTTTCCGCCGTGCCGGCGCTGATGCGGCTGACCCGTGGCGGCATGGTGGATGCCTTGGCGTCCGACTATGTGCGCACCGCGCGGGCCAAGGGGCTGACGCGGTTCAGCGTGGTGATGAAGCATGCGCTGCGCAACGCGGCGATGCCAGTGGTGGCGGTGGCGGCGGTGCAGTTGGGCTTCATGCTCGGCGGCTCGATCGTGATCGAGAGCGTGTTCGCGCTGAACGGCGTGGGCTACCTCGCATGGGAATCGATCTCGAAGAACGACTTCCCGGTGGTGCAGGCGGTGGTGCTGTTTCTGGCCACGATCTACATCGCGCTGACGCTGCTGGCCGATATGTTCAACGCGGTGCTCGACCCGCGGTTGCGGATTTCATGATGGCGTTTCAGCTGCGCCGCCTGGCTTTGGCCTTGGGCTTTGTCATCGTGATCGGCATTGCGCTGGTGGCGCTGCTGGCGCCGTGGATCACGCCGCAGGACCCGTTTCTGCAAAACCTGGACGCGCGCATGGCGCCGCCGAGTTTCATGGACGGCGGCACGGCGGCGCATTTCCTTGGCACCGACCAGTTGGGACGGGACTATTTCTCTCGCCTGATCTATGGCGCGCGGATTTCCATGCTGATCGGCGTGCTGGTGGTGGTGTGTTCGGGGTTGATCGGCACGACTTTGGGCGTGGTGGGCGGGTTTTTCGGCGGGCGCATTGATGCGGTGGTGATGTTCATCATCACCTGCCGGCTGTCGATCCCGTTGATTCTGGTGGCGCTGACGGTGGTGGCCTTCGTCGGCAGTTCGCTGACGGTGGTGGTGCTGACGCTCGGGCTGCTGTTGTGGGAACGCTTTGCGGTGGTGGCGCGCACCACCACGATGCAGGTGCGCAACCTGGACTATATCGCCGCCGCCTGGGCTGCCGGATGCTCGCGGCCGTATATTCTGCTGCGCGAGGTGCTGCCGAATATTGTGCATCACCTGATTGTGGTGGCGACGTTGGAAATGGCGCTGGCGATTTTGCTGGAGGCCGCGCTGTCGTTCCTCGGCCTGGGCGTGCCGCCGCCGCTGCCGTCCTGGGGGCTGATGATCGCGGAGGCGAAGGACTACATGTATTTCTCGCCCTGGGTCATTCTGGTGCCGGGCATTGCGCTGTTTGTGCTGGTGTTGGGCATTAACCTGCTGGGCGACGGGCTGCGCGACCGGTTGGGGGCGACGCGCGATGCCTGAGGCACCTTTGCTGGATGTACGCGGGCTGCGGGTGCGCTTCAACGCGCAGGTGGAAGCGGTGCGCGGGGTGGATTTAACCGTGGAGCGGGGCCAGACGCATTGCGTGGTGGGCGAATCCGGCTGCGGCAAGTCGGTCTCCTCCCTGGCGGTGATGGGGCTGCTGGCGCGCGGGGCAAAACGCAGCGCGGCGCATATGCGCTTTGATGGGCAGGACATTCTCGGCCTGTCCGACACGGCGCTGCAACGGCTGCGCGGCGACCGGATGGCGATGATTTTTCAGGAGCCGATGACCAGCCTGAACCCGGCCTACACCATCGGCTCGCAAATGGCGGAGGCGCTGACCCGGCATCGCAAGGTGGGCAAGCAGCAGGCGCTGGACCGGGCGGCGGAATTGCTGACCAAGGTGGGCATTACCGCGCCGGGGCTGCGGCTGGCGCAGTATCCGCATCAGCTTTCCGGCGGGTTGCGTCAGCGGGTGATGATTGCCATGGCGCTGATGTGCGACCCGGAATTGCTGATTGCCGATGAGCCGACGACGGCGCTGGATGTGACGGTGCAGGCGCAGATTTTGCGGCTGCTGCGCGACCTGCAAGCCGAGCTTGGGCTGGCGATTTTGCTGATTACCCACGACCTCGGCGTGGTCGCCCGCATCGCGCATAAGGTGAGCGTGATGTATGCGGGGGAGGTGGTGGAATCCGCCAGTGCGACCGATCTGTTCGCCGCACCCCGGCATCCGTACACGCAGGGCTTGCTGGGCTGCGTGCCGATCCCCGGCAAAATCAAGCGCGGCGACCCGTTGGGCAGCATTCCCGGCACGGTGCCGCGCATTGCCGACGGCTTTACCGGCTGCGGTTTCCGTGACCGCTGCGCCCATGCCATGCCGCAATGCGCCGTATCGGTGCCGCAGCGCGATGACGGCGCCGGCCATCGCCATTTGTGCCATCTGTCATGACCGCCGCCATTGAAGTCCGCGACGCCACGCGGGTGTTCCGCCAATCCACCGGGGTGTTTTCCGGCGACCGGCTGATCCGTGCGGTGGATGGGGTGTCGTTCTCGGTTGAAAGCGGCGGCTGCCTGGGGATTGTCGGCGAATCCGGCTGCGGCAAGTCCACGCTGGCACGGTTGATCCTCGGCCTGCTGCCAACCACGTCTGGCGAGGTACTGGTGGAGGGCCAGCGCCTGGCGGATATGGACCGCAAGGCGCGCGCGCGGCTGATCCAGCCGGTGTTTCAGGACCCGTTCTCCTCGCTCAACCCGCGCCGCCGCATTCGCGATATTGTGGCGATGCCGTTGCAGGCGCAGGGCATCACCGGCCGCGCACAGGCGGACCGGGTGGAGGAAATGCTGGTGCGCGTCGGCCTGCCGGGCGCGATTGGCGACCGGGTGCCGGCGCAGCTTTCCGGTGGCCAGCGCCAGCGGGTGGCAATCGCGCGCGCCTTGGTGCTGCGCCCGCGCATTGTGGTGTGTGATGAGCCGACCTCGGCGCTGGATGTGTCGGTGCAGGCGCAGATTCTCAACCTGCTGGACGAGTTGCGCCGCGATCTCGGGCTGACCTACGTGTTCATCAGCCACAACCTGGCGGTGGTGGAACATATCTCCGACCGGGTGGCGGTGATGTATCTCGGCCGCATGGTAGAACAGGCCGGCACGGATGCGCTGTTTGCGGCGCCGAAGCACCCGTATACCCAGGCGCTGCTGGCCTCGGTGCTGACGCCGGAGCCGGGGTTGGGGGTGCCGGATGTGGGGCTGGGGGATTTGTATCCGGACCCGGCCAATGTGCCGCCGGGCTGCCGGTTCCATCCCAGGTGCAAGCTGGCGCAGGCGCGGTGCGCGTTGGAGGCGCCGGTGCCACGGGAGGTGGCGGGGCATCGGGTGGAGTGTTTGTTGGTTTAAGGCAGCGCTGCTTTTTTGAAAAAAAAGCAGGAAAAAACGTTTAGCCCTGGCTGCGGCGCCCCAGCACCAACCGCCGAAAGTACGGCGAAGCCCAAAAACAGATGAAGTTTTTTTGGTTCTTTTTGTTCACAAAAAGAACAAGCTTTTCACCTGTCTGATGCTGGCGGGCAATGCACCCGCCAGCACCAAGCCATTACTTCCAGCTAGACAGATAAAAGCGCGGCATTTCATCCGCCCAGGGCTTGAAATCAAGCTCCTTACGATACGCGTACGTGCCGACATTGGTGAACAGCGGGATGATATAGGCCTGTTCGGTAATCCGCTTGATCGCGGCCGAGTAGGCTTTCTGCCGTTCGGCCTTCTCGGTGGTGGAGCCACCGGCGATCACCGCATCGCGCACGGCGGCGTCGTGGGCGAAGTCTGAGGTGCTGAAGCCTTCGGTCTGCGCGCCGCTATAGTATTGCGGCAGGAAGGCGGAGGCGTCGTTGATCGAGTAGCTGCCCCAGTTGCCGAGGTCGAGCGGGTTTTTGCCTTCCAACTGCCGCTGGATCAGCGCCTGCACCTGCAAATGGGTGATCTTGGCGTTGATGCCGACGGCTTTGAGGTAGTTTTGGATGGCGCCTTCGAACTGCGGCAGCAGGTAGGAGACGAGTTCGGTGTCGAAGCCGTTGGGGTAGCCGGCTTCGGCCAGCAGCGCCTTGGCTTTGGCGGGGTCATACGGATATTGCACCGCCGCCGCGGCATCGCAGCCGAACTGGGTGGGGAAGCAGGGCGCGGGCGGCACGCGGGAGCCGCCTTGCATCAGGTTTTTGGCAATCGATTCGCGGTCGATGGCGTGAAAGATCGCTTGGCGCACCTTCACTTTGGTCAGCGGGTTATCGGCGCCGGTCCGGCCGGCGGCATCCATGTTCAGTAGATTGACGCGCATGGTTTCCGCGCGCTCGGTCTTCAGGAACGGCAGCGCGCCGAGCTTGTCGACCATGTCGGGGATGACGTTCCAGGTCCAGTCCGCCTTGCCACCGATGATCTCGTTCTGCGCGGTGGTGGCGTCGGTCACTTCATGGATGACCAGCTTGCGGATCGCCGGCCGGGTTTTCGGCGCATCCTTATAATAGTCTTCAAAGCGTTCGAACTCGATCTGGTTCACGCCGTCGATGCGGGTAATTTTGTAAGGGCCGGTGCCGACCGGGAGTTTGTCATAGGCGTCGCTCCCAACCCGCTCACGATAGGCTTTGGGCAGGATGGGCAGCACCATGGCGACGTATTCCAGCGCCGCGGGGAAGACTTTTTTGGTGTGGATGGCGACCTTGTAGTCGCCCAGCTTTTCCGCGCCGGACATCCAGGAATAGTTGGACGGCACGGAAACCTGCTTATCCACCAGCATGGAGTTGACGGTGTAGACCACGTCGTCGGCGGTAAAGGGGCTGCCGTCGTGGAACTTCACGCCCTGGCGCAGTTCGAAGACGATGGTGGTCGGGTCGGCGTAGCTCCAGGACGTGGCCAGAGCGGGCTTGATGACAAAGCCATTCGGGTCGCGATACACCAGCCCGTCAAAGGCCTGGTGGGCGACGATCAGGCCGGAGCGCAACTGGTTATAGTAAGGGTTAACGTTCACGATCTGGTCCCACCAGACCACCCGCAACGTATCGGCGGATTTCTGCGCCTGCGCCGGCATGCCAACCGCCACCAAAGCCGTTGCGGCCAACAGAGCCCGCGCGCACCAACTTGCAAAAGCCATGAATTTGCTCCTAACAAAACAGGAGAGGCAGTCTAGGCGCAAGATTTCGCCCTTGGCTACAGAGCGAGGTGCGTCATGCGCTGGGTTTACTTTCCGTTAACATTTACCCGACAAAACGAGGGCGCATCCGCTGACCTATAGGACCCCAATGCAACAGCCTCGCCTGAGCATCGCTGCCGCGCGTGGTTTCCCGTAATATGGGCCGTTCAGCCCTCGGTGCGGATCGGCAAGGCTTGCGGGTGTTCCGGGCGTTTGTGGTTTTGGTGCTGCTGGGCCTTGTGGCCGCGGCGGCCAATCTGTCCTGGATCGTCTGGCAGGAACAAGCGTTGCTGGCTGCATCGGATCGCGATCTGGTGGCCACGATTTCCGGCCGGGCGGTGGTGGAACTTGCCCGTTTGCAGGCCGCGATCAGCAACCGGGCGGTCCCCGGCAGCCAAACCGACGAGGACGGCCTGACCTTGCGGCTGGATATTCTGCGCAGCCGGCTGACCTTGCTGCGCGAGGGCCAGGTGGGGGCGTTGCTGGCCGATAACGTCGCCGAGCAGGCGCGCATCGCTCAGTTTGAAGCCTTGGTCGCCCGGATTGCACCGTTGCTCGAACGCGCCAGCGAGCCGGCGCTGGCGTTGCAGATGGCCGGTTGGATCAACGACGTGCTGCCGACGGCGCTGACGTTCGAGCAGGAAGCGGCGCGGGCAAGTGCGGCGTTTGAGGATGCGCGGCTGGAGCGGGTGAACGGGCTGCACTGGACCTTCTCCCTGCTGGTTGCGGCGCTGATGGGTTGGATCGTGCTGATGATCGTGGTTTTCACCCGCATCCGTCGCAGCATGCTCGATGATCTGATCCGCGCGCGGGATGAGGCAGAGGCAGCCAATCAGGCGAAAACCGCCTTTCTGGCCAATATGAGCCACGAAATCCGCACGCCGATGAACGGCTTGCTCGGCATGCTCGACTTGCTGCTGAAAACCGATTTGTCCGGCATCCAGGCCCGCTACGCGCAAATCGCCCGACGCTCGGGCGGGTTGCTGCTGGATTTGATTGCCGGGGTGCTGGACCTGGCCAAGATCGAAGCCGGGCGGCTGGAGTTGGAGGCGGTGGAGACCGATCTTCCCGAAGTGGTTGCCGGGGTCTGCGATATTATGACGGCGCAGGCGATGGCCCGATCCATTGAGCTGCGCAACGACGTGCAGGCGGTGGCGCCGGTGCTGGCGGACCCGCTGCGCTTGCAGCAGGTGCTGATCAACCTGATCGGCAATGCGATTAAATTCACCGAAACCGGCAGCGTAACCGTGGCGCTGACCGTGCTGTCGCAGCAAGCGGACGGGGTGAAGCTGCGTTTCAGCGTATCCGATACCGGGATTGGCATTCCGCCAGACCAGGTGGCACGCGTGTTCGATATGTTCGCCCAGGTGGACGGCACCACCACACGGCGCTTTGGCGGCAGTGGGCTGGGCCTGTCGATCTCTCGCCAGTTGGTCGAACTGATGGGGGGGACCATCGGGGCGGAGAGTACGCTCGGGATTGGTTCGAGCTTCTGGTTCGAGGTGACATTGCCGTTGGCGCCCGCCGCACCCGCAGCGCCAGCGCCGCCAGCGGAGGCGGCCGCGACAGCGCGCGCGTTGCCCAGCAACCCAAGGGTGTTGCTGGTGGAAGATAGTTTGGTCAACCGCATGGTCGCGGCTGAATTCCTCAACCGCTGCGGTTGCGTGGTGACGGTGGCGGAAAACGGGCAGGAGGCGGTGGACCAGTTCGCGCCCGGCCGGTTCGATATTATTTTCATGGATATTCAGATGCCGGTGATGGACGGGTTCGGTGCCACAACGATGATCCGCGCCCGCGAACAGGCCGCGGATGGCGCTGGTCGGATCCCGATTGTCGCGCTGACGGCCAATGTGATGGAGGATGATTTCCGCCAGAGCCAGGCCGTGGGGATGGACGCATTTCTGACCAAGCCAGCCGGCGAAGTGCATTTTCGTGGCACGTTGGAAAAATTCCTTGGCACAACAGACAGTCCGTAAACATTTCGTCGCTACGCTTACCTGGGCCGAAAGGGACAGCACGCTATGCCGCAAGCACTCCAGGGCGACACGCGCGACCGCTTCGTGGGCTTCGCCTTTGCGGCGGCCGAATTGTTGGTCGAGATCACGGTTGACGGCCACATCACCTATGCCGCCGGGGCGTTTCGCAGCCGGTTCGGGCAGGCGGCGGAGGCGTATGTCGGCACCGATGTTCGCGGCCTGATTGCGCCGGGCGACCAGTTCGCGCTCGAGGCAGGGCTGCGGACGTTGCAGGATTATGGCCGGCTGGCGCCGATGACGATCCGGCTGGCGGACCGGCAGCGCACCGCGATCGCGCTGGCTGGGCTGGTGTTGACGGTGGCCAATGTGGCGCCGCGGCTGTGCCTGAGCTTTGCGCTGCTGCCGGTGCCGCTGGACAGCACGCCGACGTTGATCAGCGCGCTCGGCTTCGCGCGGACGGCCGATGCGCGCATTCGGGACAATGCGGCGGGGGAAATCGGCTTGCTGGAAGTGGTCGCGCAGGCCGGGTCGCGCGCCAGCCGGGATGATATTGGTTTTGCGCTGGAACGGGTGGCGCCAGACGGCTGCACCACCGAAATCGCCCCTGGACGCTATGGCGTGTTGCAGCTTGGGCGCCCGGCGAACGAACTGGCCGCCATCGCCCAGGCGCTGGAGGACGCGTTGCGCGGCCAAGGGGTGCAGGCGGGGGTCAGCGCGCAGGCGATCCAGTTGGACGGGCATGGCCTGAGCACCAGCCAGGCGGCGCGGGCGTTGCGGCAGGCGTTGGGCGTGTTTGCGCGCAAGGGGCTGGCGGGGGTGCAGCAGGCCGGGCTCGGCGGGGGCTTGGCCGGCTATGTCGCGCAGGCGACGCAGCACGTGGCGGCGCTGGGGGCGGCAATCCAGGCCGGCCGGTTCGACCTGGCGTATCAGCCGATTGTCAGCCTGCGCGACGGGCGGGTGCATCATTACGAGGCGCTGCTACGCCCGCACCCGATTCCCGGCTGCCCGCTGGATAGCCCGCAGGATTTTGTGCTGCTGGCCGAAACGCTGGGCCTGATTGAGCGGCTGGATCTGGCGGTGGCGACGTTGGCCTGCGCGGCGGCGCAGGCGGCGGGGGTGGCGGTTGCGTTCAATATCTCCGGCCAATCGGCGCAGAGCGCCTATTTCCGCAATGATCTGCTGCTGCTGCTGTCCACCCATGCGGCGGGCAAAGCCGGGAGGATGATGGTGGAAATGACCGAGACGGCGGAGGTGGAGGATGTCGCCGCCGTGGCGCAGACCGCGACGGCGCTGCGCAAGATCGGGGTGAAATTCTGCCTGGACGATTTTGGCGCAGGCACCGCCGATGTGCGGATCTTGCGGGCGCTGCCGACCGATGTGGTGAAATTGGACGGCTCCTACATCCCCGGCATCGGCCAGCCCGGACGGGAACGCGCGTTTGTGAGCGGCATGGTGGATATCGCCCGTGCCTCTGGCGCGGCGGTGGTGGCGGAACGGGTGGAGGCGGAGGCGGAAGCCGAGGCGTTGCGCGCTTTGGGGGTGGATTTCGGCCAGGGTTGGCTGTTCGGCCGGCCGGGCAAGCTGCCGGGGCGCGGCTAGCGGCGGCTGCCATTCTGGTGCCCGGCTTGGTAAGGCCGGCGGCAGGTGGCAAATTGTGACAGAAGAAGCGCCGGCCCGAGTCGGTGTGCTGAATGGGAAACGCCCTAAGATGCTCCTCGCCCGTGCTGGCCGCCTGGCCGCGCTGCTGCTGTTGCTGGCCACGCCGGCGTTCGCACAATCCACCCCCGCCACCGTCGATAGCGGCGACACCGCGTTCATGCTGCTGTGCACGGTGCTGGTGCTGCTGATGACCATTCCCGGCCTGGCGCTGTTTTACGGCGGGATGGTGCGGAAGAAGAACATTCTCGCGATTATGGCGCAGTCTTTCGTGCTATGCGCGGTGGTGACGGTGCTGTGGATCGTGGTTGGCTATTCGCTGACCTTTGGTGACGGGTCTGGCTTTGTCGGCGATTTTTCCCGGCTGATGCTGGCCGGCATGGCCTGGACCGGGCCGTTTACCCTGGGGGCGCAGACCGCCGCGCCGATGGCGATGACGGTGCCGGAACCGGTGTTCATGTTCTACCAGATGACCTTCGCCATCATTACCCCGGCGGTGGTGACCGGCGCGTTTGCCGACCGGATGAAGTTCTCCGCGCTGCTGCTGTTGATGACGCTGTGGTCGCTGGTGGTCTACGCGCCGATTGCGCATTGGGCCTGGGCGCCGTTGGGCTGGCTGAACGCGCTGGGCATGGCCGATTTCGCCGGCGGCACGGTGGTGGAGGTCAATTCCGGCGTGGCCGGGCTGGTGTGCGCCTTGGTGCTGGGCCGGCGGCTGGGCTATGGGCGGGATAATTTTTCGCCGCATAACCTTGGTTATGCCGTCACCGGGGCGGCGTTGCTGTGGGTGGGCTGGCTGGGCTTCAATGCCGGCTCGGCCGGGAGTGCCGGCGGGCGGGCGGCGATGGCGATGGTGGCGACGCAGGCCGCTGCAAGCAGCGCCACGTTGGTATGGCTGGGGCTGGAATGGGTGCGATCTGGCAAGCCGACGGTGCTGGGGGCGATTTCCGGCGCGGTGGCCGGGCTGGTGGCGATTACGCCGGCGAGCGGGTTTGTGCTGCCCGGCGCAGCGTTGTTGATCGGGCTGGTGGCCGGGGCGGTGTGTTACTGGATGGTGACCGAGGTGAAGCCGCGCTTTGGCTATGACGACAGCCTGGACGCGTTCGGCGTGCATGGCGTGGGCGGCGGCGTGGGCATGCTGCTGACCGGGGTGCTGGCGGCCGGGGTGCTGAGTGCGGATGCGGCGCAGCCGGGCGGGGCCTATGTCGCCGGGCTGCATTTGCTGGCGGTGCAGGCGCTGGGCGTTGGCGCGGCGGTGGCGTGGAGCGCGGGCGGCACCTGGGCGCTGCTGAAGCTGGTCGATGCGGTGGTGGGGCTGCGGGTGAGCGAGGAGGACGAGCGCCGGGGGCTGGACGAGGTGCTGCACGGTGAAAGCCTGGGCTAGGCGGCGCTCGCGTCGGGTTGGTGTTAGCGCACGCCGCTCGGCCACAGCACCACGCGCAGGGTTTGCACCAGCACCCGCAGGTCGAACCAGATCGAGTAGTTCTTCACGTAATAGAGGTCGTAGCTGAGTTTGGAGCGGGCATCATCGACCGAGGCGCCGTAGGGGTAGTTGACCTGCGCCCAGCCGGTCAGCCCGGCTTTAACCCGGTGGCGCTGGTTGTACAGCGGGATTTGAGCGGCGAGTTCGCAGACGAATTCCGGCCGTTCCGGGCGCGGGCCGACCAGGGCCATTTCGCCGCGCAGCACGTTGAACAGCTGCGGCAGTTCATCCAGCCGGCTGCGGCGCAGGAAGCGGCCGACCGGGGTGATGCGGCTGTCACCCGCCGCCGCCCAGACCGCGCCGCCGGCTTCGGCATTGCGGCGCATGGTGCGCAGCTTGAAGATCTGGAACGGCCGCTGCCCGGCGGTGACACGGGTTTGCCGATAGAGGATCGGCCAGCCGTCATCGAACAGCAGGGCGGCGATGGCGAGCAGCAGGAACGGCGAGGCCAAGGTGAGGATGACCAGGCTGACCGCGATATCCAGCATGCGCTTGGCCACCCGGTCCAACGCGTTGGCCTGGAAGCCATCGGAGTAGAGGAACCAGCTGAGTTCCATGCGCTTGATATCGACCCGACGAATTTCACGTTCGACGAAGCTAAGATATTGTTCAACCACAAAGCCTTCCGCTTTGCAGTCCAGCAAGGCTTCCAAAGCCATGCCGCGCCGTTCATCGGGCGCGACGACGATATCGCTGGCTTGCAGCCGGCGCGCCTCCGCCAGGATGCTGTCGGTCAGCGGCACCACCTGCACCCGTGGGTCATCCGCCCAGCGCGGATCGAGCGAACCGAAGGACGGATCATGCAGACAGGTGATTTCGTAGCTGAGGTTGCGGCCTTCCTTGCGCAGCATCCACACCAGGTCCCACGCCCGGGCGCCGGCGCCGACGACAAGCAGATGGGTGCGCATCAGCCGCTGGCGGCGCAGCAGGCGGAACACCAGCCGGGCCAGGACGGCACAGCCGCCGAGGCAGAGGAAGGCGGCACTGAACAGCAACGTGCCATCGGCCGGTTCCGGCCAATCGGCCACCAGGCGCGCCAGCATCTTGCCGACCACGACGGCGGAAAACGCCGCCAGGGCCGAGGCGACCGGCAAGCGGGTCAGCGCCTTGGCGGGGTCCAGAATGGCCTCCCGCCGGTAGAGACCCAACGCGTATAAAAACAGCAGCTGCGCCGCTGGGAACAGCAACGCCGCCTCGATCCCGCTGGCGCTGGCATGCAACAGGGTAAACCGCGCCGGGAGCAGCCCCGCCAGTACCACCGGCCAAACCAACAGCACCCACACGACGTCGAGCAAAAACATAATCGCGCCGGGGGTCATCCGTTCCGCCTGCTGCTGCGCATGGGGGCCGCCTTACGTCGCCCGGTGCCATGGCGGGCCGCCCCGCCGTGGCACCGGCGCTATCATCAGTCGAATGAGGCGGAGGTGGTGTCGGTGCTCTTGTTGTAGCGGATGGTGATCTTATCCACCGAGCAGAGGTCGATATCGTGCCACACCGCGTTGGAGCTATCGACGGTGTAGACCACCTTCAGATCCCATTTGCAGGTCTTGGTCGCGCGATGGAATTTAATTTCAACCGTCGCGCCGTCGCCCAGAGTGCCGGTGCCGAGGACATCGTCCTGCCAGTCGCTGGCGTTGGACGGGGAGACATAAACTTCCTTCAGTTCGTAACCGGTCTTATTCGACAGGGCGAAATCCTGCTTGGCATCCTGCGCCAGCGCCGGGCCAGCGAAGGCGACCGCGAAACAGGCGGCGAGAAGGGCTTTTTTCATATCGATGTCCTTATACAAACAGATACACGCGCCTGACGATGCCTGGAAACAGACGATTTTTCGTTAACGCGAGCAAGGGAATGAAGCGAGCCGAGATATTTTGCAATATATTGCCCCAGCAAGTTGCAAAATTGTCATGTCGTCTGACCCTTTGACGCCGCACGCGGCGACCCTACTGGCGCGCATGCGGGCAGCCGCTTAAGCTCCGCCGAAACAGGAGGTTAGCCCATGAAGATCGGCTTTTTCAACGATTACCGGCTCGGCATCATCAGCATCGACAGCGCCGGTGGCGGCAGCATTGTCGATGTGACCGATGCGGTGGCGGATATTCCGCGCGTCGGCCCGCACGACCTGATCAATGGGGTGATTGCCAGCTGGGCCAGCAGCCGTGGCAAGTTGGAGGCCGCGGCCAAGGCCGCCGGAGTGCCGCTGGGCAGTGTGACGTTGCGCGCGCCGCTGCCCAAGCCGGGCAACATCGTCTGCATGGCGGTGAATTACATGGAAGATGGCACCCGCAGCGAGCCGGCGATCATCAATGCGTTCCACAAGGCCCCCACGGCAGTGCTGGCGCCGGGCGGCACGATGGTGCTGCCGGATGTGCCGGCGACGGTGTTTGAGGGCGAGGCCGAGCTGGGCCTGGTGATCGGCAAGCGCACCGCCAATGTGACGCAGGCCGAGGCGATGGGGCATGTGTTCGGCTATCTGAACTTCATCGATGGGTCGGCGCGCGGCCTGACCTCGGCCGGGTTCTTCGCCATGAAGTCGCGCGACACCTTCGCGCCGATGGGGCCGTGGATTACCACCGCCGATGAAATCGCCGATCCGCAGAACCTGAAAGTGGAACTCTGGGTGAACGGGGTGCTGAAGCAGGGCTTCAACACCAATGATATGGGGCACAAAATCCCGCGCTGCATCGAATGGGTAAGCTCGATCCACACGCTGGAGCCGGGGGATGTGCTGGCGACCGGCACCAACCACCGTGGCCTCGGCGCGTTCCAGCATGGCGACAAGGTGGATTTGCAGGTCGAAGGGCTGGGCAAATTGTCGATCAACGTCGCCGATGCGCTGGGCCGGACCTGGGCGCAGCAGACCCGGCTGGAACGCACCACGGCGGGGCTGACCCCGGACACCGCGCCGCAGCTGAGCGGCAAATACGCCAAATCATGACGTCCCCCACCGAAATCGTCGCCCGGCAGTTAGACGCCTATAACGCCCGTGACATCGAGGCGTTCATGGCGTGCTGGGCGGCGGAGGCGGCGTATCACGCCTTTCCGTCCGAGGTTTTGGCGACGGGCGCGGATGCCATCCGTGCCCGCCATCTGGCCCGATTTCAGGAACCCAACCTGCATGGCAAACTGCTGCATCGCCTCGCGGTCGGCAATGTGGTGGTGGATCACGAGATCGTCACCCGCAACTTTGCCGACGGGGTCGGAACGGTTGAGGTTGTCGCGATTTACGAGATCGACGACGGCAAGATTGCCAAATCGTGGTTCAAGCAAAGCGCGCCAGTGATCGGGTAACGCTGGTGCTCGGGTAACGCCGATCAGTCGAAATCGGTTGCCAGCGCCGCGCGCATCGGCTCTGGCAGCACCGCCATATGGCTGTAATTCGGGTGCGAGAGGCCGAGCAGCACCCGGGCGCCGGGCTGTTTGAAGGCGGCGATCTGCGCCGGGGTCAGGCGGAAATGCACGAATTGCACCGAACTGGCTTTGCCCTCCGCACTGGTGCGGTCCTGGTCCAGTTCCGGATCGGCCACGATATGGGCGCCGCCCACTTCGAGGAATGCGGTTTCCTCGATGCCGCCGAGGCCGAGCAGCAGGCGCTTGCGGCGGTCCGGATCGTCGATTTCGATCATGAAGGTGGCCGATAGGTTCTGCCCCTTCGGCACCAGCGGGTTATACGCCTCCAACTCATCGGGCAGTTGCGCCGCGCCGCCGCCCTCGATGTGCAGCATCTCCTGGATCTGGTGCCACATCGTCTCGTAGCTCTCGAAGTAGAAGGTCACGAACGGCCCGACCTCTAGCCGGCGGTGCCGCTTCAACGCGCTCATTTTCCGCCGCCATTCAGCGCGCACGGCGGCATA
The DNA here is from genome assembly GCA_903893975.1 of uncultured Rhodospirillales bacterium. Taxonomy (GTDB): domain Bacteria; phylum Pseudomonadota; class Alphaproteobacteria; order Acetobacterales; family Acetobacteraceae; genus CAITOL01. The sequence goes on along the minus strand of CAITOL010000046.1, from coordinate 51,849 downwards.
TTCGGTGGCCGGGATGATGTCGGCGGGGGTGATCGCGTGCTTATTGGCCATGACGGCGGCTCCGTTCAAATCAGCCCGTAGGCGCGGGCGAGCAATTGGATGGGGTGGCTGAGCAAAGCCGGCTGCGGGCGGTCGCCGCCGAGTTTGTCCATGCCTTGGCGGATATGCACCCCGGCGAGCGGGCATTCGGAGGCGATGAAGGCTTTGCCGCCGTCCAGGCTTTGTTTGGCGACCGGGCGGCCGACTTTCAACGCCGTATCGAAATGGCCGGTTTTCATGCCCCAGGCGCCGCCATGGCCGGAACAGCGCTCGATCACCTGCACATCGGCGCCGGGCAGCAGGCGCAGCATCTCCGCCCCCTTCTGGCCCATGTTCTGGGCGCGGGAATGGCAGGCGATGTGCAGGGTGACGCCGCCGGCGATGGGTTGCAGGCCGGGGGTGATGCCTTCTTTGCGGGCGATATCGACGATGTATTCGCTGAGATCATAGGTTGCTTTGGCCAGAGCGGCGACATTGGCGTCGTCCGGCTCGATCAGCGGCCATTCGAATTTCAGCATCAGCGCGCAGGACGGCACCAGGGCGATGACGTCGTAGCCGCGGTCGATCCACGGGCGCAGTTCGGCGGCGATGCGCTGGGCCTTGCCGGCGACATCGCCGATCAGCCCCTGTTCCAGCTTCGGCATGCCGCAGCATTCGGGGTAGACGACCTCTGTCGCGACGCCGTTATGCGCCAGCACCGCGCGGGCGGCGAGGCCGCCATCGGGGTCGTTCTGGTTGACGAAGCAGGTGGCGTAGAGCACCGCCTTGCGGCCGAAGGCGGGGGCGTCGGCGTTCAGAGGCGGGGCTTGCAGGGCGCGCTGGGCGAAGCTGCGGGCATGGAAGGGCGGCAAGTCCGCCCGCGCATCGATGCCGGCGAGTTGTTGCAGCAGCGGCCGGGTGAGGTTGTTGCCGGTGGCGTTGGCCCAGTTCACCAGCGGCGCGGCCAGGCCGGCGAGGCCACCATTGCGGTCGGTTTCCGTCAGCGCCGCATCCACTGCCGCGACTTCGCCCCGCTGCGCCTGGGCGGCGCGGGCGCGCAGCATCAGATGCGGGAAATCCAGGTTGAAGGCATGCGGCGGCACGTAGGGGCATTTGGTCATGAAGCAGAGGTCGCACAGGGTGCAGCCGTCGATGACCGGGGTGAAATCCTTGCTGTCCACCGTATCGAGTTCGCCGCTGCTGGCGGCGTCGATCAGGTCGAACAAGGTGGGGAAGCTGTCGCAGAGGTTGAAGCAGCGGCGGCAGCCGTGACAGATGTCGAACACGCGGCGCAATTCCGCATCGATGGCGGCGGGGTCGTAAAACGCCGGATCGCGCCATGCCAATGCGTGCCGTGTGGGCGCGTCCAGACTGCCTTCGCGCATGCCGCCTCTCCCTCGGTATCACATAGATAGGGCCGAGGTTGGGATTGCCATCCCTGCCCCGGCCCTGTTTTGGTCTGCCGTGGCTGGATCAGGCCAGTTCGTTCAACGCGCGCTGGAAGCGGCCGGCATGCGAGCGTTCGGCTTTGGCGAGGGTTTCGAACCAGTCCGCGATTTCATCGAAGCCTTCTTCGCGGGCGGTGCGGGCCATGCCGGGATACATGTCGGTGTATTCATGGGTTTCCCCGGCGACGGCGGCGGCGAGGTTGTCGGCGGTTTTGCCGATGGGCAGGCCGGTGGCCGGATCGCCGACTTCTTCGAGGAATTCCAGATGGCCGTGCGCGTGGCCGGTTTCCCCTTCCGCGGTGGAGCGGAAGACGGCGGCGACGTCGTTAAAGCCTTCAACATCGGCTTTCTGGGCGAAATAGAGATAGCGGCGATTGGCCTGGGATTCCCCGGCGAAGGCGTCTTTCAGGTTATTTTCGGTCTTACTGCCTTTGAGCGCGGCCATGGCGTCCTCCTGATTGATCTTGGATGCGAAATAGGTGGGTAAATCGGGGCGCGGCGCAATGGGATTTTCGCCGCGCGGGCGGAAATTTCCGCAGCCGGCGGGCGGCATCCGGGGCTTGGAAGCCGGGCCGGCTTGGCGCAGATTGGCGGCAACAAGATGGAGGACGCCATGCAAACGGCCATGAGTTACGTGAGCGGCACCAGCGCTGTGCCGTTGATCGGTGAGACCATCGGGCAGCATTTCGACCGCACCGTGGCGCGCTGGCCGGAGCGGCCGGCGTTGATCGACCGTGGCCAGGGGGTGCGCTGGACCTGGCGGGAATTTGCTGCCGAGGTAAATGCCTTCGCCGCCGGGCTGCTGGCGTTGGGGCTGCAACCGGGGGAGCGGATCGGCATCTGGTCGCTGAACCGGTGGGAGTGGACGGTGACGCAGTTCGCCACGGCCAAAGCCGGGCTGGTGCTGGTGAATATCAACCCGGCCTATCGGCTGTCAGAATTGGAATACGCGCTGAACAAGGTGGGCTGCCGGGCGCTGGTGACGGCAACCGCGTTCAAGACATCGGATTATGCCGGGATGCTGCTGAGCCTGGCGCCGGAACTGGCGAGCTGCGCGCCCGGCGCGCTGCGGGCGGCGGCGCTGCCGAGCCTGGAGATTGTGGTGCAGATCGGCGGCGACAGCCTGCCCGGGGCCTATCGGTTTGCCGAGATCGCCGGCCTGGCCGATGCCAGCCATCATGCGGCGCTGGCGGCACTGGCGCCGCAGCTGCAATTTGATGATCCGATCAATATCCAGTTTACCTCCGGCACCACCGGGCAGCCGAAGGGTGCGACGCTGACGCATCACAACATTTTGAATAACGGGTTCTTCACCGCCGAGACGATGCATCTGACCGAGCAGGACCGGCTGTGCATTCCGGTGCCGCTGTATCATTGCTTCGGCATGGTGATGGGCAATCTCGGCTGCCTGACGCATGGGGCGGCGATGGTGTATCCGGGCGAGAGCTTCGACCCGGCGACGACGTTGCAGGCGGTGGCGGAGGAGAAATGCACCGCCCTTTATGGCGTGCCGACGATGTTTATTGCGGAGCTGGACCATCCGGAGTTCGCCGGGTTTGATCCGTCGAGCCTGCGCACCGGGATTATGGCCGGTAGCCCGTGCCCGATTGAGGTGATGCGCCGGGCGATGGATCTGATGCATCTGACCGATATCACCATCGCCTATGGCATGACCGAGACCAGCCCGGTGAGTTTCCAGACCACGTTGGACGATCCGGTGGAGCGGCGGGTGGCGACGGTGGGGCGCATTCATCCGCATTTGGAATCGAAAATCGTCGATGGCGAGGGACGGATTGTGCCGGCGGGCACGCCGGGGGAATTGTGCACGCGCGGCTACTCGGTGATGCTCGGCTACTGGGGGGATGCGGAGCGCACGGCGCAGGCGGTGGATGCGGCGGGGTGGATGCATACCGGCGATCTGGCGACGATTGATGCGCAGGGCTATGGCGCGATTGTCGGGCGGATTAAGGACCTGGTGATCCGGGGCGGGGAGAATATTTATCCGCGCGAGGTGGAGGAATATTTGTATCGGCATCCGGCGATTGCCGATGTGCAGGTGTTCGGGGTGGCGGACGCAAAATTCGGCGAGGAACTGGCGGCCTGGGTGAAACTGCGCGAGGGCGCGGTGCTGACCGAGGAGGCGGTGCGGGAGTTCTGCCGCGGGCAGATCGCGCATTACAAAATTCCGCGCTATGTGCGGTTTGTGAACGAATTTCCGATGACGGTGACAGGGAAGATGCAGAAATTCCTGATGCGCAAGGCGATGGAGGACAGTCTGCTGGGCTGAGAAACGGCGTTGCAGCCGGGGCGATCTGCCCCGATACTGGCCGACTTGGTTCTTTTTGGGCACAGAAAGAACTCCGTGCAAGGATTGCCCCATGCCCCGCAAGCTGACACCGGCCGATAATTTCGCCTTTCGCAACGCCGCCGAGGTGCGGATGGCGCCCGATGGTGGCGCGATGGTGCATCTGCTGACCACGCGGGTGCTGGAGGCGGATCGGCGGCGGACGGTGCTGATGCTGAGCCGCGACCGGCAGACCTGGGTGGAGGTGGCCGGCAGCGAGGGGGCGGCGCATCCGCGTTGGGCGCCGGATAGCCGGCAGGTGGCGTTTTTGCGCCATCATGGCGGCCGGCATGCGGTGGTGGTGTACGACCTCGACCGCGATGCCGCCACGGTGGTGGTGGAGGGCGCGGCGCCGTTGCGGGAGTTGGCGTGGTCGCCCGATGGGCGGTGGCTGGCGTTCAAGCAGCGGGTGGATGCGGCGCTGCCGGACTGGCTCGGGCTGAGCCAGGCGCCGGAGGGGGCGCAATGGGCGGCGCCGGTGACGGTGACGGAGCGGTTGATTTATCGCCAGGACGGCATTGGCGATCTGCCGGAAAGCAGTTTTCAGATTTTCCTGGTTGGCAGCGATGGCGCCAGCGCGCCGCGGGCGTTGACCAGCGGCAGTTGGTGGCATGGGCAGCCGCATTTTGTCGCCGGCAGCCTGGGGTTTTCCGCCGATGGGGCGGAGGTGCTGATCACCGGCACGCAGCGGACGGATTGGGACCGGGATGCCGCCAATCTGGATATTCATGCCATTCGGGTGGCGGATGGCGCGGTGCGGCGGTTGACCGACCAGCCCGGGCCCACGGCGCGGCCGGCGGCGTCGCCGGATGGGCGGTGGCTGGCCTATACGGCGGTGCAGGATCGCGGGCTGAGCCATCAGTTGCGCCGGCTGTATGTGATGCCGTTTGCCGGCGGCGCGGCGCGGCTGCTGACGCCGGAGTTGGATCACAGCATCGACGATATCGCCTGGTCCGCCGATAGCGCGGCGCTGATCGCCAGCTATGACGTGCCCGGCCGGCGGGTGCTGGCGCGGTTCGGGCTGGATGGCAGCCACACGCTGCTGGCGGAAGATGTGGGGCCGGCCTCGATCGAGATGCCGTATTCGGGCGGCGGGTTTTCCACCGCGCGGGATGGCAGCATCGGCTATGTGCGCGCGGCGATTGATGTGCCGGGCGAGGTGGCGGTGATCGCGCCGGATGGCACGTGCCAGACGCTGACGGCGCTGAATGCCGGGCTGGCGCAGCAAGTGGGCGGGTTTCGGCCTGGTGAGATGTTCTGGACCGAGGGGGTGGAGGGACGGCAGGTGCAATCCTGGCTGGTGCAGCCGGCCGGCGCCGGGCCGCATCCGCTGGTGCTGCTGATCCATGGCGGGCCGTTCGCGCAGTTCGGCGAGCGGTTTTCCATCAAGGTGCAGGCCTTGGCGGCGGCGGGCTATGCGGTGCTGTTCAGCAACCCCACCGGGTCCACCGGCTATGGCGAGGATTTTGCCAATGCGCTGCATGACCGCTTTCCCGGGCCGGATCATGAGGATCTGATGCGGGTGGTGGATGCGGTGGCGGCGCGGCCGGAGATTGATGCGGCGAACCTGTTTATCACCGGCACATCCGGCGGCGGGGTGCTGACCTGCTGGGCGGTGACGCATACGCATCGGTTCCGCGCGGCGGTGGCGATCAAGCCGGTGACGGACTGGCAGAGCTGGGTGCTGACCGCCGATATGGGCAGCACCGGCGGGCTGGTGTGGATGGGGCACGACAAGCCGTGGGAGAATGTGGCGAAGTATCGCGAGCGCTCGCCGCTGGCTTATGCGCAGTTCGCGCGCACGCCGACGCTGATGGTGGCGGGGGAGGCGGATAGCCGCACCCCGCCGGCGGAGGCGATCCAGATGTATGCCGCCTTGAAGCTGGCCGGGGTGGAGACGGCGTTGCTGCGGATGCCCGGGGTGAGCCACGGCACCGGGGTGATGCGGCCATCGTATTTCGCGGCGGAGATTTCGGCGACGATTGGCTGGTTCGAGCGTTTCCGCCAGCGGTGAGGGCGAAAGCAGGACGTGCGTTGGCGCCGGGCTTGATGTAACAACGCTTCACATGCGCTTTTCCACCGACACGCCGCGCCCGACGCGCGACAGCTACCATCACGGCAACCTGCGGGAGGCTTTGATGGAGGCTGCGCTGCGGCTGATTGCCGAGCGCGGGCCGGGCGGCTTTTCCTTTGCCGAGGTGGCGCGCGCCGCCGGGGTGAGCCCGGCGGCGCCGTATCGGCATTTTCGCGACCGTAACGCGCTGATCGCTGAGATTGCCCGGCTCGGCTATGAGCGGTTTGCGCAAGAACTGGAGCGTGCCTGGGCGGATGGCCGGCCCGACCCGGTGCGGGCGATTGAAACGGTGGGGCGGGCTTATCTCGGCTTCGCGCGGCGGGAACCGGCCGCCTATGCGGCGATGTTCGAGCCGGGGTTTCCGCTGGAGGAAGACCCGCATTTGCTGCAAGCGTCGGAACGGGCGTTTGGCGTGCTGCGCAAGGCGGCGGAACTGGCGTGCGACAGCCATCGCAGCCAGGGCGTGCGGCCGCCGCCGCTGATGGTGGCGCTGCATATCTGGGCGCTGTGCCATGGGATTGCGGCGCTGTTCATCGGCCGGGCGGACGGCAACCGGCGGCGGATGCCGATGACGCCGGAGGAGCTGCTGGAAGCTGGGGTGTTGATTTATTTGCAGTCGTTGGGGTTGGTGAAGGTTTAGGGGAAGGTCTCCTTTTTTGAAAAAAAGGAGCAAAAAACTTTCACCCTTTGGCCCCGTGCGCACGAACCTAACCGCGGGGGCGTACGGCGAAGCCCAGGAATTGATGAAGTTTTTTTGGTTCTTTTTGTTCACAAAAAGAACACTTCCCCTCCCCTTCCTCCCCTTCAGATGAATTCGCCGTAATCCGCTTGACTCCGCCCGCGTATCGAATTACCTATGTAAATGTTATTCACATATACATCTTCACCCCCATCACGGAGACGCGTCGTGCAATTTGCGGCGAGGCTGAATGAGGTGCCGAAACCCTTGTGGATCTTGGCCATGATTCTGGGGTTTGTGTGGTTCTGGCCGGTTGGCCTGGGCATTGCGCTGATGCTGGGCAGCGGCCATCTGGGCGGCGGTTGCGGCTGGCGACGGCGCGGGCGTGGGCGCTGGATGTATGTTGACCAAACGGGCCAGCCGACCGAGCCGCCGCCGCCGGTTTGGGGCAAATGGGGCGGTGGCCCCAGCGCGCCGCCGCCGAGCGGCAATGCCGCCTTCGACGATTATCGCGCCGCGACCTTGCGCCGCCTGGAGGAGGAGCAGAAGGAATTCGTCGATTATCTGGAACGGTTGCGCCAGGCCAAGGATAAGGCGGAGTTCGACCAGTTCATGGCCGATCGGCGCCGCCCGCCCGCGCCGCAGGACCCGTTCCCGCAACACTAACGCCGTCGCCGGCCAAGCAGCCCCATCGAATAGGTGGGGCTGTTTGCATGTACGCGGCGCGGCTTGGGGTGGGCGCTATTGTCCGCGCGCGGCAAACCTGCGAATTTGCGCGATCATTTCGCACGGCGCATTTGTTTCAGCATATGGTCTTTCTCGGTCTGCAAATCCTTCACGGCGCTGCCGTTGGTTCGCTTTATGGGCTGTTCGCCCTGGCGTTGGGGTTGTTGACGCGCCGCAACGTGCCGCCAAACCCGGCGCTGGCGGCGATTGCCACGCTGGCGGCATTGACGGTGTATCGGCTGGCCGACCGCTACGACATGCCGTTGCTGCTGACGCTGCCGGTTGGCATGGCGCTGGGCGGCGGGTTGGCGGTGCTGGTGGAAGTGCTGACGGTTGCCCCGCTGGGGCGGCCGGGGGTGTTGCGGCACACCCCGTTCGCCGCGCTGGTGACGGCGCTGGCGGCCTGGGTGGCGCTGGATGCGGTGGCGAGCCTCGCCGCCGGGCCGGACGGGGTGTTGTTTCCGCCGGAGAGCTACCCGGCGACGGTGTTTGGCACGGATGACACCGTGGTTCGGCTGCTGGATGGGCTGATCGGAGGGCTGGCGGTGGCGGCGGTGCTGGCGGTGCGACGGGTGCTGGCAACGACCTTGTACGGCACCGCGCTGCGCGCGATCCGCTACGACGCGCAGGCGGCGGCGATCGGCGGGGTCAGCCCGCGCCGGAAGCTGTTGCTGGCCGCGTTGGGAGCCGGGGCGCTGGCGGGACTGGCGGGGATTCTGGCGGCGCTGGCGGCGAGCCAGGCCGGCACGCCGGTGACGGTGACGTTGGGGCAAAGCGGGCTGTGGAAGGCGCTGGCGGTGCTGGTGCTGAGCGGCTGCGCCCTGCATGAAACGGCGTTGCACCCCGGCCGTCTGCTGCTGCTGGGGGCATTGCTGGGGGCGGTGGAGGCGGTGTGCGGCGCGGTATTGCCGCAATGGATGCCGATTACCCCGTGGCAGGGGGCGGCGGCGGCGGCGTTGCTGGCGCTGGCCGTGGCGCGGCCACAAGGATTGTTGGTCTGGCCCCGCGCGAAGGGGGCGGCATGATGGAGTGGCTGACGGACTTATCGGCCAATCTGGCCACGCCGCTGGGGCTGACGGCGGCGATGGCGCTGCTGGCGATGTCGGTGCGGTGCCTGTGGGCGGTGGGGGTGCCAAGCGTGGCCGGGGTCGCCTGCGGGGCGCTGGCCGGCTACCTGGCGGCGAATATGCTGCAGGCCGGGCTTTCGGTGGCGTGGGCGTTGCTGGCAGGCGGGCTGGCCGGGTTCTGGTTCGGGCTGGTGCTGGCCTGGGGCGCGGCGCGGTTGCCGCCGGCCTGGCAGGGGCTGGCGAGCCTCGCTTTGTTGGGGCTGGTGCTGCCGCTGGCGCGCCTGTTGCCGGACTGGACCGGCGGGCGCGAGGGGCTGGCATTGGACAGCACGCCGCCGGCGCTGTGGAGTTTTATAGCGCTGGCGCTGGGGTTGCTGCTGGCGGCGCGGCTGGAAGGGTCCTGGTTCGGGCGGGCGGCGATTGCGCTGCGGCAGGATGCGGCGGTGGCCGCAGGATTGGGCATTCAGCGCCCGGCGATTCTCGGCCTCGCCTACGGGTTTGCCGGGCTGCTCGGCGGCTGGGGCGGGGTGGCGCTGGTGCTGACGCGCGGCGCGGTGGCGCCGGGGATGTTTTCCACCAGCCTGGGCCTGCTGGCGCTGGCCGCAGCGTTGCTGGGCGGGGCGTATCATTGGCTCGGCCCGTGGCTGGGGGCGATGCTGATCGTGCTGCCCTCGGCGCTTGTGCTGGATGAAGGCTCCGCCATTCAGGACTTTGCGGTGGCGCTGGTGGTGCTGGCGCTGGTGATCTTCCTGCCGCGCGGGCTGCTGGACCCGCGCGATAGCAGCCGTCGGGCCGCGCGCGCCCGGCACCGCCAGCGCAGCGCGGTGCCGGCGATGGCGCCGGTGGATGACCGGCCGCGCCGGCGACGCAGCAGCGGCGGGCCGCATCGCAGCCGGCTGGATGCGGCGATCAAGCGGCGCGGCGGGGGGCCGGCATGACCGCAGGGTTGGAGATCAGCGGCATCAGCAAAGCCTTTGATGGCGAGCGGGCGCTGGAGGATGTGGCGCTGACGGTGCCGGCCGGCAGCGTGACCGGGCTGATGGGGCCGAATGGCAGCGGCAAATCCGTGCTGGTGGATATTATCACCGGACAGACCCGGCCGGATGCTGGCCGGGTGCAGTTGCTGACCGAGGGCGACCGCCAGGAGATCGGCGGCCTGCCGGCGGAGACGATTGCCGGATTGGGGGTCGCGCGATGCTGGGCGGACGTGCGGCTGCTGGGCATGGCGAGCGTGCTGGATGAGGTGCTGGTGGGCGCCTACACGCTGCGCCAGGCATCCATCCTCGGCAGCATGCTCGGTCTGGGCGCGGCGCGGCGCGATCAGCGTGAGAGCCTGGAGAATTGCCGGCAGTTGCTCAACCTGGTTGGGCTGGGCGCGCGGACGCAGTCGCGGCCGGATGCGCTGTCACACGGGGAGCGGGCGCGGGTGGGCATTGCGCGGGCCTTGGCGAGCGACCCTGGATTGCTGATTCTGGACGGGCCGGCGAACGGGTTGGCGGCGGAGGAGGTGGCGCTGCTGACCGACCTGATTCTTGGGCTGAAGGCGGCCGGGGTGACGGTGTTGTTGGCGGAGCGCAACATGAAAATGATCGCCGATTGCTGCGACAGCGTCGTGGTGCTGAACGCCGGACGCCGGATTGCGGCCGGCAGCCCGGCGGATTGCTTCGCCACTGCGGCGGTGCAGCGGGCGTATTTTGGAGCGACGGCGGCGGGGATAGCGGCATGCTGACGGTGGCGGATCTGTCAGTGCAGTATGGCGCCACCCGGGTGATACGGGATTTGCGGCTGACCGTTGGCAGTGGCATGGCGGTGGCGCTGCTCGGGGCCAACGGCGCGGGAAAATCCACCACCTTGCAGGCCATCGCCGGGATGATCCGCCCGGTGCGCGGGTCCATTCAAGTGAACGGCGAGGAGATTTCCACCTACCCGCTGCATCGCGTGGTCAAGCGCGGGCTGGCCTTCGTGCCGGAGGAGCGGATGGTGGTGGCGCCGCTGACGGTGGCGGAAAATCTGGAACTGTCGGCGTTGGCCGGGCGGGAGCGGGTGGATAGCCGGCGCGAGGAGGTGTTCGCGATTTTCCCGGAATTGGTCGCGTTGCGCGGCCGCCGGGCTGGCAGCCTGGACACGATGCAGCGGTTGATGCTGGCGCTGGGGCGGGCGGTAATGACGCGCCCGACCATGATCCTGGTGGATCAACCTTGCCGGGGGCTGGATGGGACGCAAGGTGAGCGGATTTATGCCGGCCTGGCGCAGATCCGCGACCTCGGCTACGCACTGCTGTTGAGCGACCAGAACATTGCCCTGGCACTGGGACTCTGCGAATACGGCTATGTGATGCGGCACGGCGCGCTGGTCGCGCATGGCAAGCCGGAGGCACTGAATAACAGCGATGAAATCGCGGACGCCTATTTGGGCTGAACCGGGGCAAGGGCGGGCTGAATGAGCTTTGCCGCCGTGTTAGCCAATCGGGATTTTCGGCGGCTGTGGCTGGTGGGAACGCTGTCGTCGCTGGGGCGGTGGCTGGATACGCTGGCGTTTGCGGTGGTGGCCTATCAGCAATCCGGCTCCCCGTTTATTGTTGCCATGCTGTCGATGTTGCGGATGTTGCCGATGGGGCTGTGCGGGCCGCTGCTGGCGACGTTTGCCGACCGGGTGCAGCGGCGGACGGTGTTTCTGGCCGCGATCGGGCTGAACCTGGGGATGGCGACGGGGCTGATGTTGCTTTCGGCCAGCGGGCGGCTGGCGATCTGGCACCTGGCGGTGGCCGCGTTTGTGAACGGGATGAGCTGGACGGCGGAAAACACGGTGCGCCGGGTGAACCTCGGCGAGTTGGTGGGCAGTGAGGCGCTGCCGCGCGCGACGTCGCTGGATGCGGCCAGCGCCAATGCGGCGCGGATGCTGGGGCCGACGGCGGGCGGTGTGTTTCTGGCGACCGTGGGCATTACCGGGGCGTTCGGGCTGGGGATGGCGCTCTATACGGTCTCGCTGCTGGCGATGCTCGGCTACCGTTACCAACATCCGCGCAGCCTGACGGCGACGCAATCGACGCTCGGGCGGCTGATCGAGGGGTTTGCGCTGGCGCGGCGGAGCCCGCGGCTGGTGGGCACGCTGGTGATTACGGTGATCTTCAACCTGTGGGGCTGGCCGGTGACGGCGATGGTGCCGGTGCTGGCGCAGGGGCAACTCGGGCTGGGGCCGGAGGCGACGGGGCTGCTGGTGAGCCTGGATGGGCTGGGGGCGCTGCTGGCGGCGATGCTGGTGGGCTGGCTGGTGACGGCGCGCTGGCATGGGGTGGTGTATGCGGTGAGCGTGGGCAGCTATGGCGTGCTGTCGGTCGGGCTGGCGCTGTCACATCACGTGGTGCCGGCGGGGCTGGCGATTTTGCTGTCCGGCGCGGCCTCGGCCGGGTTTGGCATTATGCAGACGACGCTGACCTACCTCGCCGCGCCGGCGGAGTTGCGCGGACGGGCGTTTGGGGTGCTGGCGCTGTGCATCGGGCTGGCGCCGATCGGGTTTGTGCATCTCGGCCTGCTGGCGGATGCGACGTCGAGCGCGACGGCGACGATGCTGGTGGGCGCGGAGGGGGTGGTGGCGCTGGCGTTGACGTGGCGTTGGTGGCGGGCGGTGGTGCTTGGGTAGAAAAAAAGCCAGGGGCGCGGCCCCCTGGCCTGATTTCGGTTAGCGGCTGCCGGTGGGCAGTTGGTTGAAGGGCTGGGTTTTGTCCACCCTGATGTCAGACGGCAGGCCGAGCACGCGTTCGGCGATGATGTTGCGCAAAATCTCGTCCGTGCCGCCGGCGATACGCAGGCTGGGGGAGGAGAGCAGCGCATCCTGGAACAGCGCCTGGTAGGGGGCGAGGTCCGGGTTCATGACGATGCCGGCGCTGCCGAGCAGGTCCATGCCGAAGCTGGCGATGTCCTGCAGCTTGCTGGCGTTGACCAGCTTGCCGATGGAGGATTCGGGGCCGGGGGTGGCGCCCTTGCTCAGCGCGGTCATGGTGCGGAAGCGGGTGTATTTCAGCCCCTGGGTTTTGACGTGCCAGTCCGCGATGCGTTCGCGCACCACGGCGTTGTTGATCGCCGGGCCGTCATCGAGGTCGAGGCTGCGGGCGAGGTTGAGCAGGTCGGTCACGTCCGGACGCGGCACGTCGCCCACCGCGAGGCGTTCGTTCATCAGCGTGGTGAGCGAGACCTTCCAGCCGGCGCCGACCGGGCCGAGGCGCTGGGCATCGGGCACGCGGACATTTGTGAAAAACACCTCGTTAAAATGCGAGGCGCCGGAGATCTGCTTGATCGGGCGCGGCTCGACGCCGGGGGATTTCATGTCCAGGAAGAAGAAGGTCAGGCCGTCATGCTTGGCGACCGTCGGGTCTGACCGGGTGACGATGATGCCGAAATCGGAGAAATGCGCGCCGGAGGTCCAGACTTTCTGGCCGTTGATGATCCAGTCATCGCCGTCGCGCTCGGCGCGGGTGCGCAGGCCGGCGACGTCGGACCCGGCGGAGGGTTCGGAGAAGAGCTGGCACCACACTTCCTCGCCCTTGAGCGCGGGGGTGACGTAGCGCTGGAGCTGTTCGGGCTTGGCGTAGGCCATCATGGTGGGGATACACATGCCCAGGCCGATTTCGAACACGCCGCGCGGCACGGCGTAGGCTTCTTCTTCCTGGTTGTAGATGACCTGGAACAGTTGCGGGGCCTCGCGGCCGCCCCATTCCTTGGGCCAGGTGAGGCCGGCGAAACCGGCGGCGTATTTGCGGGCCTGCCAGTCTTTGGCGCGCTTGATTTCCTCGGCGCCGATGCCGCGGCCGCGGGTGCCTTGGACGGAGGCGGATTTCAGCGTGGCGTTGGCGGCGAGGAAGGCGCGGACTTCGGCGCGGAACGCGGCTTCGGCGGGGGTATCGTCGAAATTCATGACCGGATTTCCTTAAGCTGCGTTGCGCGCGACGAGTTCATTGACCACACGGTCGCGCCAGAACGGGATGGCGCCGACGCTGAGGGCCAGGCTTTTGGCGCGGCGGTAATAGAGGTGGCAGTCCGCTTCCCAGGTGAAGCCGATGCCGCCATGGGTCTGGATGTTTTCCTTCGAGGCGAGGTGGTAGGCGTCGGTCGCCGAGACGCGGGCGGAGGCGGCGGCGAGGCGCAGTTCGGCGGCGCCGGTATCGAGCGCCCAGGCGCCGAAATAGGCGTTCGAGCGGGCCAGTTCGTTGGCGACGTAAACATCGGCGAGTTTGTGCTTGATCGCCTGGAAGGAGCCGATGGGGCGGCCGAAGGCGTGGCGGTCGCGGGCGTATTGCACGGCCATGTCGAGGCAGACGGCGGCGCCGCCGATCTGTTCGAACGCGAACAGGATGGCGGCGCGGTCGAGGAGCTGTTCCAGCACCAGCCAGCCGTCGCCGCCGGCGGTGAGCAGTTCGGCCGGCGCGTCATCGAAGGTGAGTTTGGCCTGATCGCGAGTCGGGTCCAGGGTTTGCAGGGTTTCCGGGTGCACGCCGGTGGCGCGCAGATCGGCGAGGGCGAGCACGATCTGGCCGGCATCGTTACGGGCGACGACGATGGCGATGTCGGCGACGCCGCCATCGGCGACCGGCCATTTGCGGCCGGAGAGGCGGCCGCCGTGGAAGCGGGTCTGCACCTTGGCGGCGGTCGGGTTGCCGGTGCCTTCGGCCCAGGCGAGGCAGCCAACGGTTTCCCCGGCGGCGATTTTCGGCAGCCAATGCGCCTTTTGCGCCGGGCTGCCGGCGAGGATGAGGGCTTCGGCGGCGAGGTAGGTGGTGGAACCGAAGGGAATGGCGGCGACCGCGCGGCCCATTTCTTCCGCCAGGATGCACAGGCCGAGATGGCCCATGCCGGCGCCGCCGTATTCTTCCGGAATGGCGGTGCCGAGCCAGCCCATTTCGGCCACGCCTTCCCACAATGCGCGGTCATAGGGGGTGTGGCCTTCCAGCACGCGGCGGACCTGCTTGGGGGCGCTGCGTTCGCCCAGGAAGCGGCGCGCCTGGTCGCGCAGCTGTTTCAGCTCGTCGGAAAAGTCGAAATTCATGGTTCGTTCCACCCTACCCAGATCAGCGTTGCCAGAGGGTAGACTCATTGTGCACAGCCCGGCAAACTGCTTTCACGAGCGCCGGTTGGCGTTCCGCAAAGCGTTCGTAAACCGATGAGGAAACACCAGAAATGACCAGATTATGCGAAGGCCGCGTGGCGATCGTAACCGGCGCGGGCCGTGGGATTGGCCGCGAACATGCGCTGCTGCTGGCGCAGCACGGCGCGAAAGTGGTGGTCAACGACCTCGGCGGCTCCGCCGATGGCACCGGGTCTGACGCGACCCCGGCCGAGCAGACGGTGGCCGATATTATCGCCATGGGCGGCCAAGCGGTGGTGAACACCGACAACGTGGCCGATTTCCTCGGCGCCAAGCGCATGGTCGATCAGGCGATCGACACGTTCGGCACGCTGGATGTGCTGATCAACAATGCCGGCATTCTGCGGGACCGCGTTCTGGTCAACATGATGGAAGCCGAATGGGATGCGGTGATCGCGGTGCATCTGAAGGGCACCTTCGGCCCGAGCCGCCATGCCGCCGCTTACTGGCGCAACAAGTCCAAGGACATTGGTGGCCCGGTGCATGCGCGCATCATCAACACGTCGTCCGTGTCCGGCATTTATGGCAATACCGGGCAGACCAACTACGGCGCGGCGAAGGCCGGCATTGCCGCCTTCACCATCATCGCGGCGCGTGAGCTGAAGCGCTACGGCGTGACGGTGAATGCGGTGGCGCCGGTGGCGCAGACCCGTATGACCGAAGGCCTGCGCGAGATGACGGAAGAGCAGAAAGAAGCCCGCCATCCCCGCCGCGTGTCGCCGCCGATCATCTGGATGGCGAGCCGGGAAGCCGACGACTTTACCGGCCGTATCGTCGAAGCCGGTGGCGACCTGCTGGCGATCGCCGAAGGCTGGCACCGTGGCCCGACGGCGCAGCCGAACCCGGACCCGTCCAAGCTTGGCCCGTCGATGATGGACATGCAGGCGCGCGCGCGGAAGAACGCGGGCATGAACGGCATGGACCTCGACTAATCCATGCCTGTCGATAGGCGAGGCAGCCAATATCCGGGCGGGCATGCGCTGACCACGCCGGACAAGCCGGCGATGATCAAGGCCGAAACCGGTGAGGTGCTGACCTATCGACAGTTGGATGATGCGTCGAATCGCCTCGCCCAGTTCCTGTATGCGCAGGGGCTGCGGCGGGGCGACCATATCGCGTTGTTTATGGAAAACCACCTGCATTTCCCCGAGGTGGTGTGGGCGGCGTTACGGTCTGGGCTGTATGTGACCGCGATCAACCGGTATCTGACCGCCGATGAAGCGGCCTATATCGTGCAGGACAGCACCACCAAGGCGCTGATTACCAGTATTGCGCGGGCGGATGTGATCGCGGCGATGAGCCCGCAGATCCCCGGCTGCACCATCCGTTTGATGATGGATGGCACCATCCCTGGTTGGGATGCCTACGAAACGACCGTTGCCGGATACCCCGCCGCCCCGTTGGACGAGGAATGGGCGGGCGAGATGATGCTGTATTCGTCTGGCACCACCGGGCGGCCGAAAGGCATTAAGCGGCCGCTACAGAATTTCAAAGTCTATGAAAATCCGGGCGCGCTGAGTGCGTTTACCGCGGTGTACGGGTTTACCGATGCGATGGTGTATCTATCGCCGGCGCCGCTGTATCATGCCGCCCCGCTGGTGTTTAACCTGGCGACGCATCGGGTGGGCGGCACGGTGATTATGATGAGCCGGTTCGAGCCGGAAGCGGCGCTGGCCTATATCGACCAGTATAAGGCGACGCATAGCCAGTGGGTGCCGACGATGTTCGTGCGCATGCTGAAGCTGCCGGAAGCCGAACGCAGTCGCCACGATCTGTCCAGCCACCGCATGGCGATCCATGCCGCCGCCCCCTGCCCGGTTGAGGTGAAGAAGCAGATGATCGCCTGGTGGGGGCCGATCCTGGAGGAATATTACGCGGGCACCGAGGGCAACGGGCAGACGTCGATCAGCAGTGCCGAATGGCTGGCGCATCCCGGATCGGTCGGTCGGGCCAAATTGGGGGTGCTGCATATCTGCGACGATGAAGGCCGCGAGGTGCCGACCGGTGAGCCGGGGCTGATTTATTTCGAGCGCGATGTGGTGCCGTTTGCCTATCATAACGACCCGGAGAAAACCCGGCGGGCGCAGCATCCGCAGCACGAAAACTGGTCCGCGCTGGGCGATGTCGGCTATGTCGATGCGGACGGGTATTTATATCTGACCGACCGCAAGGCGTTCATGATTATCTCAGGCGGGGTGAATATCTACCCGCAGGCGATCGAGGATGCGTTGGTGACGCATCCGAAACTACGCGATGCGGCGGTGATCGGCGTGCCGGACCCGGATTTGGGTGAGGCGGTGAAAGCCATTGTCGAGGTTGCCGATGGCGTGGTGGCCGATGCGGCGCTGGTGGCGGAGCTGACCGAGTTTCTGCGCCAGCGTGTAGCCCGCTACATGGTGCCGAAATCGATCGACTTCATCGATGAAATGCCGCGCCTGCCGACCGGCAAGCTGTACAAACAGGCGTTGCGCGACCGTTACGCCGCTTAAAGTTCAACAGGAGGAAACAACATGCTCGACCCCAAACGACCCAAGCCGTTGCCAACCCCGGAAACCCAGCATTTCTGGGACGGCATGAAGCGCGGCGAATTGCTGCTGCAACGCGACAAGGACACCGGCGAAGTGTATTTCCCGCCGCGCCCGTTCGTGCCCGGTACCGGCAGCACGAACATCGAAGTGTTCAAGGCGTCTGGCAAAGCGATCCTGTACAGCTACGTCATTCACGCCAACCCGGCGCCCGGCTTTACCCCGCCGTATGCGATTGCGGTGGTGCAGCTGGAAGAAGGCCCGCGGATGATGACCAACATCGTCGATTGCCCGCAGACCCCGGAAGCGCTGGTGCTGGATATGCCGTTGGAGCTGGTGCCGACCGAGCTTGACGACACCATCACCCTGCCCCTGTTCCGTCCGGCGAAAGGCTGAGATTATGTTGAAACCTCGTGAAATCGCCATCGTCGGCGCGGCTGAAACCACTGGCCTGGGCAAGATTCCGGGCATGTCCAACATTCAGCTGCATGCCGATAGCGCGCTGAACGCGCTGAAGGATTGCGGGCTGAAAGTGTCCGACATCGACGGCATCGCCTGTGCCGGCGAAAGCCCGACCAACCTGGCGCATTATCTCGGCATTGTGCCGAAATATGTTGATGGCACCGGCGTCGGCGGCTGCTCGTTCATGATCCATGTGCGCCATGCCGCCGCCGCCATTTCGGCCGGGCTGTGCACCACGGTACTGATCACCCACGGCGAAAGCGGCTCGTCGCGCATCGGGCTCAACCGCCCGGCACCGAACCCCGCCAGCCTCGCCGGTCAGTTCGAAATGCCGTACGGCCCGTTCGGCCCGCCGACGATGTTCACCATCCCCGTGCTGCGCTATATGAAGGAACGCGGCCTGACGCACGAACAACTGGCCAACGTGTCGGTGGTGCAGCGCGAATGGGCGGCGATGAACCCGCGCGCCCGCTTCCGTGACCCGATCACGGTTGAGGACGTGCTGAACTCCCGCATGATCGCCTATCCGTTCCGCATTCTGCAATGCTGCCTGGTGACGGATGGCGGCGGCGCGCTGATCCTGACCTCCGCCGAGCGGGCGAAGGATTTCCCGACCAAGCCGGTCTACATCCTCGGCACGGGCGAATCGGTGGAAACGCCGATGATCAGCCAGATGAAGGACTTCACCTCGTCCGCCGCGTTCCGTGTGGCTGGGCCGACGGCGATGAAGGCGGCGGGCATCAGCCACGCCGATGTGGACCATCTGATGATCTATGATGCCTTCGCGCATCTGCCGATCTACGGCCTGGAAGATCTGGGCTTCTGCAAGCCGGGTGAAGCCGGGGCGTTCATTGAAGCGCGCAACACCGCCCCTGGCGGCAAGCTGCCGATGAACACCAATGGCGGCGGCCTGTCCTACACCCATACCGGGATGTACGGCATGTTCGCGTTGCAGGAATCGGTGCGGCAGATGCGCGGCACCGCCCCGGCGCAGGTGAAGGGGGCTAAGGTCTCGGTTTGCCATGGCGTGGGCGGCATGTTCGCGGCCAGCGGCACGATTGTGTTCACCAACGAGGCGTAAGCCGGGTTGGACGGAATGGGCGCGGCGGAGGGGAGACCTTCCGCCGCGTTTTTTTTTGTGCGGGGGGTGGCGGGGCGTTATCAAGGCTTGCAAATAGCGCTACGGTACGTTAGTTATAATGGCATGTCCTTACTCCCCGCCCCTGCGAGCCTGATCGCCACCGCGCCCGACCTGGCGCGGCGGATTGGCGTGATCATGGCGTTGCTGGTGGCGCGGGTGCTGCTGCGGCAGCCGAAATATGTGGCGCTGATTGTGCCGCTGTGGCAGCGGCTGGGGCGGATTGCCGGGCGGGTGGAGCGGGTGTTGACCCGGCCGAGCCGGCCACGCCGCCGGGCGCCGGCACCGCCACGGGCTGCCCCCATCGGGCCGCAGATTCCGCGTGGCCGGGGCTGGCTGCGGGCGGCGCTGGGCCCCGACGCGGGGGGCTATGCCTCGCAGTTATGTCATTTGCTCAACCAGCCGGAATTTCAGGCGGCGATGCTGGCCTGTCCGGCTATGGTGCGGGTGTTGCGGCCGGTGCTGTGGATGCTCGGCCCGGAATTGGTGGCCCCTGCCCCGCCGGGCGCACCGCCGCCGGCGGCGCTGCGGGGGCCGGAAAAATCTCGGTCGGGGTGAGCGGGATTATCGTGCCGTTTTCGTTCCGTTATCGTAATTTATTTGCTGTTCGCACGTCGCGGCGCTGTGTTAGGATCGGCTATGACCCCGAGCGAACCCACCCTGACCCCGACGCAAGCCTGCGACCGCTTGCAGGATTTGCACGGCGACGCGACGCAAGCGTTGCGGGATGCGCTGGCCCGATTTGTCGCCGGTGGGCCGCCGCCAAGTGCGGAGGAGCGCGCCCGGTTTCGCTACCCGGCGCTGCATTTGCGCTGGCGCGACGATGGGCCGGTGCCGGTGACGCGGCGCGCCTGGGCCAAGCTGCTCGCGCCCGGCGCCTATGCCACCACCGTAACCCAGCCGGCGGCGTTTCGACGCTATCTGCTGGACCAGTTGCAGCCGCTGGTGGCGGAATACGGGGCCGAGTTGCGCGTTGCGGTGAGCGCGCAGGAAATGCCCTATCCCTACGTGCTGGATGGCGGCGACGAACTGGCGGTGGGGGATATCTCCCCGGCCGAACTGGCGCGCCACTTCCCGACCCCGCTGCTTTCAGCCGTCGGGGACGAGATTGCCGATGGACTGTGGGCGGCACCGCCGGAGACGCCGTTGCCGCTTGGGTTGTTCGATGCGGTGCGGGTGGATTTTTCGCTGCGGCGGCTGGTGCATTACACCGGCACCGACTGGCGGGCGGTGCAGCCGTGGATTTTGCTGACCAACTATCAGCGTTACGTCGATCAGTTCGTGGCCTGGGGCCTGGCGCAACTGGCCGACCCGGCGAGCCCGTACGATCGGCTGGTGGCGCCGGGCGGGGTGGAGGTGCGGCGGGGCGAGGCGGATGCCGCAGCCCGGGTGGCGGCCGCACCCTGGCAGCGCTTTCAGATGCCGGCCTATCACGTGCTGCGCGCCGACGGCGGCGGCGGCAAGACCATTGTCAATATCGGCGTCGGCCCGGCGAACGCGAAGAACATCACCGACCATCTGGCGGTGCTGCGGCCGCATTGCTGGCTGATGGTGGGGCATTGCGGCGGGCTGCGGCAGTCGCAGATGATCGGCGATTACGTGCTGGCGCATGGCTATTTGCGGCGGGACAAGATCCTGGACGATCTGGTGCCGCCGGAGGTGCCGATCCCGGCTTTGGCCGAGGTGCAGATGGCGTTGCAGGAGGCCGCGGCGCAGGTGACCGGCGAGCGTGGCGAAGCCCTGAAGCAGCGGCTGCGCACGGGGACGGTGGTGTCCTACGACGATCGGAACTGGGAGCTGCGCTGGTCGCAGGAACGGCGGCGCATCAACCTGTCGCGCGCGATTGCGGTGGATATGGAAAGTGGCACCATCGCGGCGCAAGGCTACCGGCTGCGGGTGCCGTATGGCACGCTGCTCTGCGTGTCCGACAAGCCGTTGCATGGGGAGATTAAACTGCCGGGGGCGGCGAGCGCGTTTTATCAGCGCGCGGTGAGCGAGCACCTGGCGATCAGCCTGGCGGCGCTCGACCTGTTGCAGGACGATCTGGGTCGGTTACACTCACGCAAACTGCGCAGCTTCGACGAGCCGCCGTTTCGGTGACGCGGCGGGTGGCAAGTCAGGCGGGGGCTTCGCCCCTCGACCCCACCAGGAGCAGCGGCCCCTGGACCCATGACTTTTAGAGTTAGTGCCTAAAAGGACGGGGGCTGAGGGATGTGAACGATCACACGCCTTAGCCCCCGTCCTTTTAGGCACTATGCTTAAGTGAGAGGGGTCAAGGGGACGACTGTCCCCTTGCGGGTCCAGGGCAGAGCCCTGGCCTTGCTTTCTCACCCAGCTCCTAATCGCGCTGGATCAGTTCGATTTTGTAGCCGTCCGGGTCTTCGACGAAGGCGATGACGGTGGTGCCGAACTTTACCGGGCCGGGTTCGCGGGTGATTTTGGCGCCGGCGGCGCGGAGGTGTTCGCAGGTGGCGTAGACATCGGGCAGGCCGATGGCGAGGTGGCCGAAGCCGGTGCCGATCTCGTAGCTTTCGACGCTGTAATTATAGGTGAGTTCGAGTTGGGTGTGCAGCGGGTTTTCGCCGTAGCCGAGGAAGACGAGGGTGTATTGGCCTTCCGGCACGTCGCGGCGGCGCAGTTCTTTCATGCCGAAGGCTTCGGTGTAGAATTTCACGCTGCGCTCGAGATTGCCGACGCGCAGCATGGTGTGCAGGTAGCTGTTGGGTTCGCTCATGGCTTGGCTCCGTAGGTGGTGGGGTCGATGCCGAGCAGGAACAGCCCGGCTTGGTCGGCGGTGGCGATGGTGGTGGCGCGTTCGGCCAGCAGGGTGCCGTTGGCTTCAAAGACCACGCCGCGCAGCCCGGCCTGGGCGGCGTGCTGCACGGTGGTGGGGCCGATGGTGGGCAGGTCTGCCCGGCGGTCTTGGCCGGGTTTGACCAGCTTGAGCAGGATGCCGCCGGGGCCGGGGCGGCGGAGGGTGCCGGCGCGGGCGAGCATGGCGTCGGTGCCTTCGATGGCTTCGACGGCGAGGACCAGGCCTTGCTGGACGATGCAGGCCTGGCCGATATCGGCGGCACCGAGCAGGTGCAGGACGGCGACGGCGCGGGTGATGTCGGCAAGGGCGAGGGCGTCGGGCGCGGTTTGGGTGAGCAGGCCGGCGGGACCGAGGGCCTGGCTGAGGATTTCATGCGCGCCGCGGACGTGGAAGCCTTCCTCGGAGAGGATGCGGATGACGGCTTTGAGCAGCCCGTCATCCCCGGCGAAGGCGGCGCGACCGACGCGGGCGAGGAGTTTGGCGCCTTCGGCGTCGGGGCGGAGGTCGAGCAAGGAGGGGCGGCGGACCGGGCCGATCATCACCAGATCGCGGCAGTGATGGGCGCGGAGTTGGCTGAGGATGCGGCCGGCGGCGCCGAGGCGGATGATGGCGTGTGGGTAGGGGGCGAGCACGGCGGGGTCGGCAAAGCTTTCGAGCCCGACGATGAACACCGGGCGGCCGGCCGCCTGCGCGGCGGCGGCGACGCGGGCGGGCAGGACGCCGCCGCCCGCGAGAATGCCGAGCGCGTTAGTCAGCGGCGTCGACGTCCACGATCGCGCTGGTGCGGATCAGGCCGCGCTTGCTTGGGCTGTCGATGAAGGCGAGCATTTCGCTGACCAGGGGATCCCCGGCCGCGGTGGCACGGATGGCGGCGAGGCGGTCGGCGAAGACGCCGGGGCCGCGGAAGAGGGCAAGGAAGGCGGTGCGCAGGGCCATGATGGCGGCGCGGTCAAACCCACGGCGGCGCAGGCCGATGATGTTGAGCCCGGCGAGGCGGGCGCGATTGCCGATGACGCTGCCGAAGGGGATGACGTCGGCCTCCACACCAGAGACGCCGCCGACCATGGCGGCGCGGCCGATGCGGACGAATTGGTGGATGGCGGCGGCGCCGCCGATGACGGCGTTGTCGCCGATTTGCACATGGCCGCCCATGACGGCGTTGTTGGCGACGATGACGCCGTTGCCGAGCAGGCAATCATGCGCGACGTGGACGACGGCCATCAGCATACAGTCGTCCCCCACCTTGGTCAGGCCGCCGCCAGTGGCGGTGCCGCGATGGATGGTGACGTGTTCGCGCACCAAGGTGCGGGCGCCGATTTCGGTGCGGGTGGGTTCACCCTTGTATTTCAGGTCCTGCGGGGCGAGGCCCACGGTGCAGAACGGGAACAGCGTGGCGCGCGGGCCGATGTTGGTGTGGCCATCGACGACAACGTGGGAGACGAGTTTGGCGCCATCCTGGATCACCACATTCGGGCCGACGGTGCAGAACGGGCCGATTTCCACCCCGGCCCCGAGTTGCGCCCCGGGGGAGACGACGGCGAGCGGGTGGATTTGCACGGCGGATAACGAGGCGGCATCCATGAAGCACTACTTTCTCTGCAAGGCGGGCGAATGGGCGTGGCGGATGGCCCCCTTCGCGCGCACCCTAGGCGCGGCGCCGCGTCGGCACCTAGTCAAACATTATTGCCGGCTGTTGCGGCGAAATCGCGGCGCGCGGTCAGGCGCGGTTGCGGATCATCGCGGTGTAGGTGGCTTCAGCGACGACCACGCCATCGACCTTGGCCTCACCGTAGAATTTCCAGACCATGCCGCGCTGCTGCTGCTTGCTGATGTGGATGCGCAGCTGGTCGCCGGGGACGACGGGGCGGCGGAACTTCGCGCCTTCGATGGACATGAAATAAACCAGCCGGCCCTTGGCGTCCTCGCCGAGGGTTTCCACCACCAGGATCGCGGCGGTCTGCGCCATGGCTTCGACGATCAGCACGCCGGGCATGACCGGGTGGCCGGGGAAGTGGCCCTGGAAGAAGTTTTCGTTGGCGGAGACGTTTTTGATGCCGATGGCGGATTCGCCCAGCACCAGATCCACCACCCGATCCAGCATCAGGAACGGGTAGCGATGCGGGATGGCGGCCATAATGCCGGCGATGTCGATACGGTCGATGGTGGCGCCAGCCGGTGCGGCGGGCGATGCTGCGTTATCCATGCGCTCTCAATCCGTTTCCCTGCCCTGCTGGGCGCTATGATTGGGTTCGCCAGTGGCGATCCGGGATGGCCGCTTGCCATCTACCAGACGTTTTAGCGCCGCCACCTGACGAAAGAAACTCCGCGCCGGCTGCGCGGGGCTGCCGGCCATTTCCGCACCAGCCGGCACGTTGGCCATCACGCCGGATTGGGCCGCCAGCCGAGCCTTGCGGCCGATGGTGAGGTGGCCGGCGATGCCAGCCTGGCCGCCGACGACGACAAAGTCTTCCAGCGTGGTGGAGCCGGAGATGCCGACTTGCGCGACGATGACGCAAAACTTGCCGATGCGGACGTTGTGGCCAATCTGCACCAGATTGTCGATCCGGGTGCCCATGCCGATGACGCTATCTTGGGCGGAGCCACGGTCGATGGTGCTGTTGGCGCCGACCTCGACATCGTCTTCGATCAGCACGCGGCCGAGTTGTGGCACGCTGACCATGCCGGTAGGGCCGGTGGCGAAGCCGAAGCCTTCCTGGCCGATGCGGGCGCCGGGGTAGATGTAGACCCGTTGGCCAAGCAGTGCGTGGCTGATGCTGGCATGAGTGCCGATGCGGCAGTGCGGCCCCAGCACCACGCCCTCGCCAATGACGGCACCGGCGCCGATGCGACAGCCGGCGCCAATTTCCGCATGGGTGCCGATGACGACGAAGGGACCGATCTCGGCGGTGGGATCGATCTGGGCGGTGGCATCGACCACGGCTGCGGGATGGATGCCGGGGGCAGGCGGCGGCGCGGGATGGAACAGCGCCGTGGCCCGCGCCCAGCCGAGATAGGGCGCATCGGTGATGATCGCCACGCAGCCGGGGGGGACGCGGTGGACGAGGTCCGGATGAACCAGCACGGCGCCGGCGTGGGTGGCGGCGAGAGCATCGGCGTAGCGCCGATTATCGAGAAAGCTGAGATGCTGCGGGGCGGCGCTTTGCAGCGGCGCCACCCCGCTCAGCATCACATCATCCTGCCCGGCGGCAATAGTGCCGCCGGCAGCTTTGGCCACCGCGCTTGCGCGATGCGGGCCGGCGCGCAGGAAGAACCGCGCGTCGCCCATACCGGTCGCATTGCTCGGCGCCACACCCATGGTTGCGGCCGCCGGCTATTTTTTCGCCGGCGCCGCAGCCGCCGGGGCGGCGAGCGGAGAGACGCCGTCGGGCGTGATGGCGACCGTCGGCATCAGCTTGTTGAGTTCGGCTGCCACCTGTTCGGTGAGGTCGAATTCCGGCGCGTTGAGGATGGTGCCCTGGCGGTGCAGCACCAGATTGACCCCGTGGCTGTCGGCCACCTGGCGGATAACCGCCAGCAGGTTGGCGTTGACCGAGTTGATGGCGACCTGCGTGGCTTCCTGGATGATGCGGTCACGGGCGCGCAGGCTTTTGGAGCCGTTGTTGATCCGGTCCTGCAGTTCCTTCTCGCGGGTGCGGATCTGGTCCGGCGACAGCTTGGCGCGGTCGTTGGTCAGGGTTTGCTGCATGTCCCGCCACGCCTGCTGCTCGGTCTGAGCATCGGCGTTCAGCTTCTGCCGACGCTCACCGATGACCTTGTCGATCTGCTGGGCAGCGATCGAGGCACGCATAACCTCAGGCACCGCGATTACCGCGATCACCGCCGCCGGGGGGCTGGCGCTGCGCGGCAGCATGGGCAGTTCCGGGATTGGCGGCATCGGGATCTGGATTGGGGCTTCACCATCCGCATCTTGCGGCGCGGCAGCCGGCGCGGGGCGCGCTTGAGCGGGCCGCTGCGCTGGCGCCGGTGCCGGGCGTGCAGCTGGCTGCTGACCGGGGACGAAGTAGCCTTGCGCCTGCACCGGCGTCGCCGTCAGGCTAGAGCCAAAGAGCGTCGCGCCAGCAGCGAGACCGAGAAAAGCAGACCGAAGGGTCGCGCGCATCGTGGGCTGGATAAATTTCACTAGAACCTCGTGCCAAAGCCAAAACGAACTTGCTGGGTCTGATCGAATTTCTTACGCACCACGGGGTAGCCGAGGTCGATGTTCAACAGACCGAACGGTGTCTTCCAGGAAATCCCGAAGCCAACGCCCACGCGGGGCGAGGCATTGTCGTAGACCGCAACGGGGGTTCCGCTTTTCAAAATGGGCGATACCTCAGACAGCGACCCGACATCCGCGAAGAACCGGCCGGTGAGGCCGAGATCTTTAGAGACTGGCAGCGGGAAGCGGAATTCGGTGGTTTGAGTCCAGATCAAACGGCCGCCGAGGCTGTCGGAAGTGGTCGAGTCGTGCGGACCGGCACCACCAACGGCAAAGCCGCGCAGGTTGTCACCGCCGAGGAAGAAGCGGTCGATAATGCGTTCACGGCTGCCGTTCAGGGGCGCTAGGTAGCCGGCCCCGGCTTGCAAGGCGATTACATAGTCGGCATCGCCGAAGTAGCGCTCCAACGGATAGTAATAGGCACCATCGACTTTGCCGCGGGCGTAGTTGGTGTCGCCACCCAAGCCAGCGAAGTCCCCACCGAGGCGGACGACGAAGCCAGAGCGCGGATCGAGCTTGCTGTCGCGATAATCCAACGTCACCGTCTGGCCAATCTGCGACAACACGCTCGTGCCAGCGGCGTCGATCACATAAATCGTCGCTGAGGGCGATACGCCATAAATGCTGCGTTGCTCGGCAGTGTAGGTCCACAGCTGGCGGAGATGTTCGGTGAACTCGTAGCCAAGGCGCAGGCTGACGCCGGTGCGGCGCTGATTGTATTGCGCCAACTGCTGCAGGTTATTTTGGATCCGATAAAGGTCGAAGCCAGCAACCAGATTGCGGTCGAGAAAATAAGGCTCGGTCACCGAGAGGTTAATCTGGCTTTCCTTTTGCGCCAAGGTGGCGCTGATGCCGGCGTCGATCCCGGTACCGACGAGGTTTTTCTCCCGAATACCAGCCGTCACCAGCGGACCGATATCGGTGGAGTAACCGCCACCGAACGTGAGTTCACCGGTGGACTTCTCCTCGATCTCGGTTTTGACGACCGCACGGTCTGGCGCATTACCGGGGGCCGACTGCACATCAACCGAGCGGAAATAATCCAGGTCGGTCAAGCGTGTTTTGGTGCGGCGCATAAGTACGTTGTTGAACGGGTCACCTTCGGCGAAGCGGAACTCGCGGCGCACGACACTATCACGGGTGCGCAGGTTGCCGACGACATCGATGCGCTCGACGAACACGCGCGGGCCTTCCGATACGTCGAACATCACGTCGACAGTATGCTTATCGGTATCGCGCTTGACGCCCGGCACGACGCGAACGAACGGGAGGCCCCTATTTTGCACCTCTGAGGTGATCGCCTGCGTCATCCGTTCGATCGCTGCGCCGTCATACCAGTCACCGGGCGCGAGTTCGAGTTGGCCGCGCAGCGAATCGGCATCAGCGCCTTTCAGCGAGGATTTAATATCCATTTTGGCGATGCTGTAGCGCGGGCCCTCGTTGACGGTGAAGGTCACGAAGAACGCCGATTGATCGGGGGCGAGTTCGGCGGTGGAACTCAGCACCTCAAAGTCGGCGTATCCTTTGCTGATATAAAAGCGGCGCAGCAACTCGGCGTCGTATTTCACGCGATCCGGGTCGTAGCTGTCGGACGTTGACAGCAGCAACCACCACGCCTGTTCGCGGCTGCTGACGACGTCACGCAGTGCGCTCTCGCTGTAGGCTTTGTTGCCAACGAAGGCGATGCGGCTGATCAGTGCGTTTTCACCGTCTTCAATTTCAAACACCACATCGACCCGGTCCTGGCCGACATCGATGACTTTCGGCACCACTTTGGTCGCGAAGCGGCTGCGACGGGCGTAGAGGTCCAGGATGCGCTGCCGGTCGGCCTGCGCCAGGGCGGGCGTGAACACACCACGCGGGCGCAATTGCAGTTCTGGCCGCAGGGTTTCATCGGTCAGCTTGTGATTGCCTTCAAAGGCAATCCGGTTGACGATTTTGTTTTCCTTGACCGTCACCACCAAGGTGCTGCCATCGCGGCGCAGGCTGACATCGGCGAACAGCCCGGTGGCGTAGATGCTCTTGAGGCTGCGGTCCAATTTGTCGGGATCGAACGCGTCACCGGGTTGCACAAGCATGTAGGAGCGGATGGTCGATTGTTCGATCCGCTGGTTGCCCACGACCTTGATCGCGCCAATGGCCCCACCAGGGGCGGCAACTGCGGCGATCTGGCGGGTCTGCGCTTCGGGCGTGGCGGTGGATTGCGCCAGCGCCTGCCAGCCAATGGCCACGCCGAACACAACAACGAGCAGGAATGTCGAGGCGAATTTCGCCAACCGAGTGCGAATCAAACCGAAACTCTCCCAACTCTGATCTGCCGCGAACACATCTGCGGTGCCGCTACCCGCGGCAGCGAGTCCTATAGCGGTCAGCGGCGCGGCGCGCCACCCCGGCATTCAGCGGGGCGGCACGCGGCGGCGGCTTAGCGTGGCAGGGTGGCGCGTCTGCGCGGGTGGCTAGCTCACTAATCCCGCGAGCCAGCGGAACAGGCCGATATGGCCGAGGTCGTTCCAGGTGGCGAAGACGAACATGCTGACCAGCAGCAGGAAGCCGGCCCGATAGCCATATTCCTGCGCCCGGGGCGGCAAAGGGCGGCCCAGAATGGCTTCAACGGCGTAAAACACCAGATGCCCGCCATCGAGCACCGGGATCGGGAAGAGGTTGAACAGGCCGAGATTGACCGAGAGCATGGCGATAAAAGTCACCAGACTCGGGAAGCCCATTGCGGCAACCTGGCCGGACATTTGGGCAATGCGCACCGGGCCGCCGAGGTCATCGACGCCAACCTTGCGGGTGATCATGCTCCAAATTCCGTCCAACGTCTGGACGGTGAAGTCCCAGGTTTGAACGACTCCGGCGCCCATCGCTGTCGGCAGCGACACTGGCTCGAAGATTTGCTTGCCCGGCCGCACGCCGAGCAGGCCGATTCGGTTGCCATCCACCATTTGCGCCTCGGGCACTACCGTAAGGTCGAGCGTGGTGCCATCGCGGCTGACCCGGAGTTGCAGCGACTGGCCCGGATGGGTGGCGACGGCCGCCCGCACCTGGTCGAACCGCGTGATCGCCACCGTGTCGATGGCGGTGATGACATCTCCCTTCAACAGGCCGGACCGCGCGGCGACCGAGCCGGCCACCACTTCGCCGAGTTCCGACGTTGCCACCGGGCGGCCCATGGTCGCGAACAGGGCGGCGAATAGCACTGCGGCCAGCAGGAAGTTGGCGATCGGCCCTGCGGCGATGACGATTGCACGTGACAGCACGGATTTGCCGTGGAAGGTGCTGTCGGCAATCCAAGCGGCTTGCACTTCCGGCGCGACATCTTCCGGCCGCTCCAGCCCATGCAGCTTGACGTAGCCACCCAGCGGCAGCCAGGACAACCGCCAGACAGTGCCGCGCTTGTCGGTCCAGCTGGCAATCGGGCGACCGAAGCCGATGGAGAACACTTCCACATGCACACCGCGCCAGCGGGCCGCGAGGTAGTGACCGAGCTCGTGGATAAAAACCAGCACCCCGAGTACGATCAGGAATGGCACGATGCTATTCAGCGGCGGCGGCAGCGCATCAAACACGGATGACATTCCTTCGATTTAAGACCTGGCAATATCGCTTTGGAAATTCAACTTTGCCGCGCGGGCGCGGCGGTGCAATGGAGCGGGTAAGCGGCGGCGCATTGGTAAACCCTCATCGGCCGATACTACGGCAGCGACCTTGCCGAACGGTTTCAGCGCACAAGGCGTTATGCCCGCACCAGCGCCCGCCTGCTACAAGCCGCAATCGCGCGACGCCGAGCTTCGCCGTCCAGATCGATCACCTGATCGAGATCATCGGCGGTGCGTGGGCCCATTGCCTCCACCACGTCGGCCACCACGCCGACGATATCGAGGAAGCCGATCCGCCGCTGCAAGAACGCTTCGACCGCGACCTCGTTGGCCGCATTCAAGATGGTGGGGGCGCCGCCACCGGCTTGCAAGGCCTCGCGCGCCCAGCGCAACGCGGGAAACTGATTCAGGTCGGGCTCGGAGAATTCCAGCCGGCCGACCATGGCCAGATCGAGCTTCGGGGCGGCGGTGGCGATGCGGGTCGGCCAGGCGAGGGTGTGGGCGATAGGCACCCGCATATCCGGGCTGCCGAGTTGCGCGAGCACGCTGCCATCGGCGTAGTACACCAAGCCGTGCACCACCGATTGTGGGTGGATCAGCACGCCGATCTGCGCGCTGGGTAGATTGAACAAACGTGCGGCCTCAATCACCTCGAGGCCCTTGTTCATCATGGTGGCGCTGTCGATGGAGATTTTGGCGCCCATGGTCCAAACCGGGTGCCGCAGCGCGATCTCCGGCGTCGCGGCCGCCATATCCGCATGGGTGGCCGTGCGGAACGGCCCGCCGGAGGCGGTCAGCACGATCTTATCGACGGCGTGGCGATTGCCGTCCGCGAGCGCCTGGAAGATCGCGTTATGCTCCGAATCAACCGGCAACAGCGTGGCGCCATAGGTTTGCACGGCGCGCAGGACGACATCACCGGCGCAGACGAGCGCCTCCTTATTGGCCAGGGCGACGGATTTGCCATACCGGATTGCCGCAAGGGTTGATGCTAGGCCGGCAGCACCGGTGATGGCGCACATCGTCCAATCCGCGCCGCGCGCGGCGGCCTCAACCACCGCTTGCGGGCCACAGGCGGCTTCGATGCCGCTGCCTGCGAGGGCCGTGCGGAGGGTATCATAGCCGGCCGGGTCGTTGATGACGGCAATTTCGGCGCGCAAGGCCAGGGCTTGGGCGGCGAGCAGGCGCGCATTGCGTCCGGCGACCAGGGCAACGACGCGGTAGTGGTCTGGATTGGCCGTCAGTAATTCCAGTGTCTGAGTGCCAACACTCCCCGTGCTGCCCAACACCGACACCGATTTCACCGCCACACCGCACCTCCGTACGTCATCGTCATGCCAATCAACGCTGCCACCGGGGCGGCGGTCAGAATGGCGTCAACCCGATCCAGCACCCCGCCATGGCCGGGGATCAACCAGCCCGAATCCTTCACTCCAAAGCCGCGCTTGATGGCGCTTTCAAGTAGATCGCCGAGTTGCGCTGCCACACCGAGCACCAGCGCGATCAGCATCGCCCGTGGCGCCGCACCGCCCGCCAGCACTGTCGCGGCCCAGCCGATCAGCAGCACCGCGATTAACCCACCAACGGCCCCGGACCAGGTTTTGCCGGGCGAAATCATTGGCGCCAGCTTCGGCCCCCCGAGCAGGCGGCCGAGCAGATAGGCGCCGATATCGCTACCCCAAACCACCAGCAGCACGAACATCACATTGCCCAGGCCGGCGACGGGGTCGCTGCGCAACCACAGCAAGGCGAGCCCGCCGGGGAGAATATACAGCACCCCCAGCAGCCGCAGGCCGCGGCGTGGCCCGCACATGCCGCGCCACTCCCAGCCCATCGCCGCCAAGCCGACCACGATCAACCCCAGAAACCAGTAGCCGCCAAGCCAGACACACAGCAAAGCCGCCGGCGCCAGCACGGCCGCCGACATCACCCGCAACCGCAAATCTCGCCAACGCGCCGGATCACCGCTCATGTTTGACCGATCACGCCGGCCGCGCGCCGAACCGACGATCGCGGCGGGCGAATTCGGCCAGCGCCTCGGCGAAATTCGCGGGGCCGAAGTCCGGCCATAGCGCATCGACGAAGATCAACTCCGCATAGGCCGACTGCCAGAGCAGGAAGTTGGATAAACGCTTCTCGCCCGAGGTGCGGATCACCAGATCAGGGTCGGGAATGCTGGCGGTGGACAGGCGGGCGGCAAACAGGTCCTCGGTTAGGTCGACGGGGTTAAATCGACCGGCCGCCACATCCGCCGCTACTTGGCGCGCTGCCTCCACGATCTCCGCCCGACCGCCGTAGGACAGCGCAATAACCAGGTTCAGGCCCTGGTTGTCCGCAGTTTTCCGCACCGCTTCGGCAATGTCGCTTTGGATGCCGGGGTCGAACTTGGTGCGATCCCCGATGAAGTGAAGCCGGACGCCTTTGGAATGCAGGTCGGCAATTTCCATGCGCAAAAAATGCCGCAGCAACCCGGTCAGATCGATAATTTCCGACAGCGGGCGGCGCCAATTTTCCGAACTGAATGCATAGAGCGTCAGCCACTGCACGCCCAGTTCCGCCGCCGTCCGCACCGCGCGCCGCACTGCTTCGACGCCAGCGCGATGGCCGGCCACCCTGGGCAGGCCACGCGCCGTCGCCCAACGGCCATTGCCATCCATGATGATCGCGACATGGACGGGCGGGGGCGGCGCCGCAGCGGTCGCCGGATCGCCTTCGGGCAGGTTTTGGGTCGACGCGCGGGGTGCCATAAGAACTGACACTAAACCGTTTTGATTTCTTTGTCCTTCTCGGCGGCCATTTCGTCGAGCTTTTTGACATATTGGTCGGTGAGTTTCTGCACTTCCTCAGACCAGCGCTTTTCGTCGTCCTGGCTGATGATGCTTTTCTTCTCCAGCGCCTTGATCTGTTCCATGCCGTCGCGGCGGACACCACGCACCGCGATCTTGGCCCCTTCGGCATAACGGTTGGCTGCTTTGGCCAACTCCGCTCGGCGTTCGCCGGTGAGGGTCGGGATCGGCACCCGGATAATCTGGCCATCGGCTGCCGGGTTCAGGCCCAAGCCACAATCGCGGATCGCCTTGACCGTGACGTTCACCAGTGTGCGGTCCCAAACCTGGACGGTCAGCATACGGGCTTCCGACACGCCGACCGTGCCCACCTGGCTCAGCGGAACCTCGGAGCCGTACGCTTCCACCCGCACCGGATCGAGCAGCGCCGGGCTGGCACGGCCGGTACGCAGGCCACCAAATTCGCGCTTCAGGGTTTCGATTGCGCCGTCCATACGGCGGGTCAGGTCGGTTTTGATGCTTGGCAGATCGGTCGACATTGCCGGATCCTCCTCAGTAAATATGCCGGCGTCAGCGCCGCTCGATAATCGTGGTGAAGCGTCCTTCGCCGCGCATCAACTGGGCGAAGGCGCCCGGCGCGCGGATGTTGAACACCAAAATGGGCACCCGGTTTTCCCGTGCAAGGCTGATCGCGGACGCATCCATCACCGCCAGGTCGCGGGAAAGCACGTCGTGATAGGTGAGTTCCTCGAAGCGGGTCGCATCAGCGACCTTGCGCGGGTCGGCGGAATAGACGCCATCGACCTGCGTGCCTTTTAGCAAGGCATCACATTTCATTTCCGCCGCGCGCAAGGCGGCCGCCGTGTCGGTGGTGAAGAACGGGTTGCCGGTGCCGGCGGCGAAAATCACCACTCGGCCTTTTTCCATATGCCGCTCCGCACGGCGACGAATATACGGTTCGCAAACGCTGGCCATCGGGATCGCCGATTGCACCCGGGTTTGAATGCCGCACTTTTCCAACGCGCCTTGCATCCCCAAAGCGTTCATCACCGTGGCCAGCATGCCCATATAGTCGGCCTGGGCGCGATCCATGCCGGCCGCCGCCCCCGAAATGCCACGGAAGATATTGCCGCCGCCGATGACCAGACACACCTCGGCGCCCATTTCCACCACATCGCCGATATCCGACGCGATGGCGGCAACCGTCTCGGTGTCCAGGCCATACTCCTGCTTGCCCATCAGGGCCTCGCCCGAAACCTTGAGCAGGACGCGTTTGTAGGCGAGGGGCTGGCTCATGATGTTCCGTCGTCTGCTGGCATTGGTTGGATGTGGGGCGTCCACATCAAAACGGGAGGCACCGTAACGGTGCCTCCCGTGTGTCACAAGAGCGATGCTGCGCCGGGCTTAGCCGACGCCTGCCGCCGCCGCGACTTCGGCGGCAAAGTCGCCGGTTTGTTTCTCGATGCCTTCGCCCAGCTTGAAGCGGGCGAAGCCGCCCAGCACGGCGCCGGCCTTTTCGACAATCTTGGCCACCCGGCTTTCACCGTCATGCACCCAGACCTGCTCCAGCAGCACCACTTCTTCATAGTATTTGCGAATGCGGCCTTCGACCATCTTCTCGATGATGGCTTCCGGCTTGCCAGACGCGCGCGCCTGTTCGGACAGCACCGCCTTTTCACGTTCCAGCTCAGCCGGATCGACGGCAGTGATATCCAGCGCCGTCGGCGCGGTAGCGGCCACGTGCATGCCAATCTGGCGACCGAGAATTTCGAGCGCAGACTGGTCGCCGGTGCTCTCCACCGCCACCAACACGCCGATCTTGCCGAGGCCGGGCTTCACGGCCTGGTGCATGTAGCTGGCAACCACGCCGTGCCCGACCTTCAGCACCTTGGCGCGACGCAGGTTCATGTTCTCGCCGATCGTGGCGATCAGGTGGCCAAGTTCTTCACCCACCGTGCGGCCGGTGCCAGGAAAGGGCGCCGCCTTTATCACTTCGATGTCATCCCCGACCTGCAGCGCGACCTGCGCGACCGCGGCGACATAGGCCTGGAAGGTGTCGTTGCGGGCGACGAAGTCGGTTTCGGCGTTCACTTCAACCATCGCAGCACGGCCGGGGACGGAGGCAACCGCCACCAGACCTTCGGCGGCCACCCGGCCGGACTTCTTCGCAGCGGCCGACAGGCCCTTCTTGCGCAGCCAGTCGACAGCAGCTTCGATGTCGGCGTCGCTTTCGACCAGCGCCTTTTTGCAGTCGTTCATGCCGGCGCCGGTCCGCTCGCGCAGATCCTTCACCAATGCAGCGGTAATGGCAGCCATAGCGGCTCTCCTTTAGCTAGAGCGTGATGACGTGCGGCGATGTCGCCCGAACGCATTGCACACGCGATAAAACAAAGAGCAAGAGCGGGATACGTGACATTAGCATCACGCATCCCGCCCCGAGTCAGCAGCGCCGATCTGCGGTTAGCCCGCGGACGCGGCGTCCTGGATCGCAACCTGCGGCATGATCTCTGCCGGCATGTCCTCGGCGGCGCCGATGTCCTGGCCCGAGGCCTGCATTTCGGCGCTGATGCCATCGAGCACCGCACCGGCGATCAGGTCGCAATACAAGGTGATGGCGCGGATCGCGTCGTCATTGCCCGGGATCGGGAAGGTAACGCCAGCCGGATCGGAGTTGCTGTCGAGCACGGCAATCACGGGAATGCCGAGCTTGTTGGCTTCTTCAACCGCCAGCTTTTCCTTGTTGGTGTCGATGATGAACAGGATGTCCGGCAGGCCACCCATGTCCTTGATGCCACCGAGCGCGCGTTCCAGCTTCTCGCGGTCGCGGGTAATGTCCAGCACTTCCTTCTTGGTCAGGCCTTCGACGTTGCCGGCGAGCATTTCGTCGATCTGGCGCAGACGCTTGATGGAGCCGGTGATGGTCTTCCAGTTGGTCAGCATGCCGCCGAGCCAGCGATGGTTGACGTAATACTGGCCGCAGCGCTTGGCGCTGTCGGCGACGTAGTCAGCCGCAGCGCGCTTGGTGCCGACGAACAACACGCGCCCGCCAGCAGCGGTCACATCACGCACGGCGCGCAAAGCGCGATCGAGCATCGGAACGGTCTGCTGCAGATCGAGGATGTGGACCTGGTTGCGGATGCCGAAGATGTACGGCTTCATCCGCGGATTCCAGCGGCGGGTATGGTGGCCAAAGTGAACGCCGGCCTCGAGCAAGCCGCGCAGAGTGAATTCGGGCATCGCCATCGGGCGTGCTCCTTTCCTGTTACCGGTTGATCCTCCGCGGGGCTGTGGCCTTGCGGCACCGGATTCTGGCCCTGAATAGGACCGGAAAGGCGCCCCGCGTGTGAATTACCGACGGCACGTGCCGCCAGCGCCGGCCATATGGCGCAGAACGGCGGTGAAGGCAAGTCGCTACACGCATGCCGCCCCAGCCCCACCACCGGCGGTGCGACAATAAATGACGCTTCGGGCTGAGAGGATATGTTAACCGCGGCTCTTTAAGATGGCCGTCTCACTGCCTTACCGGAACAGGTATTTCATGCGACGCTGCGCCTACATATTGGCTTGGCTTCTTCTCGTTCTACCGACCGCCGCAGGCGCGGTGCCGTTTGGCGTCGCCGATATTTTGTCTAACTTTAATGCCGTCGTGCAGGGCAATTTCAGCACCAGCAGCGATGTCGCTGGGCCGGTGGCGATCGGCGGCACCATCAGCGGCACCGGCACATTCTTCAATCAAGGTCTGCCGATGGGCGCTGCGTTCAGCGGCTTTGGCTCGGTGAACGTTTACGGCAATGCCAGCAACGCCACCTACAACGCCAACATGATTGTGGTCGATGTTGGCGGAACCGGCAGCAACGCGACCTTTTCCGGGGCCAGCGCCGTGCGCTACGGCGTGAGTTACCCGATCAGCTTCAGCAGCCTCTGGGCCCCGCTGACCGCACTTTCTGCCGGGATGAGCACCCTATCCCCCACCAGTGCGGCCGCATTGCCCAGTGCGGGCGCCAACAACGCGGTACTGTCGGCGACCGCGGCAACGGTGAAAGGCTATGGCAAGATTGGCGTGATCGATATCAGCGCCAGCCTGCTGCAATCCTACACCGGCGTCTCAGTGGCGTTGAACGGCGCCGATACGGTCATCATCAACGTGACCGGCAATTTCACTGGCAACCCAAATTTTCAAAACGGCAGTAACTACCGATCCAACGTGATCTGGAACTTTGTCGACGCGACCAGCGTCAACCTCGGCTCCTACGGCATTGAGGGAACCGTGCTGGCCCTCAACGCCACCGTGACCAACAGCAACCCCATCGAGGGCACGCTGGTCGCGGCCAATTATGTCGGCACCGGAGAGATCCACTATTACCCGTTCGCCGGGCAGGCCGCCTTCCTCAACAGCTTCACGACCGCCGTGCCAGAAGTTGGCAGCCTCGTATTGCTGTCGCTCGGTATCGTCACCCTCGCCTGGCGGCGGCGTCAGACTCGGGCCTGAGCCAGGAACGCCAGCAGCAGGCGGATCACCGCATCCGGTTGTTCTTGTTGCACCCAGTGGCCAGCCCCTTCAATCAGATGCACCCCCAAGAAGCGGCGACAGGCTTTGGCCTGCATCGCCTCCAACGCCCCTGGCGATTGGTGGATCCCCCAATCCTGCGCCCCGGCGATAAAGCAGGCCGGCACCTCAATGGCGCGATCGGCGAAGACCTCTAACTCGCTGGCAATCTCCGGCGTGGTACGGCAGCGATACCAGTTCAGTCCGCCTTGGAAGCTGGTGCGGCGAAAGGCATCAGCATAGACAGCCAACTCTTCCTCTGGCAGCCAGGCGGGGATGGTCTGCGGCATCTCCGCTGCGACCGTCGCGGCCATGCCGAGGTCCCGGTTCATCACGTAATAGGTTGGCAGCTTGGCCAACTCCTCCGCCGTCCATCCGGTGAGCGGGAATGGCTGGTTGCCCGGCCAGTCGGCGGATTTGTGGTGATAATAGGCACGCAGGAATGCGTGAACCCCCTGCGGGGCGCCATGCATGTCCGGATTGGCGGCGTCGGTGGAGTAGTACCATTGATAGTGCTTGCGCGGGCGGTCCAGCGCGGCCAGCGCCGCATGGAGGTCGGGGCCGGGCTTGCCGATCGCCAAGGGCGGCGGCCCGGCGAACGGGGCGCTCATCAGCACCGTGCTGCGGAAGATGTCCGGGCGCAGCAACGCCGCCCAGGCGGCGATGGACGCGCCGAAATCATGCCCGACCACTGCGGCGACCCGCGTTTGCCCGAGCGCAGCGAGCAAGCCCAACACGTCACGCACGAGATTGATGAAGCGGAAGCTCGGCAGATCGGCCGCATCCCAACCGAGCGTGTGACCATAACCGCGCTGGTCCGGCGCGATCACGTGGTAGCCCGACGCTGCGAGGGCCGGCATCACTTTGCGCCAGCTATAGGCCAGTTCGGGAAATCCATGCAGCAGCAACAGGCAGGGCCGACCAGGGCTCTCAAACCCTGCCTCCAAAATATGCATGGTCAATCCGGTACCAGTTGGCACCATGCGGGCACGAATGCCGGCGGGCAGAACATTTGGGGGCAGCGCTTCCATGTTCCCTCATAGCACATCCACAAGCTGGGCCCATATCCGTAGCATCGCAGATAGGAAGCCGAAAATGCGCCGTCTCTTCTTTGCCTACGCCATGACCGTGATTGGCTTATTCGTCATCGATTTCGGCTGGCTGATCACGATGACACCAGCATTCTATAAGCCGCGCATCGGTGCGCTGCTGCTAGAGACACCAAACCTGACCGCCGCCGTGCTGTTCTATCTGCTCTACTGCGCTGGAGTGGTGGCGCTGGCGATCTGGCCGGCGATGCAAAGCGGCGACTGGACGGACGCCTTATGGCGCGGCGCGATCCTCGGCCTCGTGGCGTATGGAACCTATGATTTAACCAATATGGCGACGCTAAAGGGATGGTCGTGGGAGCTCACGGTGGTGGACATGGTTTGGGGCACCTTGCTCACCGGTGCCACCGCGACGGTTGCGAGCATTGCCGGCACCTGGTTTCAGTCGCGTTAGGCGACCCCTGATAGGCGAAAAACTTGGTACGCGGCCTTACCAGACTTGGGAAGGATGGTGTGAAGTCGGGTGCCACCTCGAGCAAAGCCCACAGACCTTATATCCACGAACGCCGGTTGGGCGGGTGTTCCCCAAAGCCGAATCCACACGGTGACACGCCATCGCGCCAGTTCGGTTCAGGTGAAAAAGGACTGACGGTCGCGACCATAATGTTGCGACCGTCAGTCAGGCCTAAAATCGCAAGCCACCGCACTTTATTTTGGCAGCCGTCACTCTGAATGTAGTCAATTCAACAAATGAAATTTTCATCACGCCATTATGTTTAAAAAATATCCTACTTAATATTACATATCTTCTTTTGAATTTTTTCGATGAAATTCGCTCACTCGGTATGACGATAATAAATACCCATTTCCATTCGCATGCAATGCAATTTACAATTTAGGTATTAAAGTGACTGAGTAAGTAAATACCTATGCTTTTTACATACAAAATCAGACACTAAACGTCTTCAATCCGTTCTACCCCGGGCAACGCCTTCATCGCCTGCGCCAAACGTGGGGAAATGTTGAAGCTGCCGGGCAAGGTGATCTCCACCTCCTGCTCCGCCTCGATACGCGGGATCAGTACGACCTTGCCACGCCCTTTGCCCTCGCGGTGCAGCAGGTTGCGGATATGGTCCACTGCCTCAGTGCGCGCCAGCCAGATGCGGATGCCACCGCCGGATTGCTGGGCGGCAGCATCGAGCGAGACCGCATCGACCGCGGTCACCCGCAGCGACTCGCCTTCCATCCGCAGGTCGACCGTCACCATGATCGAACTGCCGGCCACCAGCAGGTCGCGGCATTTGCCCAAGGTTTCACTGAAGAACGTGACCTCGAACGTGCCGACGGCATCGGACATGCGCACCCAGGCCATGCGGCTGCCGGTTCGGGTGATGCGTTCCTTGCTGTTGATGACGCTGCCCGCCAGTTTCACCCGGGCATCGCCCCCCTGCGCGCGTGCTTCTAGCGAGGTGCTGGACACGACCTGCATCCGGCGCAGCACCGTCGCATAGGCATCCAAAGGATGGGCGGTCAGATGGAAGCCAACCGCCTCGGCCTCAAAGCTCAGCCGATCCATCGGCGCCCAATCCGGGATATCCGGCAGGCGGAGCGGTTCGGCCTGGTTGGATTTGCCGAATAGCCCGATCTGGCCGCTATTGCTTTCCTCGGCCGTCGCCTGCGCCCGGCGCAATATGGTTTCGGCCCCGGTGAACGCGCGGGCGCGGTTCGGCTCCAGCCGGTCGAACGCACCGGCGCGCACCAGGTTTTCCACCTGGGCCTTGTTGATCTGCTTCGGATCGACGCGGGCAGCGAAATCGGCGAGGTCCTCGAAGCTGGACATGCCGCGTGACGCCACAACCGCCTGCATCGCCGCCATGCCAACGCGTTTGACGGCGGCCAGCGCGTAGCGAATGGCGACTTTGCCATCCGGCTCCCGCTCCAGCTTGAAGTCGGCGTCGGATTTATTGATATCCGGCGGCAGCAATTTAATGCCCATGCGGCTGGCTTCCTGGCGCAAGGCGGCCAGCCGGTCGGTATTGTTCAGCCCCAGGCTCATGCAGGCTGCGATGAACGCTTCGGGGTGGTTGGCCTTCATCCAGGCGGTTTGATAGGCAACGAGCGCATAGGCAGCAGCGTGGGATTTGTTGAACCCGTAATCGGCGAACTTCGCCATCAGGTCGAACACTTCCTCTGCCTTGGCCGCGGGCACACCGCGGGCGGCGGCGCCATCGACGAAGATGGTGCGCTGCGCCTGCATTTCCACCGGGTTCTTTTTACCCATCGCACGGCGCAGCAAATCGGCCGCGCCCAGCCCGAAGCCGGCCATCTTCTGCGCGATCTGCATCACCTGTTCCTGGTAGACCATAATCCCATAGGTCTCAGCCAGGATCTCATGAATATCGGGATGCGGCGCTTCCCACGCCTCGCCCTGCTTGCGTTGGCAATAGGCGGGAATGTTGGCCATCGGGCCGGGGCGATACAGCGCCACCGCCGCGATCAGATCCTCAAACCGGTCCGGGCGCATCTGCCGCAGCACGTCGCGCATGCCCTGGCCTTCGAACTGGAACACCCCGCCCGCATCGCCCTTCGCCAGCATTTCATAGGTCTTACTGTCATCGAGCGGCAGATGATCGAGATCGACGCTTATGCGGTCCTTTTTCAGATACCCCACCGCGCGCTGCAAAATGGTCAGCGTGGTCAGGCCGAGGAAGTCGAACTTCACCAACCCGGCCTGCTCGACATATTTCATCGAATACTGGGTGACCAGAAATTCGGACCGCGGATCGCGATAAATCGGCACCAGTTCGGTCAGCGTTCGGTCGCCGATCACCACGCCGGCGGCATGGGTGCTGGCGTGGCGGTACAGTCCTTCTAGCTGTAGCGCGATTTCCAGCAGGCGGTTCACCGCCTCGTCATCCACCCGCATCTGCTGCAATTTCGGCTCGCCATCGACCGCTTGCTGCAACGTGACCGGTTTGGCCGGATTATTGGGGATCAGTTCGGCGACTTTGTTGACATGGCCGAAAGACATCCCGAGCACGCGGCCCACGTCGCGCACCGCGGCGCGCGCCTGCAACTTGCCGAAGGTGATGATCTGCGCCACCCGGTCGGCGCCATAGTCCCGGCGCACATAGGCGATCACCTCGTCACGCCGATCCTGACAGAAATCGATGTCGAAATCCGGCATCGACACGCGCTCGGGGTTCAGGAAGCGCTCAAACAGCAGGCCGAATTGCAGCGGGTCCAGATCGGTGATGGTCAACGCCCAGGCCACGACGGACCCCGCGCCCGAACCACGGCCGGGGCCCACTGGAATGCCCTGCCCTTTGGCCCACTGGATGAAGTCGGCCACGATCAGGAAGTAGCCGGGGAAGCCCATCCGGGCGATCACGTCGAGTTCAAAGGCCAGCCGGTCTTCGTAGACCTTGCGTCCGGCGGCATCGAGGTCGCGCCCAGCCAGGCGGCGCGCCAGGCCCTCATGCGCCATCGCCCGAACGGTTTCTTCCTCGGTCTGGCCTTCGCGCACCTTGGGGCACACCGGCAGCAGCGGTTTGCGCGCCTCCGCCATCACCGCGCAGCGCTGCGCAATCGCCAGCGTGTTGTCGCAGGCCTCCGGCAGATCCGCGAACAGCGCCCGCATGGTGGCGGCAGATTTGAAGTAGTGCTCGCGCGTAACATGCCGCCGGTCGGCTTCGGCCAGGGTGCGCCCCTCGGCAATACACAGCAGCGCGTCGTGCGCCTCATGCATTTCCGGCTTGGCGAAGAAGCATTCGTTGGTGGCGACCAGTGGCAGACCAAGCCGGTCGGCCAAGGCGATCAGCCCCGGTTCAATCGCCCGTTCAATCGGCAGGCCGTGGCGATGCAATTCCACGCCGATCCGGTCCGGAAATGCCAGCATCAAGCGTTCCAGCACCCGCTCGGCATCGGCAGCCTGGCCTTCACCCAACCGGCGGGAGATCGGCCCGACCGTGCCGCCGGTGAGCAGGAACAACCCGTCTGACAACGCACAGAGGCGCTCCAACACCACCTGCGGCTTGGCCCCGGCATCGGTTTCCATGAACCCGGCCGAGGACAGGCGTTGCAAATTGGCCAGCCCGGCCGGGTTCATCGCCAGCAGCACCACCGGATCGGGCGCCAGACGCGGATTATCATCCCGGGTCAGCCCGATCTGGCAGCCAATGATCGGCTGCACGCCCTTGCCGGTGCAGGCCTGGCT
The DNA here is from genome assembly GCA_903893975.1 of uncultured Rhodospirillales bacterium. Classification (GTDB taxonomy): domain Bacteria; phylum Pseudomonadota; class Alphaproteobacteria; order Acetobacterales; family Acetobacteraceae; genus CAITOL01. The sequence goes on along the minus strand of CAITOL010000046.1, from coordinate 10,000 downwards.
GAATTCCAACGCGCCGAACAGATTGCCGCTATCGGTAATCGCCACCGCCGGCATACCGGCATCGCGCGCCAAAGCCGGAATTTTGTCGGCCTTGATGGCGCCTTCGCTGAGCGAATAGCTGGAGTGGACGCGGAGATGAACGAAATCGGCGTAGGACATCAGCAGAGCCTATGCCAAATCCACGAGTCGTCCGTCACGCAGCGTGACCGTCCGGTCCATCCGTGCGGCGAGGTCTGGATTATGCGTCGCAATCAGCGCCGCCAGGCCCTGCCCGCGCACGCTGGCCAGCAATTCATCAAACACCGCCGCCGCCGTTTGCACATCCAGGTTCCCGGTCGGCTCATCCGCCAGCAGCAGCGCCGGGCCATTGGCCAAAGCGCGGGCGATGGCGACCCGTTGCTGCTCGCCTCCGGATAATTTGCCCGGCAGATGCTCAACCCGGCCGGCCAGCCCCAGCCCCTGCAACAGCCCGCGCGCGCGGCTTTCGGCAGCCTTGCGCGGCACGCCGGCAATCATCTGCGGCAGCACCACATTCTCCAACGCCGAGAAATCGCCGAGCAAATGATGAAACTGATAGACGAAGCCGATGCGGTCGCGGCGCAAGGCCGTCCGTTCGGCGTCCGACAGCGCGCCGGCGTCACGCCCGTCGATCAGCACCTGCCCCGCATCCGGCTTTTCCAGCAGCCCGGCCAGATGCAGCAACGTGGATTTGCCGGTGCCGGACGGCGCCACCAGCGCCACAATCTCCCCAGCCTGTAAGGCCAAATCCACACCACGCAGCACCGGCAAGGCGCCGGCCTCGGTGCGGTAGACGCGCTCCACCGCGCGCAGGCGCAGGGCTTCACTCATTGCGCAGCACCTCCACCGGGTCCGTGCTCGCGGCACGCCAACTCGGGTAGATGGTCGCCAGCAGCGACAGCACCAACCCCAGCGCCACCACCTTGGCCACATCCGGCCATTCCACCCCCTGCGGCAGATCGGTCAGCATGAACACGTTGCGGTCGAACACCTGCCCGCCGGTCATTGCTTCAATCGCATGCTGAATGGCGACGATGTTGCGGCACACCAGCACCCCGATCGCCGTGCCCAATGCGGTGCCAGCCACGCCGACAAAGGCGCCGCACATGATGAAAATCCTGAGGATCGCGCCGCTTTGCGCCCCCATGGTGCGCATCACCGCGATATCGCGCCGCTTGTCCTTCACCAGCATGATCAGTGAGGAGATGACGTTGAACGCCGCCACCAGGATGATCATGCCAAGCACTATGAACATCGTGTCTTTCTGGATCTGCAACACGCCGATAATGCCGTTATTCGCCTGCCGCCAATCGCGCAGCAGCAGCTGGCGGTTGCCCAGCAGTGGCTGGATGCGCGCCAGCACCTCCGCCGTGCCCTCGGCATCCGCCAGGCGAATGTCGATGCCGGTGACGGCCGCATCCTTCATGAAATAGATCTGCGCTGCCGGCAGCGACAGATAGGCGACGCTGTTGTTAAAGGTGGACAGCCCAGAATCGAAAATCGCCACCACGCGATAGGCCTTGATGCGCGGCATGGTGCCGAACGCCGTCACCGCCCCATTGGGGGATACCAGGGTGATCGTGCCACCAACACCCAGCCGGTTCACCGCCGCCAGCCCCACACCGATCGCGATGGCGTCCTCGCCCTGAAAATCGTCCAGCGAGCCGGCGACGATATGGCCGCCGATCTGCGGGATTTTCCGCAGGGAGTCGGCGGTAATCCCGCGCACCAGGCCACCAGTGCCGCCCGGCCGGTCGGTGGTTAGAAACACCTGCCCGTCCAGCACCGGCAAAGCCGCCTCTACCCCCGGCAACGCGGCAATGCGGGCGGTCAGTGCCTCATAATCGGTGATCTTGTCGCCGGCATAGGCATCCAGCGAAATATGCCCGTTCACGCCAAGGATGCGGGAGACCAGTTCGCGCTGGAAACCCGTCATGACCGAGTAGACCACGATCAGCGTCGCCACCCCGAGCGCGATGCCGACCAGCGAGAAGATCGCGATGATCGACACGAAGCGCTCACCCTTCCGCGCCCGCAAATAGCGGCCAGCGACCATACGCTCGAACGGGCCGAACATCACCCGATGCGCGACAGCGCGTCCTCAACCGACAGTTCCACCCGCTCCCCGGTTGCACGGCGCTTCAACTCGACCATGCCCTTCGCCGCACCGCGCGGGCCGACGATGATCTGCCAGGGATGGCCCATCAGATCGGCGTCGTTGAACTTCACCCCGCCGCGCTCGTCGCGGTCGTCATAAAGCGCATTGCCCTTCAGTTTGGCGTAGATGTCCTCGCACATACCGTCGCAAGTCGCGTCACCCATCTTGAGGTTCAGGATGGTGGCCTTCCACGGTGCGACCGCATCCGCCCAAATAATGCCGGCGTCATCATGGTTGGCCTCGATCAGCGCGCCGACCAGGCGGGAGACGCCAATGCCGTAGCTACCCATATGCGGCACCACCAGGCTGCCATCCGGTCCGGCGACCTTCAGCCCCATGGGCTCGGAATATTTGGTGCCGAAGTAGAAGATATGCCCGACCTCGATACCACGGCCTTCGCGCTTGTTCGCCACTTTCGCCCAGGCCGCTTCATCGTGCTTCTCGTCGGTCGCCGCATAGGGCGTGGTCATCAACGCCGCGAAGCGTTCCAGATCGGCTTCGGAGTTGAACGAGAACGCGGACGGCGAGGTGTCGATCGTTTCGAACGCCGCGTCGTAATACACTTGGCTTTCACCGGTGGGCGCCAGAATGATGAACTCATGGCTCAAATCGCCGCCAATCGGCCCGGTATCGGCCGCCATCGGAATGGCCTGCACGCCGAGGCGACGGAAAGTGCGCATATAGGCCAGCATCATCTTACGATAGGCGATCACGGCGCCGGCCTGATCCAGATCGAAGCTATAGGCGTCCTTCATCAGGAACTCGCGCCCGCGCATCACGCCAAACCGCGGCCGCACCTCGTCACGGAACTTCCACTGGATGTGGTAGAGGTTCTGCGGCAGCTGGCGGTAGGATTTGGCCGACTGGCGGAACAGGTCGGTGATCATTTCCTCATTGGTCGGGCCGTACAGCATTTCGCGGTCGTGGCGATCCTTGATGCGCAGCATTTCCGCGCCATAGCCGTCGTAGCGGCCGGACTGGCGCCACAAATCGGCGGATTGCAGCGTCGGCATCAGCACTTCCTGCGCGCCAGACGCGTCCTGCTCCTCGCGCACAATCTGGGCGATGTTCTGCAGCACCCGATAGCCCGCCGGCAGCCACGCATAAATCCCAGCCGATGTCTGGCGCACCAAACCGGCCCGCAACATCAGCCGGTGCGACGCGATCTGCGCCTCGGCAGGGGTTTCTTTCAGAGTGGGCACCAGGCTGCGGGAAAGACGCATGGGTCGGTCGGGTCCAGAAGGTTCAGGGACGCGGAACCTACTCCGTGTTGCCGTTCTTCGCCAGCTTGGCCGATTTGATCGCTGGGATTGGAATAATGCTGCGCCGCACAATCCATTTGCGCAAGAAATTCCCCAAAATCCGCGTTTGGACGCAGGAAATTGCTCGACACATCCCTACAAATTCATATAGACAGAAAAAAAGAGGCCCGCGTGCCGAAAGGCACCGCGGGCCAAGTTTAGGGAGGAAACGCCAGTCACACGGCAGGAGGAGGCAACGCCTCGTCCTCAGTCGCGAGAATGCGCGGAAGTCCCAGCGACGTCCAGCAAATTTCGCACTGAAAATGCCGAAAAATTGGCCTTTAAGACGCGTTATGCCCGAGAGTTAAGCTGATTTGCCTACGACCTCAGCAAATCGCCTAATTTTCGGGCATTACTTTTCCTGCATCGCCCACGGCCCGCTGCGGAAGCTGATCCAATTCGATTCGATCAACGCCACCGTGCCGCCCCAAACCACCGCCGCCACAATCGTCGTCGCCAGCACCGTGCGCCAGAAGCGTGGCGCCACCGGCGTGCCACGCCACCCGGTCAAAGCATCCGGCTGCGGCGCCGGTCGGGTGCCAAACGGCAGCACCGCGAACAACATCAACCACCAGACCACGAAATATCCGGCGATCAGCGTCGGCCAGCCCATGCTCATGCGATGCGGCTCCCGGGCTGCAACACCTTGTAGAAGAACATCCCCTTCACCGTCGCCCCTTGCACCCGGGCATAGGCCGGATGGGTGCCCCAGCGGATATAGCCGAGCGATTCGTACATCCGGATCGCCGCCGTCTGGGTTTCCCGCACGTCGAGATTGAGGATGTGATAGCCGAGCGCCCGCGCCCCCTCCTCCACCCGCGTGGTCAGCAGCTTCGCCAGGCCTTGCCCACGTGCATACGGGGCAATGAACGAATGCATCAGCTGGGCAGAAAACGCCTGCGCCTCGTTATTGCGCGGCGGGCGCACCAGTTGTGCCGACCCCACCGCCACCCCGTCCTGCCGGGCAACGAACAGCTCACGCTCCGGCACCAACAGCACGCCGCGATAATAACGTTCCAGCGCCTGCCGCCCCGGCGGGTTCACCCAGCCGAAGCCGCCGCCTTCGATAATCGCCGCATCGGTCGCTTCACACAGCGCCTCCAGATCGTCGTCCTTGAAATCCGTCACACGCTCGACGGTATGCAGGTAGTCAGCATGCGCCTGAGCGGTCTCGGTATCGGCGATATCTTCGGCCATCATTGCGGGTCCCAACGCAGAAAATTGGCGAGAATACGCAAACCAACCTCCTGGCTTTTCTCAACGTGAAACTGCGTCCCGGCCCAGTTGCGTTTGGCAACCATGGCGACAACCGGGCCGCCATACTCGGTGGTGGCGATGCACTCGGCAGGGTCGCCCCCCACCAGCGCGTAGCTGTGCACGAAGTAGACATGGTCATCCGGCTGCAAACCTTCCAGCAGCGGATGCACGCCCGGCGCAAAATTCAGCCCGTTCCAGCCCATCTGTGGCAGGCGCAGCGTGGCCGGCGGCGTCATCGCGGCGATATCGCCCTGCACCCAGCCGAACCCCTGGGTCACTTCATGCTCCAGCCCGCGCGCGGCCATTAACTGCATGCCGACGCAAATGCCCAGAAACGGCTTGCCTGCCTCGGTCTCGCGCAGCATCGCCTGCTCCAGCCCGGCCACAGCCCGCACGCCACGGGCGCAATCCGCAAACGCCCCCTGCCCCGGCAGCACAATCCGGTCCGCCGCCGCCACCTCTGCCGGGTCAGCGGTAATCGCCACCTCGGCCACCAGCCCCAGCCGCGCCGCAGCCAGTTGCAGCCCCCTGGCCGCGGAGGCCAGATTGCCGCTGCCGTAATCGACCACCACGACCTTCATGTCGGAAATCCTTCAATCAGCCCCGGACGCGCGGTCAAAATACGCCCGAACGCCAGATCCAGCGAACTCGCCGCCACCACATCGCTCAGCGCATAGCCGCGCCGCTCCAGCGACCAGCGCACCCAGTCGCGGCCAAACACCCCACAAATCCACGCCAGCCCCAGGCTGACCACAAGGCCATAAGCCCCGGGCACCAGCAGATGGCCGGCCACCTGAGCACAGCCCAGCAGCACCGCCGGCACCCAGGCACGCTGCGCCAGCAGCCAAACCGGCCCCAACACCATCGCGGTCAGGCTAAAGCCTTCCGGCAGCAATTCCGGCGTGCGCCCTGCTTTGGTATGCACAGTCCAGGTTTTCATCACCGCCCCCTCACAATGCCCCTTTGGTGGACGGGATGGCCTGGCCAATGCGCGGATCATGCGTCACCGCCTGCCGCAACGCGCGCGCCACCGCCTTGAAGCACCCTTCGGCGATATGATGCGCGTTGGTCCCCGCTTTCTGGATGACATGCAAATTCATCAGCGCATTGCCAGCCAGCGCGCGGAAAAACTCCTCGAACAGCTCAGTATCCATCTCGCCCACCTTGTCGCGGGCAAAGCTCACCTGCCAGCCCACCACCGCACGGCCAGACAGATCAATCGCCGCTTCCACCAGCGCCTCATCCATCGGCACCACCGCATGGCCATAGCGCGCAATGCCGCGCTTATCGCCCAACGCCTGCAAGATCGCCTGGCCCAGCACAATGCCGATATCCTCGGTCGTGTGGTGGAAATCGATGTGCAGATCGCCCTTGGCCTGCACGCGCAGGTCGATCAGCGAATGCCGCGCCAAAGCCGTCAACATATGGTCGAGAAAGCCGATCCCGGTGGCGATTTCCGCCTTGCCAGACCCGTCGAGGTTCAGCGCCAGGGTGATATCGGTTTCGGACGTGGTGCGGGTAATCTGGGCAATGCGGGACATCGGCTGGCTCCTGGCCTCTGGCGCGCCCGCTCTAGCCGAAAATCCCCCATCTCCGCAAACCAGGATCAGTAAACATGTGAGCCATCATCGCGCTCGGGCTTGTTCGCGGGCGGCGCGGTGCCCATGTTGCCGCATCATGCAAACCACATCCTCCTCCCCCCATGACCCGGTCGGCTGGCACGGCACGACCATCCTGTGTGTCCGCCGCTTCGGCACGGTCGCGATGGCCGGCGACGGCCAGGTGACCCTCGGCGCCACCGTCATCAAAGGCAATGCCCGCAAGGTGCGCCGCATCGGCGCCGGCGGCACCGTTTTGGCCGGCTTCGCCGGCGCCACGGCAGACGCCTTCACCCTGCTCGAACGGCTGGAAGCCAAGCTCGAACGCTTCCCCAACCAGTTGGAACGCGCCTGCGTCGAACTGGCGAAAGACTGGCGGACCGATCGCTACCTGCGCCGGCTGGAAGCCATGATGGCGGTCGCCGACAAAGACCGGTCCTTCACCCTGACCGGCAATGGCGACGTGCTGGAACCGGAAGACGGGCTGATCGCCATCGGCTCCGGCGGCAATTATGCCCTGTCCGCCGCCCGCGCCCTGATCGGCCTGCCAGACCTGCAAGCCGAGGACATCGCCCGCCGGGCAATGAAAATCGCCGGCGATATCTGCGTCTACACCAACTACAACGTGATCGTTGAAACGATCGTGGGCGAAGGCTGAACCATGGACCTGCCAACCTTTTCCCCGCGTGAAATCGTCTCCGAACTCGACCGCTTCATCGTCGGCCAGCACGACGCCAAACGCGCGGTGGCCATCGCCCTGCGCAATCGCTGGCGCCGCCAGCAACTCTCGGCGGCCATGCGCGAGGAGGTGGTACCCAAGAACATCCTGATGATCGGCCCGACCGGCTGCGGCAAAACCGAAATCGCCCGCCGCCTCGCCAAGCTCGCCCAGGCGCCGTTCATCAAGGTTGAGGCGACCAAATTCACCGAAGTCGGCTATGTCGGCCGCGACGTGGAAAGCATCATCCGCGACCTGGTGGAAATCTCCATCACCATGCTGCGCGAAACCCGCCGCCGCGCCGTGCAGGTCAAGGCCGAAGCCAATGCGGAGGAGCGGCTGATCACCGCCCTGGTTGGCGAACATGCGGCCGCCGACACCCGCAGCCGCTTCCGCCAGATGTTGCGCAGCGGCGAGTTGGAGGACCGCGAGATCGAGGTCAGCCTGTTCGATGCGCCCGCCAGCCCGATCGGTCAGTTCGATGTGCCCGGCATGCCGCCGGGGCAGATGGTCAACCTGTCGGACATGATGAAGAACATGATGGGCGGCAAGCAGGCCAGCCCGCGCAAAATGTCGGTCGCCGCCGCCCGCGCCGCGCTGCAGCGTGAAGAAGCGGACAAGCTGCTGGACGACGAACAACTCAACAAAGACGCCGTGGCGCATGCCGAAAACCACGGCATCGTGTTCCTGGACGAGGTCGATAAAATCGCCCGCGGTAGCGAAAACGGTGTGCGTGGCGGCGATGTGTCGCGCGAAGGCGTGCAGCGCGACCTGCTGCCGCTGATCGAAGGCACCACCGTCAACACCAAGCACGGCCCGGTCAAAACCGACCATATCCTGTTCATCGCCTCCGGCGCCTTCCACCTGTCCAAGCCGTCCGACCTGCTGCCGGAACTGCAAGGCAGGCTGCCGATCCGGGTGGAGTTGCAGCCGCTGTCCCGCGACGATCTGCGCCGCATCCTCACCGAGCCCGAACACTCCCTGCTCAAGCAATATACCGCCCTGATCGGCACCGAGGGGATGGACCTGTCCTTCGCACCGGATGCGGTCGAAGCCCTGGCCGACCTCGCAGCGGCGATTAACGACCGGGTGGAAAACATCGGCGCCCGCCGGCTGCACACGGTGCTGGAACGGCTGCTGGAGGAGATCAGCTTCTCCGCCTCGGACCGTGGCGGTGAAAGCGTCCGCGTGGATGCGGACTACGTGCACGAACGCGTCGCCCCGCTCGCGGCCAAGGGCGATCTCAGCCGCTTCATCCTATGACCCTCCGCCCCTACGCCTTCGTGCTCGCGGTGCCCAACCTGCACGCCTCCGCCGCCTGGTTCCGCGACGTGCTGGGCTTCCGCCTGCTATGGGAGGAGGGGGAAGACTGGCGACTGGCCGAGCGGGATGGTGTGCGCCTCATGCCCGGCCACTGCCCAAATGAGCCACGGCCGCCCGAAATCGGATCGCATAGCTGGTTCGGCTATATCGACACCGATGACGTCGCCGCACTGCATGCCGAATTCACCCAGCGCGGCGCGCACTGCACCGCGCCGCTCGATCAGCCATACGGCATGCGGGAAATCATGGTCACCACCCTCGATGGCCACCGCATCGTGTTCGGGCAGCAACGCCCTGCCTGATCCCGCCCACTTGACGCATCGCCGCACCGCCCGCACATCGGCAGCATGACCGACCCATTCGTCCAGCCCGCAGACCCGACCGCCGCCGACGCGATTGCCGCGATCGGCGAAGACCTCGCTTTGTTCGATGATTGGATGGAGCGCTACCAATACATCATCGAACTGGGCCGCAACCTGCCGGCCTTCCCGGATGACTGGGCCGATGATGCGCATCGCGTGCCAGGCTGTCAGAGCAAGGTGTGGATGGAGCTGATCGAACGCGACGGCAAACTCTATTTCGCCGGCGCCTCAGATGCCGCCATCGTCGCCGGCCTCGTCGCCCTGCTGCTGCGGGTCTATTCCGGCCGCGACCGCGCGGAGATTGCCGCCACCGATCCGGTCTTCCTCAAGGATCTCGGCCTGCTAGAAGCCCTATCGACCAATCGCGGCAACGGCATCGCCGCCATGGCGCGCAAAATTCGTGAAGGCGCGGCGCAAACCTAAGCCTTCCCAGAACCTAACCCTTCCCAGCCGGACGGCGATGCGTGCATTGTCCGGTCAACGTAAAACAGTTTGTCGGAGAGAATGCGTCCATGACCAAGTTCGGTGTTGCCCAGCCTGTGCGTCGCGTCGAAGACCCTCGCCTACTGAAAGGCCATGGCAGCTACACCGCAGACTATAACCTGCCGGGCATGCTGCATGGCCTGGTGCTGCGCAGCCCGCACGCCGCGGCGCGCATTCTCAGCATTGATACCACCGCCGCCGCCGCGCTTCCCGGCGTGCGCGCGATCTACACCAACGCCGATCTGAAGGCCGACAAGATCGGCCTGTTGCCGGTGCTGGTGGAATTGGAAAATCGCGACGGCAGCAAGCAGGTCAGCCCGCCGCGCCACACCCTGGCCGAGGGCGAGGTGCGCCATGTCGGCGAACCCGTCGCCTTCGTGGTGGCCGAAACCGTGCAGGCCGGGCGCGATGCGCTGGAAGCCATCGTGGTGGAGTACGACCTGCTGCCCTCCATCTCCGACCTCGCCACGGCGGTTGCGCCGGATGCGGTGCAGGTGTGGCCGCAGGCACCCGGCAATCTGTGCTTCGACTGGGAAGTCGGCCCGAAAGCGGAAACCGAGGCGCTGTTCGCCTCCGCCGCCCATGTCACCAGCCTGACCGTGGTCAACAACCGCATCGTGGTCAATTCGATGGAAGCCCGTGCCTGTCTGGCCGATTACGATACCGCGGCCGGCACCTGGACCATCCGCACCAACACCCAAGGCAGCTGGACCGTCCGCAACGTCATGGCCGGCATGGTCTTCGGCGTCGATCCCTCCGCCATGCGCGTCATCACCCCCGAT
>CAITOL010000045.1 GCA_903893975.1 uncultured Rhodospirillales bacterium | reverse complement strand
CCCATCGCGTGCCCGCCGTATTTCACCACGATCGTGGCCCCGGCATAGCGGCGCAGGAAGGGCAGGGCATGGGCAAGAATACTGGCCTGGGCCTGCGCGTCGTTCTTGGGCGCATCGGCGGCTTGGGCTTGGTTCTCACTCATGTTCGTTCCATCGCGATAGGGTCAACTGGCTGCTGCCTTGTGCCCAGATGGGGCGGGCGGGTCAAGCGGTGCCACCCATCGCGAACGCCTCAGCCCAGGTCAATCGGCTCCACCAACTCGGCGAGCGAGGCGCGCAACGCTTCCATGCCCAGCCCGGTTTCGCTCGATGTGGTGAACAGCACCGGGAAGGCGGCCGCGTGCTTGGCGATCAACGCCTGCGTCAGCGCTTGCTTGGTCTCCAGCGCCGCGGGTTTCACGCTATCGGCCTTGGTCAGTACAATCTGATAGGTCACCGCCGCTTTATCCAGCAGCCGCATCACCGTGTGGTCGCTGTCCTTAAACGGAATGCGCGCGTCGAGCAGCAGCACCACCCGGCGCAGCGTCGGCCGGCCGCGCAGAAAGTCGAACATCAGCCCTTGCCAGTCCTTCTTCACCGCCTTGGCCGCCTGGGCATAGCCGTAGCCGGGCATGTCCACCAAGGTCAGCCGGCCGTCGAGCTCGAAGAAGTTGAGCTGCTTGGTCCGGCCAGGCGTGTTGGACGCCCGGGCCAGCGCCTTCTGCCCGGTCAGCGCGTTGACCAGCGACGATTTGCCAACGTTGGACCGCCCAGCGAAGGCAATCTCCGGCAGCGCGGTCGGCGGCAACTGGTCGATGTTCTGGGCGGCGAAAACAAAGCGGCACTGACCGGCGAACAGTTTGCGTCCGGCCTCGATGCGTGCGGCTTCAGCGGCGGCTTCGCCTTCTGGGGTCAGGTTGATGCGCGTGCTCCTGCTTTACGTCCCGGCTTGGAAAGGTTGGTCTGCCGCATGATGAACCATTGCTGCGCCATCGTCAGCGTGTTGTTCCACGACCAGTAAATCACCAGCCCCGCCGGGAAGCCGGCCATCATGAACGTGAACAGAATCGGCATGAACTGGAACAGCTTGGCCTGCATCGGGTCCGGCGGCGGCGGGTTCAGCTTCTGTTGCAGGAACATGGTAATGCCCATCACCAGCGGCCAGATGCCCATATGCAGATACGGCGAGATCACCGACGGGTCGAACGGGATCAGCCCGAGCAGGTTGAAGATGTTGGTCGGGTCAACCACCGACAGATCGTGGATCCAGCCGAAGAACGGCGCCTGCCGCATTTCGATGGTCACGAAAATAACCTTGTAGAGCGAGAAGAACACCGGAATCTGGATCAGCAGCGGCAGGCAGCCGCTGGCCGGGTTCACCTTCTCCGCCTTGTACAGCGCCATGGTGGCTTTCTGCAGCTCGGCCGGCTGGTCTTTATGCAGCTCGCGCAGCTCGGTCATTTTCGGCGCCAACAGCTTCATCTTGCTCATCGAGCGGTAAGATTTGTTGGCGAGCGGGAAGAACAGCAGCTTCACGATAAGGGTAAAGATCAGGATGGCGACGCCGAAATTGCCGACGATGCCGTAAATCCAGTCGATCGCGTAGAAGAACGGCTTGGTCAGGAAGTAGTACCAGCCGAAATCCACCGCCTTGTCGAAATGAGGGATGTGCTCGTCGGTTTCGTAGCGGTCGAGCAGGTTCACTTCCTTGGCGCCGGCGAACAGCCTCGTGGTCAGCGTCGCGTCCGCCCCCGGCGCGATCGCGGTCGGGTCCTTGGCAACGAAATCCACCTGGTAGCGGTCCTGCCCGGCCTCGGCGATGTGGCGATACGCGGTGGTGAGCGGCACCGCCTGATCCGGCACCAGGGCAATGAGCCAGTATTTGTCGGTAATGCCCATCCAGCCGCCCGCGCCGGTGGCTTCCAGCGCGATGCCACCTTTTTTCTCGCCGGCGGATTTGGCGTTGGCGTAGGTTTCTTCCTTCAGCGTGCCGTCGAGCACGCCGACCATGCCTTCATGCAGCACGTAGTAGCCGGCCACGGTGGGGGTGTAGTCGCGGCGGATGCGGGCCCAGGGGAACAGCAGGGCGGTGTCGCCGGCCGCGTTGTGGGCGGACTGCTTAACGGTGAACATGTAGTTCGCGTCAACGCCGATCTCGATCCGGAACGTCAGGCCCTCGCCGTTGTTCCAGCTCAGCACGCCGGTTTTGCCGGGGGCAACCTCACCCGCGCCGGTCCAGACGGTATCATTGCTGGGCAGCTTGAGGGTGGAGCCAGTCGGGGCGGACCAGCCGAACTGCACGTAATACGGATGCGCCTCGCTGCGCGGTTCCAGAATATGGACGTTGGCGGAGGTTTTGTCCGTCGTCTCCCGGTAGTCGGCCAGTACGACATCGTCGATGCGGGCGCCGAGCAGGCTGATGCTGCCGGATACGCGGGGCGCGCTAATTTTCAGCCGCGGCACTTCGCGCGGGATCGCGGCGGTGGTGTCGGCCGGTGTGGCGGCGCGCGGGGCAGCGGCATCGATCGGTGCCGCGGTGGTCGCCGTCGTCGCGCTCGGCGGCGGCAGCTTGCTGTGCGGCATCAGATATTGGAAGCCGAGCAAAATCGCGAGAGAAATAGCGATCGCCAGGAACAGGCGCTTTTGGTCCATGATCAGAGAGCCGTCCGTTGGCGAGAGGAATGGGGAGGGGGCACGGGGTCGTATCCGCCTTCGTGCCAGGGATTGCAGCGCAGAATGCGCTTGGTGGTCAGCGCCGTCCCGTGCATCGCACCGTGGCTGGCCAGCGCTTGCAGCGCATATTCGCTGCAACTCGGGCTGAACCGGCAATTGGCGCCGATAATCCCGCGCAACGTATAACGGTAGGTTTGCACCAGGCCGGTCAGAACGATGGCCGCCGGGCTCATGTCACGCCGGTCTTGCGCAGCGCACGACGGAAATCGTCCTGCAAATCGAGGAAATCGCGTCCACGGGTCGCATCCCGGCCGATCAGCACCAGATCGACGCCCGCGACCGGCTGCGCGTTCAGCACCAGCCGCGCCGCTTCCTTCAAGCGGCGCCGGGTCCGATTACGGACCACGGCATTGCCGACTTTCTTCGTCACCGTAAAACCGATGCGCGCCGGGCCAAGATCATCACGCGGCAAAGCTTGCAGCACCAGCCCATGTACCGGCGCCTTGCGCCCCTTAGACGCCACGCGCAAAAATTCTGCGCGGCGTTGCAGACGCTCAGGCAGCAGCAGTGGCGGCTGGGTTTGGCCGATGGGTGCCGCGCTCATTTGCGGCTCCTGAAGCGTCCGATCAGGCGGAAAGCTTCTTGCGACCCTTAGCGCGACGATTGGCCAGGACCTTACGGCCGCCGACAGTGGCCATGCGGGTGCGGAAGCCGTGGCGGTGCTTGCGAACCAGCTTCGAGGGTTGATAGGTGCGCTTCACGACACTACTCCGAATAAAGCCGGGCTACAGCCGAAAGGGCCGCAACGCCGGTACACAAAACAATGGGCCCCGCTTGCGGCAGGTCCCCAACCAAGTCTGCGAACAGGGGCCGGCTTATAAGTGGCGCAAGCGGGCGCGTCAATTGTGCAGCGATGCCGCACCGACCTTGGTGGCGCGACGCTGCCATGACTGCCCTCTATTGGCCGGTCCGGCGGCGCGGATGCGGTTCCGCTCCCCCCGGCATTCAGTCTATCGTGCATGCATGACACGGTTTGAGTGCCACTAATATATGGAGTCGACGATGCAGTGGGATCCCGCGCTCTACCTGCGCTACACCGATGAACGCCTGCGGCCGGCCTTGGACCTGCTCGGCCGCATCGATGCACCAGCCCCCGCGCACGTGGTGGACCTCGGCTGCGGCCCGGGCAATGTCACCGCCATCCTCAAGCGGCGCTGGCCGGCAGCCGACGTGCTGGGACTCGACAGCTCCGCCCCCATGCTGGAACGCGCCCGCACCGCCGTGCCGGATTGCCGCTTCGTGCAGGCAAGCTTCGGGGACTGGACGGCGACCGCCCAGCCGCAGGTGATCTACTCCAACGCCGCCTTGCACTGGCTGGGCGGCCATGCGGAGCTATTCCCCCGCCTGCTCAGCCAACTCGCCCCCGGCGGCACGCTCGCGGTGCAAATGCCGGCCATGCACAACGAACCGCTGCGGGCGGCGCAATACGATGTCGCTGCCAGCGGCCCGTGGGCGGACACCTTGAAGCGTGTCACCTCCGCCCCTTCCATTCTCTCGCCTGGCGAATATTGGGACATTCTGCGCCCGCGCACCGCCGCGCTGGATATCTGGGAGACGATTTACCTGCACGCCCTGACCGGGGAGGACGCGGTGGCCCAATGGGCCAGCGGCACCAGCCTGCGGCCATTCCTCGATGCGCTGTCGGGGGACCTGCGCGACGGCTTCTTCGCCGCCTACGCCGCCGCGATGCGCCCGATCTACCCGCGCCGCGCCGATGGCACCACCCTGCTGCCGTTCCGCCGGCTGTTCATCGTCGCCCAGGTCTAGGGGCGCGGCCCCGATGCGCCTGGACCGCATGGCCAGCCCGCTGGGCACGCTGCTGCTGGTCACCGATGCGGAAGGCTGCCTGCTGGCGGTGGATTTCCACGACTACGAGGCCCGGCTGCGCGCCTTGCTGCGCCGCTTCCACGGCAGCGACACCACGGCGGACGGCGTCGCCCCGGCGGGCGTGCGCGACGCGCTCGCGGCCTATTTCGCTGGCCGGCTCGATGCGCTGGCGGAAATCCCCTGGCGCGCCGGCGGCACCGCCTTCCAGCGCCTGGTCTGGGCCGCGCTGACCGCCATTCCCCCCGGCGCCACCCAAACCTATGCCGGTCTGGCCTGCGCGATTGGCCGGCCCAGCGCGGTGCGGGCGGTCGGCGCCGCCAATGGCGCCAACCCGCTCAGCATCGTCGTGCCGTGCCACCGCCTGATCGGCGCCGATGGCGGGCTGACCGGCTATGGCGGCGGCCTGCACCGCAAAGCCTGGCTGCTGCGGCACGAAGGCGCCCGGCTATGACCGAGCCAGGCACCCCCACGCTGGACCAGCTGCGGGTGTTCCTCGCGGTGGTGGATGCCGGCGGGTTCGCCGCGGCGGCCCGCGCCTTGGGGCGGGCCACCTCGGTCATCAGCTACACCATCGCCAATCTGGAAGACCAACTCGGCGTGCAGGTGTTCGACCGCACCGCCACCCGCAAGCCGGAACTGACCGAGGCCGGCCGCATCGTGCTCGCCGAGGCCTGCGCGGTGATGCGCGATGTCGATGGCCTGCGCGCCCGGGTGCGCGGCCTGCTGCATGGGCTGGAAGCCGAGCTCGGCCTGGTCGTCGATGTGCTGCTGCCCACCGCCCGGCTGGTCGATGCGCTGGAACAGTTCAGCGCCCGCTTCCCCACCGTGCCGATCCGGCTGCATACCGAGGCTTTGGGCGCGGTGATGCAGAAGGTGCTCGATGGCTCGGCCATGATCGGCATTCTCGGCGGGCTCGAAATCGAAGCCGCGAACATCGAACGCATCGCCGTCGGCGCGGTGGATCTGGTGCCGGTCTGCGCGCCGCAGCACGCGCTGGCGCAGGCCGCCTCAACCCATCCCGGCGCCGCCCGCGCGCATCTGCAACTGGTGCTCACCGATCGCTCCCCGTTGACCGAGGGGCGGGATTTCTCCGTCCTCAGCCCCCGCACCTGGCGCCTGGCCGACCTCGGCGCCAAGCACGCTTTGCTGCTGGCCGGGCTCGGCTGGGGCAATATGCCACTGCCGATGGTGGCCGACGACCTCGCCGCCGGCCGCCTGGTGGAAATGCGCGCACCAGATCTGCGCCGGCACGCTTACCCGCTCACCGCCATCCACCGCACCGATACCTTGCCCGGGCCGGCCGCATCCTGGCTGATCGCGCATTTTCGCGCCCAGGCTGGCTTGCCGATTAATTCGAACGATTTGATCTAAATTATTCCAATTTTCCGATTGCGTGACCGGTGCCATCTACGCTGCATCGCAACAGATCGGAGGCCCATCGTGGCAAAAGTGCTCGTTCTCTACCATTCCGCCTATGGCCATATTGAAACCATGGCCAACGCCGTGGCGGCCGGCGCACGCGACGCGGGGGCCAGCGTGGACATTCGCCGGGTGCCGGAAACCGTGCCGGAAGACGCCGCCCGCGCCGCGCATTTCAAGCTCGATCAGGCCGCCCCGCTGGCGACGGTGGCCGAATTGGAAAACTATGACGCCATCATCATCGGCGCCGGCACCCGCTTCGGCCGGCTGCCGTCGCAAATGGCCGCCTTCCTGGATCAGACCGGCGGGCTCTGGGCGCGCGGCGCGCTCAACGGCAAGGTCGGCGCGGTCTTCACCTCCACCGCCACCCAGCATGGCGGGCAGGAAACCACGCTGTTTTCGCTGATCACCAACCTGCTGCATTTCGGCCTGGTGATTGTCGGCCTGCCCTACAGCTTCCAGGGCCAGATGGGCGTCGGCGAAGTCACCGGCGGCAGCCCCTACGGCGCCACCACCATCAGCGCCGGCGACGGATCGCGCCAGCCGAGCGAAAACGAACTCGCCGGTGCCCGCTTCCAGGGCAAGCATGTCGCGGAAATCGCCACCAAGCTGTTCGGCTGATCGTCGCGTGATGGCGGCAGGGGCAACCCTGCCGCCGATGCCTCAGCCCGCTTTCTTGGCGTCGATCAGCTTCTGGTAGATGTTGACGTAGTCCTGCGCCATGCGGTGATTGGTGAAGCGCTCCTCAAACCGGGCGCGGACTTTCTGGCGGTCGAGCTGGCCAACTTTTCCCGCCGCCGCAATCGCCTGTTCCATATTGTCGACGATAAACCCGGTCACGCCGTCGTCGATCACCTCCGGCACGCTGCCACGGCGGAACGCGATCACCGGGGTGCCACAGGCCATCGCCTCGATCATCACCAGGCCGAACGGTTCTTCCCAGTCGATCGGCACCAGCAGAGCCTTGGCATTGCCGAGGAAGCCGACCTTTTGCGTGTCGTTGATCTCGCCGATGTAATCGACATGCGCCTGCTTAAACAGATGCGCGATGTCGCGGTCGAAATAGTCCTGATCGGCACGGTCGATCTTGGCGGCGATTTTCAGCGTGGTGTTGGTCGCGCCGGCGATTTCGATCGCCCGATCCACCCGCTTTTCCGGCGAGATACGGCCGAGGAAGGCAAAGTAATCGCCCTTGCCGCCATCGGCCAGCGGGGTCAGCAGGTCCTTGGGCATGCCGTGATACACCGTTCCCGCCCAGTTCAGGTTGGGCACCGGCGTGCGCTGATTGTTGGAAATCGAAACCTGCGGCACGTCCTTGAAGTAATTGAACGTCTGCACAAACAACGGCAGATCCAGCCGGCCATGCATGGTGGTCACGAACGGAATGCCCAGCCGGGTGAACACCGAATTCGGCCAGTAATCGATATGGAAATGCAGCGCGTCGAATTCATGCGCGCGGCGGGCGACGTGTTCGATCAGCATCGCATAGGTGGCGTTCCAGTCGATCACCGGGTTGAGCCGCAGCGCCTGCGGCCAGACCGCGTCCAGCTTGGCGGAGGTCTGCGAGTCACCGGATGCGAACAGGGTCACATCATGCCCCATTTCCACCAACCCCTCGGTCAGCCAATGCACGACACGCTCGGTGCCGCCATAGAATTTCGGCGGCACGGCTTCGAACAGCGGGGCAATCTGGGCGATACGCATGGGCTCGGGCCTTCGGTCTGGGGTTCGTGAGGGTCAGATAGCGGGCGAAAATGGCTGAATCGCGGCGTTAACCCGGCGCGCGTGCGGCGATCAATCCTTGGTACAGCCGCAGATAATCCGCCGCCATCCGCTCGGACGTCCAGCGTTGCTCAAACCGCGCCCGCACCGCCGCGCGCGGCAGCGCGTCGAGCTTTGCACAGGCGGCCACCGCGCCGGCCACATCGGGCACGATAAAGCCGGTCAGCCCGTCCTCGATCACCTCCGGCACCGATCCGCGCGGATAGGCAATCACCGGGCAGCCGCAGGCCATCGCCTCGATCATCACCAGCCCAAACGGCTCCGGCCAGTCGATCGGGAACAGCATCGCGCGCGCGTTAGACAGGAAATCCGCCTTCTGGTCGTCGTCGATCTCGCCAATATATTCAACGGCAGCGCCGTCGATCAGCGGCTTGACCACATGTTGATAAAATTCAGTATCTTCCTCGCCGACCTTCGCGGCAATTTTCAACGGCACCCCGGTCGCATGGGCGATGCGAATGGCGTCCACAATGCCCTTTTCCGGCGAGATCCTGCCGAGAAAGGCAAAATAATCCCCGCCGTCGGCCGTCGGCCGCAGCAGGTCGCGCGGCATGCCGTGCAGCACCGTGCCGAGCCAGTTCTGCCCCGGCAGCGGTCGGCGATGATTGTCGGAAATCGACACCAGCGGCACATCGGGGAACAGGCCGTAGATCTGGTCCACCCAAGCCTGGTCGAGCCGCCCGTGCAGCGTGGTCAGAAACGGCGTCGCCTGGCGCGACATCACCGAAAACGGATGGAAGTCGATATGGAAATGCAGCACGTCGAACGCCGCCGCCTGCCGCGCGACCAGTTCGATCATGCGGGCATAGGGCGCGTTGTTCACTTCAAAATTGCGCTGAAACCGCTCCGCCTGCGCCCGCACTGGCACCAGCGTGGCGCTGGTGCGGCTGTCGCCGGTGGCAAACAAGGTCACCTCGTGCCCCGCGCCCACCAACGCCTCGGTCAGCCAATGCACCACACGCTCGGTGCCGCCATAGCGCAGCGGCGGCACGGCTTCAAACAACGGGGCGATTTGGGCGATGCGCATGTGGTGTGGCTTTATTCTGGTCTGATTTGCGCCTTAATGGCGGTGCTATAAGGCGCTGTCCACTCCCACAGGAAGTCCTGCCCCGTGACGACCGAGATGACCCGATTCCAGAACGCGCCGCTGCGCTTCCTGTTCCACTATGTCGCCCGTCACCGGCTCGGCCACGGCGTGGTGCTGGCCGCCGTGGTCGGCGCGGTGCTGTGTTCGGTGTTTTCGCAATACGCGCTCAAGCAACTGATCGATGTCGTCAGCCACGGCCCGGCCCAGGCCGGCAACGCCGCCTGGGTGGCCTTCGGCGTGCTGTGCGCGCTGATCGCGGCGGATAACTTCACCTGGCGCATTGGCGGCTGGGTGGCCGCCCATGTATTCGTGCGCGTCACCGGCGATGTGCGGGCCGATCTGTTCGCGCATCTGACCGGCCATTCCCCGAGCTACTTCGCCGACCGCATGCCCGGCACGCTCGCCAGCCGGATCACCGCGACCTCGAACGCGATCTTCCAAACCGAGAGCACCGGCACCTGGAACGTCATCCCGCCAATCCTGGCGGTGTCGGTCGCCATCGTGCTGATCGCCACTGTCAACCCGCTGATGGCCGGCAGCCTCGCGGTGGTGGCAATCGCCATGGCGGCGGTGATTTTCCGCCTCGCCGCCCACGGCACCCCGATCCACCGCGCCTATGCCGCCGAGGCGGCGGCGGTGGACGGCGAATTTGTCGACGTCATCACCAATATGAACGTGGTGCGCGCCTTCGGCGCCACCTGGCGCGAACAGGCCCGCATTGGGGAGCGGATCGAGACGGAAATGTCCGCCCGCCGCCGCAGCCTGCTCTATATGGAGAAGCTCCGCCTGCTGCATGCGGCGATGACGGCGCTGATCACCGCCGGCCTGCTCGGCTGGGCGGTCTGGATGTGGCAGCAGGGCCAGGCCTCGGTGGGTGATATCAACCTGATCTGCGGCCTCGGCTTCACCATCCTGCACGGCACCCGCGATCTGGCGGTCTCGCTGGTCGATCTCACCCAGCAGGTCGCCCGGCTGGATGAGGCTCTGGCCTCCCTGCTCGAACCGCACACCATGCCGGACGCGCCGGATGCCACCGCACTCCGGCCCGGCGCCGGTGCGGTGGTGTTCGACCACGTCCGCTTCGCCTATCCCGGCCGCCCGGCGATTTTGCGCGACCTGGATCTGTCCATCCCCGCCGGCCAGCGCGTCGGCCTGGTCGGCGCGTCCGGCGCCGGCAAATCCACCGTCCTCGCCCTGCTGCAACGCTTATACGATGCCGATGCCGGCACGGTGCGGATCGACGGGCAGGATATTGCCCACGTCACCCAGGTAAGCCTGAACTACGGCATGGCCGTGGTGCCGCAGGATACCGCGTTGTTCAACCGCTCGGTGCTGGAGAATATCCGCTACGCCCGCCCGGACGCGACCGAGGCCGAGGTGCTGCGCGCCGCCGAAACCGCGCGCTGCCGGGAGTTTATCGAGGCCTTGCCGGACGGCTTCGCCACCATGGTCGGCAATCGCGGCACCCGCCTGTCCGGCGGCCAACGGCAACGGCTGGCGATTGCCCGCGCCTTGCTGAAAAACGCGCCGATCCTGCTGCTGGATGAAGCCACCAGCGCGCTCGACAGTGAAAGCGAACAGGCGATCCAGGTGGCGCTGGACCGGCTGATGCAAGGCCGCACCGTGATCGCGGTGGCGCATCGGCTGTCCACGCTACAGAATTTCGACCGCATCGTAGTGATGGATGCCGGCCGGGTAATCGATGACGGCCCGCCCGCCGTGCTGGCCGCCCGCCCAGGCCCCTATCGGGAATTGCTGCGCAAACAGGGGATTGAGGATAAATCCGTGGTGGATTAGCGGCCCATTTTCGCCAGAAAATCCAACTGAAACCGCATTTCGTCCACCGCCAGCGGGAAGCCGCCGCGCGGCGCGGCTTGCAGCAGCGTATGCGGCGCCGCGCCCAGCAGCATGCTTTGCAACGCCACCGCCAGCGCCATTCCGAAATTGGCCTTCCAGACCAGGGCGACGATGGCTTTCGGGCTGCGCAGGGTCACCGCCCGATCAACGGCGGCATACGGCAGGTCCGTCGCCACGGCCAGCAGGGCCGTGGCCAGCACCGCCTCGCCGCGTTCTACCGCCGCCAGCACCGCCAGCTCGTCCAGCGCCCCATCAGCAAACATGCACCGCGCCTGCGCCATCGCCTGATGCAGGTCCGTCGGTGCCTGCGGCGCGCGGCTCGCGGCGAGGCTGGAGCCGACACGGCGGCGCAATTCGGCCGACGTCGCGGCATCCAGATCGGCGCGCTGCGCCAACTCGTCCAGCAGATGCTCGGCTACGAACAGGCTGAGCGCGCGCGCGGCGTGCGATGACAGATGCGGCCGCCGCACAATTGGCGCATGCCAGGCGGTATGGGCCCGGGCGCGGCCCACCAGCGCATCCAGCGTCGCTTCCTGGATCGCCGCGGTCGGGTTTTCCAACATCGCGGTAATCGCGTCGGCATGGTCACTGGCGGCCAGAGCCTGGGTAATCGCGGGGGCGATGCCGGGGCGGCTGGCCACCGCGTTCAAGGTCGCGGCCACCGGCGGCGCGGCGATCAGGGCCAGCAAATCATCATCGCTCAGCAGCGGCGACAGGCGGATCACCGGCTCGGCCACCTGCATCGCCGCGTCGCGCGCCAGTGCGATCACCATGCCATGCGGCACGCCCGGCAGGTCTTTGATCGCATCGGCAATCGCCATGCGGACCCGTACCGCCTCATCGGCCACCAGGCTCTCCAGCGTTGCCAAAGCCTGCGCCTGCATCCGGTCCCGCGCCGCAATCGGCATGGCCGGCAGAATGGCGGCGAGTTTGCGCGCCAGCAACGCCCGGATGCGCGCATCGCCGTCGCCCGCCAGCACCTGGTTCACCGCACCCGATGCGGCCGGGTTCATCGCCACGGCCGCGCGCACCGTCGGCGCCGGGTCGGTGGCCAGTCGCAGCAGCACCGCCTGCGCGGTGTCGGCCGCCGCACCCAGGCGCACGCGTATCCGTTCATCCCCGCCAATCTGGGCGGTGCCGGAGTTTGCGGCAGGCGCGGCCAGGTCAGCGGGGGCGGTCATGCCATGTCACTCCGCGGACGCGGCAATGGCGGTCCGGAATGGGACACCTGCCAGCGCCCGCGCCCGCCGCGCTTGCCCTCGTACATCGCCTGATCGGCCCGGTGCAGCAGCCCATCAACGCCCTCGCCCCGCCCCGGCCAGCGCGTGGCAATCCCGATCGACAGGCCCAGCGCCATATCATCCCGGCCAATTTCATCGGCCATGATGGCGGGGGCGTTCAGCCGCAGCGATTCCGCCCGCTCGGCGGCGGCCAGGTCGTCCGCGCCATCCAACCACACCGCGAACTCATCACCGCCAAACCGGGCCACCAGATCCGAAGGCCGGAACGTCGCGCGCAGCAACGTGCCGACGGCGGCCAGCGCCTTATCGCCCGCATCATGGCCCAGCGCATCGTTCAGCACTTTGAAATTGTCCAGATCCGCGAACATCAGCGTGCCCGGCATATCCTCGTGGTCCAGCCGGTCCAGCCGGCGGTTCACCTCCTCGACGAAGGCGCGGCGGTTGAGCAGTCCGGTCAGCGGATCGGTCCGCGCCTGGCGCGACATTTCCTGCTGAATGGACTCGTGCTCCAGCACCATCCGGATCACCCCGGCAGCGGCGGACACCACCACCAGATCGTCGCTATCCCACGCCCGGCCTTCCGGCCCGCGCCACAGCAGCACCGCCGCCTGCGCGCCATAGCGCGGCTGGCAGCCGCAGCCCATCACGCCAGACCCGTCCTCCGCCACGGTCTGCACCGGGTCGATCGCGCCGGCAACCAGGGCTTCCAGCCCGCTGCGCAGCACGGCGGCTGGGCTCATGCTGCCGGCGTGATACAAAATACTCGGCAGCCGCAGCGGGCTGGGCGGCATCGTGGTTGGCCGGTCTTCCGGCAGGCTGATCACCGCGCAGCCTGTGGCACCAATGGCCGAGGTCAGCGCTTCCAGCGCCGCCTGCATCATACGTGGCGCCAGCACCTCCTGGCGCATACGGGTCAGAATATGTTCCACCACCTCGCCCCGCCGCAGCCGGGCGGCCAGCACCGAATCCTGGCCTTCTTCGCGCGTGATGTCCTGGCCCACGCCGCGCACGCCGATAATCTGCCCGGCCGCATCCAGCATGGGGGCAACGGCGAATGACAGGCACAGCGGCACCCCATCCGGCCCGCGCAACCAGGCCCGCCGGCGGCGCACCGGCACGGCGGCGCGGAACGGGTTGAAGCCGCCCATCCCATCGCTCTGCGCCAGCAGCAGATCCGCCGGCTGCCCCAGCAAGGTGCTGGCCGGCCAGCCCAAAGCCGGATCGGGGTAGACGAACACCAGCCGGCCCCAACGGTCGGTTTCAAACGCGAAATCGGCACACAGCGCCACCATGTCGCGCCACCGCTCACGGCTTTCCAGCAGCGCATCGCGCAAATGCGGCGTCCACGGCGCCGCAGCGGCATCGTCCAGGGGGGCGGCGGATACCTGCATATTGGGTGTGGCTTTCATCATGTCCGTTTTCTGTGCCCGGAAGGCTGCGTGCGACGGGCATTCAACCCTGGATGCATTAACACCGGTTTACCAAGCAACGATTTCATCCGTCGCCTGTCACCATCGCAGGTTGACCTGCGCGACCGGCCTGCGCATGGTCCGCCCAACTGCTTATGATCGAGGAATAAACGATGACGATTTCGGCCCTTCGCCCGACCATTGAAGCCCTTTGGGACCGCCGCGACACGCTGAACGCCCAGACGACCGGTGCCGATCGTGAAGCGGTCGAGGCGGTTCTGGCCGCGCTCGATGCCGGCACCGCGCGGGCGGCCGAGAAAATTGGCCATGACTGGGTGGTCAATGAATGGCTGAAAAAGGCGGTGCTGCTGTCGTTCCGCCTGAACGACTCGCAGCTGATGGATGGCCCCGGCGGCGCGCCGGTATGGGACAAGGTGCCGATGAAGTTCGCCGGCTGGGATGCCGCGCGCTTCCAGCAGGCCAATTTCCGCGCCGTGCCCGGTGCGGTGGTCCGCCGCTCCGCCTACATCGCCCCGGGCGTGGTGTTGATGCCGAGCTTCGTCAATGTCGGCGCCTATGTTGACAGCAACACCATGGTCGATACCTGGGCCACCGTCGGCAGCTGCGCCCAGATCGGCAAGAACTGCCACCTCTCCGGCGGCGTCGGCATTGGCGGCGTGCTGGAACCGTTGCAGGCCACCCCGGTAATTATCGAGGATGACTGCTTCATCGGCGCCCGCTCGGAAGTGGTGGAAGGCGTGATCGTTGAGCGCGGCTGCGTGCTGTCGATGGGCGTGTTCATCTCCGCCACCACCAAAATCCTCAACCGCGCCACCGGCGAAGTGCATGTCGGCCGGGTGCCGGCATACTCCGTCGTCGTGCCCGGCAATCTGCCCGGCCCGGTCGGCACCCCGTCGCTCTACTGCGCCGTGATCGTCAAGCAGGTGGACGAGCGCACCCGCTCCAAAACCTCGATCAACGAATTGCTGCGCTACTGATGGACCCGCTGCCGCTCGCGCAGGACCTGCTGCGCTGTGCCTCGGTCACGCCCGCGGATGCCGGCGCGCAGGATGTGCTGGCGGCAGCGTTGACCGGGCTCGGCTTCACCGTCACCCGGCTGAAATTCGGCGAGATCGAAAACCTGTTCGCCGAAATTGGCACTGACGGCCCGCATTTCTGCTTCGCCGGCCATACCGATGTGGTGCCGCCGGGCAACGCCAACTGGAAAGCCGCCCCCTTCGCGGGGGAGGTGCGGGACGGTGTGCTCTACGGCCGCGGCGCCTGTGACATGAAAGGCGGCATCGCCGCCTTCGTCGCCGGCGCGGCGGACTACCTCGCCGCCGGCGGGTCCGGCAAAATCAGCCTGCTGATCACCGGCGATGAAGAAGGCCCGGCGGTGGATGGCACCGTCAAGGTGCTGGACTGGATGGCGGCGCACGGCAAAATCCCGGATTTCTGTCTGGTTGGGGAACCGACCAACCCCACCGTGCTGGGCGAGATGATCAAGGTCGGCCGCCGTGGCAGCATCAACGCCACCATCACCGTGCACGGCACCCAGGGCCATGTCGCCTATCCGCACCGGGTGGATAATCCGGTGCATCGGCTGGTGCGCGCGTTGGACGCGCTGATCGCCGCGCCGATTGACGCCGGCAGCGAATTTTTCGAACCGACCTCAATCCAGGTCACCAGCATCGATGTGGGCAATAAAGTCACCAATCTGGTGCCGGACAGCGCCCAGGCGATGCTGAATATCCGCTTCAACGAACGCCATACCGGCGCGGCTTTGGCCGCCTGGATCCGCGCCACCGTGGCCCGCTATGCGGAGCGGTTCAACGTCGATATCGCCATCAGCGGCGAAAGCTTCCTGACCGCGCCGGGCCCGGTGGTAGACCGCGTGTGTCGCGCGATCGCCGCCAGCACCGGCCAGCAGCCAAAACTGGATACCGGCGGCGGCACCTCGGACGCCCGCTTCATCGCCAAATTCTGCCCGGTGGCGGAATTCGGCCTTGTTGGCGCCACCATGCATCAGGTGGATGAAAGCGTGCCGGTGGCGGATTTGCGCGCGTTGGCCGGCACCTATCGCGCGGTGCTCGATGCTTTTTTCGCGGCATAGCTGATGGCCAGCCAGCGCCCCGGCGTGTTGCGCGGCATGCTGCAACTGGCGCTATGGCGCAGCGCCGGCATTCACGCCTTCACCGGCACCAAGCAGGCCTTCCTCAATAGCCTCGCGCCGCTGCTGGCCATGCCGGTGGTCGGGTTTCTGCTACTGGCGGTGCAGGGCAAGGTGCTGGATGCGGTCTCCAACCTGCTGCTCGCGGTGGTGATCCTGCTGGCGCCCATTGCAGCCTCGCATCTCGTCGCCAAATGGTGGCGGCGGGAAGGGCTGTGGCTGCGCTTCGCCGTGGCGCTGAACTGGTGCCAATGGGTGATCACCGCGGTCGCGATGCTGCTGGTGGCGCTGACCGGCATGGCGGTGCAGGCCGGCGTGCCGCAGCAGATCGCCTTGTTGGGGCTGGCGCTGGGCTGCCTCGGCTATGCGATCAGCCTGCAGGTGTTTCTCGCCCATGTCGGCCTGGCGCTGTCGCGCGCCCGGGCGATCGGGTTTGTGCTACTGTTCAACTTCGCGGCGGCGGTGCTGGTGCTGCTGCCGGCCTTCGTGCGCATGATGGTATATGGCTTAACGGAGACCCAAGCGCTGTGAGGTGGTGGCCATGATTGCCGGGGGACTGGCCGGGATCGGCAACGGGGTGCAAGCAGCCTGGATGCTGGCGCGCGGCCATGCTAACGGGGCGGCGCTGCTGCACACCGAGGCAGGCAGCGAAGGCGCCATGCTGCGCAACAGCTTCTGGGCGGCGGCGCTGGCGGTGCCGGCGGCGCTGTGCCTGGCATTGGCGGACGCACAGGCATCCCATTCCGCCCACGCGCTGGCGCGGGTGTTGTTGAACGGCGCGGCGGGCTGGGCCGGCTTTGCCGTCATCAGCCATCGCTTCGCCGGGCAGGTGGGCCGCGCCGGCCAGTGGCCGCGCTTCATGGTGGCGTGGAACTGGTGCAACCTGCTGCAATACATGATGGGCGTGGCCGCCGTGCTGCCGGATTTGTTCGGCCTGCCGGTGGTGGTGGGCGAAACCGCCTGGCTGGTGGCGCTGGGCTGGTCGATCTGGCTCGAATGGTTCGCCACCACCGTCACGCTGGCGATTGCCGGGCCACTCGCGGCGATGCTGGTGCTGATCGATCTGCTGTTCGGCGTGGCGGTGCAGGCGGCGGTCAGCGGCCTGAACTGAGCAGGCTCAGCGGGCCAAACGGGTCGTCCGGATACTCCACCCCCATCAGGCACAGCCCATCCGGCGGCGCCGTCGGGCCCGCCGCGCGGCGGTCGCGCGCGGCCAGCGCCTCCGCCATCCGGCTGATTTCCCAACTGCCTTCGCCCACCAGTTTCAGGCTGCCGACCATGTTGCGCACCTGATGGTGCAGGAAGCTGCGACCTTCCGCCGCGACTTCGATCAGCCCGCCGACCTCGCGCACATCCAGCCGGTCCAATGTGCGCACCGGGCTTTTCGCCTGACAGGCGGTAGCGCGAAACGAGGTGAAATCATGCTTACCGATCAACGCCTGGGCGGCGATCCGCATCGCGTCGAGATCCAGCCGGGTATGCACGTGCCAAACCTGCCCCAACAGCAGGGCCGGACGGGCCTGCCGGTTGAGAATGCGGTAACGATAGCGCCGATGCACCGCCGAGAACCGGGCCGACCAGTCGTCCGGCACAATCGCGGCGCGCAGCACGGCGACCCGATGCGGCCGCATGTGGTAGTTCAGCGCGTCGACCAGCTTGAACGGCGTGATATCGCGGTCGAGGTGCATATCCACCACCTGCCCGGCGGCATGCACGCCAGAATCGGTGCGGCCAGCGGTCACACTGGCCACATGTGCGCCGCCGACGAGGCGGGAGGCGGCGGCTTCCAGCACCGATTGCACCGACAGCCCCACGCGCTGCCGCTGCCAGCCGATGAAGCCGCTGCCGTCATATTCCAGTTCGAGCGCGAAATGCGGCATCAGCCGAGGCGGGTGCCACGCGGCACCGGGTGGCCGCGCAGGAAAGCGGCGGCATCCATCGCCGCCCGCCCAGGCGCCTGCACCCGGGTCAGTCGCAACGCGCCATCGCCGGTGGCAATGCAGAGCGCATCGTCCAGCGTTTCGCCGGGCGTGCCCTGCCCAGGCACCAGGGTGGCGGCGTGGATTTTGAACACCTCGCCGTCCAGCGCGGTGAAGGTGCCCGGCCAAGGGTTCAGCGCGCGGATTTGCCGGTCCAGGCTCGCGGCATCCCGGCTCCAGTCGATCCGCCCATCCTCACGGCCAAGTTTCGCCGCATAGGTCACACCGTCCTCCGGCTGCGGCACCGGCGCGGGCAGGGCGTCCAGCGCCTGCACGATCATCCGTGCCCCCATCGCCGCCAGCGCGTCGTGCAGGTCCGGCGCGGTGGTGGCGGGGCCGAGCGGAGTGGCCTCGCGCAGCAGCATCGGCCCGGTATCCAGCCCGGCTTCCATCTGCATGATGGTGATGCCGCTTTCGGCGTCCCCGGCCAGCAAGGCCGCCTGGATCGGTGCCGCCCCCCGCCAGCGCGGCAACAGGCTGGCATGGATGTTCAGGCACCCGAGCCGCGGGGCATCCAGCATCGCCTGCGGCAGGATCAGCCCGTAGGCCGCCACCACGGCAACATCGAGGTTCAGTGCCGCAAACGCCGCCTGGGCCTC
This sequence comes from uncultured Rhodospirillales bacterium, assembly GCA_903893975.1. GTDB lineage: Bacteria > Pseudomonadota > Alphaproteobacteria > Acetobacterales > Acetobacteraceae > CAITOL01. The sequence goes on along the minus strand of CAITOL010000045.1, from coordinate 50,352 downwards.
TGCATCACGGCGCAAGCGGGCAGGGGTGCGCACCTCCAGCCCCATCGCCTGGGCGGCGGCGTGCACCGGGCACGGCCGTACCGCCTGGCCGCGTCCGGCCGGGCGCGGCGGCTGGCTGTAAACGGCGGCAATGTCATGCCCCGCCGCCGCCAGCGCCCGCAACGCCGGCACGGCAAAATCCGGGCTACCCATGAAGGCGAGGCGCAATTTACGCGACATGGCGTTGGCTCGCTTTCCGCTATTTCGCTTTCAGCCGTTGTTCCTTGGCCAGCTTGCGCAAGATCATGTTGCGCTTCAGCGCCGAGATATGATCGACGAACAACACCCCGTCGAGATGGTCGATTTCATGCTGCAAGCAGGCGGCGAGCAGCCCGTCGCCGGTGATTTCCTGCCGCATCCCGGCTGCATCCTCGTAGCGCACCTTCACCTGCGCCGGGCGGGTCACATCGGCGTACAGCCCGGGGATCGACAGGCAGCCTTCTTCCCGCGTCGCCAGTTCATCGCTGGCGGCGATAATCTCGGGGTTGATCAGCACCACCGGCGCGCGCTTGTCGTCCAGCATCAGGTCGATCACCGCCAACCGCAAGGACACGCCGATCTGCGGCGCGGCAAGGCCAATGCCGGGGGCCTTGTACATGGTGGTGAACATGCGCGGGATCAGCGCCTGCACCGCCTCGCGGTCCGCCGGCAGCACCTTGCGGGCTTTGGCCTTCAATACAGGGTGCGGCACGATCAGGATCGGCAGCGCGGGGGCCTCGTCGGCGGAGGCGATAACGGGTGCGTCGGTCATGCGTGCGATGTAGCGAGGCCGGCGGCGCGGATCAATGCGCCCCCCCTTGCATCGCGGGCATGATTTGCCAATCTATGCAGCAACGGGTCGCCATATCGGGACCTGCCAACGCCCCGCTCGCTGGAGGAGGCCCTATGTCTGGTCGTATGTTTGCGTCCCCGCTGTTTCTCGGCTTCGATCATCTCGAACAAATGATCGAACGTGCCGCGAAAACCTCGTCGGACGGATATCCCCCCTATAACATTGAACAAATCAGCCCCACCGGCCTGCGCATCACCCTCGCGGTCGCCGGCTTCACCATGGACGATCTGCAAATCACCCAGGAGGATAACCAACTGGTGATCCGTGGCCGGCAGACCGATGACAGCAATGGCCGGGTGTTTCTGCATCGCGGCATCGCCGCCCGCCAGTTTCAGCGCGCCTTCGTGCTGGCCGAGGGCATCGACGTGCGCGGCGCCTGGCTGGATAATGGCCTGCTGCATATCGACCTCGCCCGCCCGCAACCGGAAACCCGGGTGCGCACGATCCAGATCTCGCAGCCCACGGTCAATCAGGCCAGCACCAATCTGGGGCCGATCGTCGCCAGCCGTCGCGTCAGCGGCAACTAAGCCGATTATCAGGGGGATCTGAACATGGATAACCGCAGCAACGACGGCGAGATCGGCCGCTTCGACATTCGCGCTTTGTCACCCGAGCAACTCGGGCAACTCGGCGTGTCACAAATCGCCTATATCAAGCCGGTGCAGGTGGACGGGATGGCGATGGTCGCCATCCACGGTGCTGATGGCCGGCCGATGGCCATCGCCGAGTCCCAGGATGGCGCCATCGCCGCCATCCTGAAACACGAGATGATGCCGATCCTGGTGCATTAGGCGTAAGCGGGCAGGATCTCGCTCGCCAGCAATTCCTGGGTTTCCGGGTCGTTCTTGTAGATGCTGCTGATCAGCAACTGCACCCCAGCCTCGGCATAACGCCCGACGATCTCGGCGGCTTGGGCGACGGTGACCGCGTAGCCGCCAAACGTGCCGGCCGGATCGAGCCGCGCCCGCTTGGCGGCGAGTTCGGTGGCGGTATTGGCCAGCAGGAAGCTGGTGATGGCGGTGCGTTCAATCGCCTCGTACGGCCGGCCCGCTGCCTCGCAATGCTGGCGCAGCACGGCGTATTTGTGCCGCACCATGTCCGGATCGCCGCCGACATTGCAGGCGTCCCCCAGCCGGGCCACCGCGCGCAGCGTCATCTGTTCGCCACCCCCGGCGATCATGATCGGCGGTTGTGGCCGTTGCAGCGGCTTGGGTTCCAGGATGGCGGCATCGGTGTGGAAATATTTGCCGCTGAAGCTGGCCCGCGGTTCCGACCACATCGTGCGGATCAGCCGCACGGCTTCCTCCATCTGGCGAATGCGGGTCGCCGGGGCAGGTGGGAATTCGAAGCCGTATTGCTGGTATTCGGCCTGGAACCAACCCGCGCCGATGCCAAGCGTCATGCGGCCACGGCTGATGACATCAACCGTCGTGGCAATTTTCGCCAGATGCGCCGGGTTGCGATACGCCACCGAGGAAACCAGCGTCGCCAGCCGGATCTTGCTGGTCACAGCGGCGAGCGCCGCCAGCACGGTCCAGCCTTCCAGGAACGGTTCATCCCGCGCGCCGGCCATGTCGATCTGGATCAGGTGATCCATCACAGAAAACCAGGTGAAGCCATGGTCCTCCGCCCAACGTGCCTTGGCGGTGACGCCGGCGAAAATGTCAGCGGGCGCGCCTGGGAACAGCCAGGACGGGTTGTGGATGCCGAACTTCATGTGGGGAGCCTCCGACCACGGGGAGGCGTATCGATGCGACAATCCGTGGTCCGGCGCAATCCCGCCGGCTACGGCAACGCACGCCCGGAGACCGGAATGGCCGCAGCGCGATAGGCGTCGAGCGGGCGGCCGATCGTGCCGGTGGCGGCGGGCAGGATCTTCGCCGCCTCAGCCCGGTTGGACAGCCGGAAGCCGCCGCCGGGGGCGCCGGCGGTGTTCCACACATTGTTGGTCCACATATTTCCGCCGGCGGCCAGGCGCTTCTGCTCCTCCGGCACCAGGGCGGCAACTTTCTGCTGATACGGCGTGCCGAGTTCGGGCGTGGCGGAATGGTAATAGGCGGTGGCCTTTTCCCAAGACCCGGTCTGGGCAAACAGTTCCTTCAGGTAGCGGGCGGCATAGGCGGCATTGGCTGCCGGTTCAAAGGCTTGCTCGATGCTGGCGAAGGCGGTCGGGTGAAACATCAGGTTCACCTGCATGCAGCCAACATCGATGGATTTTTTGCCGGCGGCCTGGAAGCCTCGAACGGCGGCAATGGCCTCCGCCCGGGTTTCGTAGACATGGTCCACGCCTTCGACATTGATGCTCCACGGCCACGGGTCCACCTGGCCTTGCGCATCCCGCCGGCCGCTTTCCACCCGGCCGATGGCGGCCATCAACTGACTGGGAATACCCGCCGCCATCTCGGCTGCGCGAATGGCTTGCCTGCATTGCTGCCCGGGCGTACCGGACACAATCGCCTGCATTGTAGGCGCCTGCATCGTCGGCGCCTGCGCCGTGGTGGCGCGGGGGGGCATCGCGGTGGTTTTGCTGGTCGGCATTCGCATCGGCGGCACGAAAAGCCCGCCCGCCGCCGGGCGCGGCGACAGCAGGCTGCTGGTCGCAGCGATGTCCGCCCGCGCCATTCCGGCAGGCAACAGCAGGCAAAGGGTGAGCGCAAAGCGCGCTTTCGGGGGCGTCCACATACCGAAATTCATACCGGACAAAAATTAAAAAACACTTATCAAACTGAGGGTTACGCACGCATACGTATGTTTATGACAGAAGCTGAAAAAATGAAATGCTGCAATGCAAAAAAATGCTTGCGTGCGAACGATCAAATCCGTAATTTGTGCATCGCAGCACGGCAGTGTATCGCCGCGCTGCTTTCTTGGACGTTTCCTCCCTAAACTTGGCGGCGCGGCAACGCGCCGCCCTTTTTTTATCTTTAGGGCGGCGGCACTCTAATCCAGCTTGAAGCCGCGTGCACGCACGAATTTGCCCCAGCCCTGGCGTTCCGGCCGCGCATATTGCCGGGCTTTATCCTCCGACCAGCCATAGGTGACCTCGGCCCCGAAGCGGGCATCGTCCCGCCGCTCGCGATACGGGCGGGTCAGATTGCGCCGCGCGTCATACTCCGCCACCGCCGCCGCACAGTCAGCCCCGCCATGACGGTCCACATGCACCGTGGCCGCCAGCCCCAACCGCGGGGACATCGCCCCCGGATGCGCCGGCCAGCCCAGGCATAGCCCGGCGACCGGATAGACATAATCCGGCAGGCCCAGCACCTCGGCCACCGCTTCCGGATGGTTGCGGATGGCGCTGATCGGGCAGGTGCACAGCCCAATCGCCTCCGCCGCGGCGATAAAGGTGCCAAGCACGATGCCCGCATCAACCGCTGGATTGAAAAACGCATCCAGATGGTCGTTGACGAACGGATGCCCGCGCAGCGCATGCACCTGGCGTTGGCGGGAATTATTGCCGCACACCACCAGAAACGCCGGCGCCTTGGCCGCCCAGGGATTATCCGGCAGCAACGCCGCCAGTGCCGACCGCTGCGCCGGGGACTGCACAATCACCAGATCCGCCTGTTGCAGATCGCTTTTCGACGGCGCGGACAGCGCCACCGCGCACAGCGCCCGCACCAGGTCCAACGCCACCGGCTCATCCCGATAATGGCGGATGGTGCGGTGATTGGCGATGCCACGCGCCACCGGCGAGGCCGCCAGCGCCTCCGGAATCACCAATGTCTCGCCAAAACGCTCGGCCAGCAGGTCTTGCAAGGTTTTGCTCATCGCGTGTCCCCGGTTATGTGGTGCATCAGCCCGCCAGTGCCGCCAGCCGCATCCGCCCGCGCCCGATCAGCAACACCATGGTCGCCGCCGCCATGCAGGCGAGGCCGGCGGTAATGAACGCTTCCAGATAGCCACCCAGATCGCCCCGGGCCACCCCGCCCAGAAACGCCGCCGTGGCGCCGCCCAGCTGATGCGCCGCGCTGACCCAGCCATACATCATCCCGCCTTTTTCCCGCCCGAAGATGTTGGTGCACAGCCGCACCGTCGGCGGCACGGTGGCAATCCAGTCCAGCCCGTAAAACACTGCGAAGACCGACAGCCCTTGCAGCGAGGTGAAGGAAAACGGCAGATAGATCAACGAAATGCCGCGCAGCACGAAGTAGATCGCCAGCAGCATCCGGTTGTCGATCCGGTCGCTCAACCAGCCAGATGCGGTGGCGCCGATCATATTGAACACCCCCATCCCGGCCAGCAGGCTGGCGCCCACCACCGGGGAAATGCCCGCATCCACGCAAGCCGGCACCAGATGGGTGGCGATCAGCCCGTTGGTGGTGGCGCCGCAGATGAAATAACTGCCGGCCAGCAGCATGAAATCCCGATTAGCCGCCCCGGCGGCCAGCGCGCGCAACGGGGTGAGAAACAGATTGCCGGTGCTGCGCTGCACCGGGTGCGGCGGCCCGTCCTCGCCATAAGGTGCCAGGCCAAGGTCGGCCGGGCGGTCGCGCATCAGCCCGATCACCAGCGGCACCAGCGCGAAGCAGATCCCGGCGACCACAAACACCATCGCCCGCCAGCCCAGTTCCTGGCTCACCCGCGCCAGCACTGGCAGCAGCAGCAACTGCCCGGCGGCGGCGCTCGCTGTCAGCACGCCGAGCACGATGCCGCGCTTGGCGGTAAACCACCGCCCGGCCACGGTCGCCGCCAGCACCAGCGCGGTCGCCCCGCTGCCCAGGCCGACAAACAGGCCCCACACCACATCCAACTGCCAGATCGCGCCGAGAAATGGCACCAAAGCCGCGCCGCAGCCCATGCACAGCAAGGACGCCACCAGCACACGCCGCATGCCGAAGCGGTCCATAATGGCGACCGAGAACGGCCCGAACAGGCCGTAGAGCAGAATATTCAGCCCGAAGGCGGAGGACACCGCCCCCGGCGACCAGCCAAACTCGGTTTGCAGCGGCACCAGCATCAACCCTGGCACGGCGCGGATCGAGGATGTGGAGAGCAGCACGATGAAGGTCACCGCCGCGACGACCCAGGCATAATGCAGGCGGTTGGTTTTTGGCATCACGCTTCCTCGTTTTCCTTCACTGACTTATAGATCAGAAACAGATTGAACGCGGAAGCTGGATTTGCCCATGCCGATACCGGACCCTGACCTGCTCGCCGAAGACCAGCTCGCCATCTGGCTGGAAGGCTTCGCCACCGCGCGGGTGCTGGTCGTCGGCGACATCATGCTGGACCGCTACGTCTCGGGCGAGGTGCGGCGGATTTCGCCCGAAGCCCCCATCCCCGTGCTGCGTGCCCAAGCGCGGCGGCGCGTGCTGGGTGGGGCTGGCAACGTGGCGCAGAACGTCGCCTCCCTCGGCGCGCTGGCAGCCCTGGTGGGGGTGGTGGGCGATGATGCGGCCGCGGCGGAAATCGCCGCCATGCTAGCCGAAACCCCGGCGATTGCCGGCCGGCTGATCCCGATTGCCGGGCGGCCCACAGCGGTCAAAACCCGCTTCATGGCCGGCGGGCACCAGTTGCTGCGGCTCGATGAAGAAGTGGCCGAGCCAATCCCGCCCGCCACCGAAGACCTGGTGCTGGCGGCCATTGTCGAAGCACTGCCGGATATGGGCGTGGTGGTGCTGTCCGATTACGGCAAAGGCGTGCTGACCGACCGGGTGCTGCGCGCGGTGATCGCCCTGGCGCGCGACGCCGGGGTTCCGGTCATCGCCGACCCGAAGCGGGTGCAGTTCGCGGCCTATACCGGGGTGGATGTGCTAACCCCGAATGCGCTGGAAGTGACCCAGGCCACCGGCATTGCCGCGGGCGACGACGAAAGTGCCGCCGCCGCCGGTCAGGCGGCCCGCGCCCAGGCGGCGGCCGGCGCGGTGCTGGTCACCCGGTCGGAAAAAGGCATGACCCTGGTGCGCGACGGCGCCGCCCCACTGCACGTGCCGACCCGCGCCCGCGCGGTGGCCGATGTGTCCGGCGCCGGCGATACCGTGGTGGCCGCCTTGGCGGTGGCGCTCGCCGCCGGGGCCAGCCTGCCGCAGGCCGCCGCCCTGGCCAACGTCGCCGCCGGCATCGCCGTCGGCAAGCTCGGCACCGCCACGGTGCTGCGGGCGGAGGTGGCGGACGCCTTGCACAGCCACGCCGCGCACGCGCTCGATCATAAAGTGGTGGATCGCGCCACCGCCGTCGAACGGGTGGCGGCCTGGCGCCGCGCCGGGCTGAAGGTGGGCTTCACCAACGGCGTGTTCGACCTGATCCACCCCGGCCATGTCCGCTCCCTCGCGCTGGCCCGCGCCGCCTGCGACCGGCTGGTGGTGGCGCTGAACGCCGATGCCTCCGTCCGCCGGCTGAAAGGCCCCACCCGCCCGGTGCAGCACGAGGCCGCGCGCGCCACGGTGATGGCGGCGATGGAGGCGGTGGACCTGGTGCTGCTGTTTGGCGAGGACACGCCGCTCGACGTCATCACCGCCTTGCTGCCCGATGTGCTGGTCAAAGGCGCGGATTACCGGCCAGACCAGGTGGTCGGCGCCGACGTGGTGCAGGCGCATGGCGGGCGGCTGGTGCTGATCCCGCTAGAGGAAGGGCACAGCACCACCGGCACAATTCAGCGCATGACCAGCCCGAAATAGGCCGCCGACCGGGTCAATCGCGTGTGTGGTATGATGATACCACAGGTCAAAACGCTTGACGCCGCTGGGCATCACCGGCATAGACCCCGCCGGTACACGCCGAACCTTCGCCGTCCGCAGCTTTGCAAAGGACCAGATATGTTGAAGACCACCGTCTCGCTGAAGCCAGCGGACGTAAACAAGGAATGGGTGTTGATCGACGCCGAAGGCCTGGTGCTCGGGCGCCTCGCCGTTGTCATCGCTCAGCGCCTGCGCGGCAAGCACAAGCCGCAATTCACCCCGCATGTCGATTGCGGCGACAATGTTATTGTCGTCAACGCCGACAAGGTCGTGCTGACCGGCAACAAGCTGGACGGTGAGAGCTTCTATTATCACACCGGCTATGCCGGCGGGATCAAGAGCCGCACCCTGCGTCAGCGCCTGGAAAGCCGCCACCCGGAACGCGTGGTGGAAAAGGCGGTTGAACGCATGATCACCCGTGGCCCGTTGCAGCGCCGCCAGATGAAGCACCTGCACATCTACGCCAGCGCAACCCATCCGCATGAGGCGCAACAGCCGAAGACGCTGGATGTCGCCGCCATGAACCCGAAGAACCGGAGGGGTTGATCTGATGTCCGACACCACCACTCGCAGCCTCGCCGATCTCAAGGAACTCGCGGTCGCCACGACCGTTTCCGCCGATCGCCCCAAGGTTGAACCGAAGCGCGACGCGCTCGGCCGCAGCTACGCCACCGGCCGCCGCAAGAACGCCATTGCCCGCGTCTGGATCAAGCCGGGCAAGGGCGAGATCGTCGTGAACGGCAAGCGCGTTGGGCAATACTTCGCCCGCCCGGTGCTGCGCATGCTGATCACCCAGCCGTTCCTGGTTGCCGACCGCTACAACGCGTTTGACGTGTTCTGCACCGTCAATGGCGGTGGTCTGTCCGGCCAGGCCGGCGCGCTGCGCCACGGCATCAGCCGCGCGCTGACCTATTACGAGCCGGAACTGCGCGGCATCCTGAAGGTCGCCGGCTTCCTGACCCGTGACAGCCGCGTCGTCGAACGCAAGAAGTACGGCAAGGCCAAGGCCCGCCGCAGCTTCCAGTTCTCCAAGCGCTAACATCACGGCGATTGGGTCTCCCAATCTCTGCGTCGGATCAGGGGCTGCGAATTTTCGCAGCCCCTTTTTCTTTGCCTTGGCGGTGCCAGCGATTCGCCCCCAGATTCTGTGGATAAGGTTGTGGGCGGTGCTGGGGCAAGCTGTGCAATGCCAGCGATTCCGTGGGGTGCGACGGATTGCCTAGAATTTAGGCGTCGATAAATCCTTGATTTGATGTGTAAAATATGTAGTCCCCGCCGGCTTTGCGGCGCGTTTCGGATACCAGTAGGGTGCGGCAACTTCAACGGACCGATTGGCGTGGCAACACTTCGAACACGATGGCATCTGGCCGCGCTCGGCACGGCCTTGGCGGTAGCGGGGTGCGCGGCACCGGTCCGTACCGGGCAGGTACCGACACCTGCCTGCAAGGACGCAGCGCCCGAACGATGGGACCAATGCACCGGCACCCGCACCGTGCCGAACGGCGCGGTTTATGTCGGGGCGTTCCGCGACGGCGCCCCGAACGGGCAGGGCAGCTACACCATGCCCGACGGCTGGAAGTATATTGGTGAGGTGCGGAACGGCGCGCTGGAAGGGCAGGGCACCACCGTTTTCGCCAACGGCACGCTTTATGTCGGCGACCACCACGACGGCCGACCGAACGGGCGCGGCACCTACACCTTCCCCGATGGCTGGAAATATGTCGGCGACGTCAAGGACAACCGGTTCGAGGGCCAAGGCACCGAGTACCTGGCCAATGGCAGTGTTGGCCGCTCCGGCTATTGGTCGGATGGCTATTTCGGTCGCCGGCCGCCGACGGCGCCACAGGATGTCCGCGACCCGTATGGCCCGCCGGACGAGCCGGCACGCCTCGCCTTCCGCACCCTGCCATCGGCTTTGCTGCATCAGGTGCAAATCGCCCTCGTCGCCGGCGGCTATTACAAAGGTGAGGTGGATGGGCTGTATGGGCCAGACACGGCAGCGGCCATCCAGAAATGGCAGCGGGCGCTGAAGCAAACCGAAACCGGATTTCTGTCAGCCGATCAGATCGTGCAGCTGCTCGATGCGACCACGCGCGGCTCGGTGATCGTCGTCTCGGCGGACGACGCCAAAGGCTAAGCGCTACCGTGACCCGCCATTGATCATAAAGCACTGCTTGGTGATGGACCGGCTGTCATCCGCCGCCAGGAACAGCGCCAGATTGGCCACATCCTCCACCGCGATCAGGTCCGGCAGGCATTGGCGCGACAGTCCGGCGGCGATCTGGCTTTCATCCTGAAACCACAAGGCGCGCTGCCGTGGGGTGATAATCATGCCCGGCGCAATGGCATTCACCCGAATGCGGTCCGGCCCGGCATCGCGCGCCAGGGAATTGGTGAAGCCCACCATCGCCGCCTTGGCCGCGGCGTAAATCTCCATCTCCCGCCCGCCGCCCATCCAGGCCACCGAGCTCATATTGACAATCGCCCCGCCACCCGCCGCCCGCATCCCCGGCAGCACCGCCTGGCTGGCGAACACGGCATGGCGGAAATTGACCGCGAGCATGGCGTCAAAATCGCCCTCCGTCAGCGTGTCGAAAGCAATCCGCCGGTCGTTGGCGGCATTGTTCACCAGCACGGTAATCGGGCCGAGCGCCTGCGCCACTGTGGCAATGGCCGCTTGCACGGCGGCAATATCCGTCAGGTCACAGGCCAGGAACTTTGCCCCGGTCGCGGCCGCCAAGGCGGCACCGGCATCGGCTTGCAGGTCCAGAAACGCCACCCTGGCCGCATTGGCCACGAAGCCGCGCACCATGGCCTCGCCAATGCCGCTGGCCCCGCCGGTAATCAGCACCGTGCGGCCGGCAAGGCTGGGGTAGCGGGCGTGGGTCATGCGAGCAACATCTCCGTTTGCGGGTCGAACAGGCAGAGCTTCCGTGTGTCGATGGCGAATTGGCCAACCTCTCCGGCTTTCATCACGCTATCGGGCGCCACCCGGCCAATGGCGCGCTGGCCGGCGAGGCGCAGCGTCACCATGGTTTCCGCCCCGGTCGGCTCGGTCAGCACAATCGGTGCCGTCAGGATCAGCGGCGCGCGGTCGCCAAAGCGGCGCTGCGATTCGGCGATGCATTCCGGCCGGATGCCCAGCACCACCTCCCGCCCGCGATGCGACTCCGGCGCACCGGGCACCGGCAGGCTGACCCCCTGGCCGAGCACGGCATGCGGCACACCGTCCACCGCCTCCAACGTCGCGTTCAGCGTGTTCATCGGCGGCGCCCCCATGAAGCGGGCGACGAATAAATTGGCCGGGCGGTTATAAATCGTGTCCGGATCGGCGAATTGCTGCACCTCCCCCCCATGCATTACCGCGATGCGCGTGGCCATCGTCATCGCCTCGACCTGATCATGCGTCACATAAACGATGGTGGTGCCGATGCGGGCGTGCAACTGCTTGATCTCGGCCCGCATTTCCACCCGCAACTTGGCATCGAGGTTGGAGAGCGGTTCGTCGAACAGGAATAACTTGGGGTCGCGCACCAGCGCCCGGCCCATGGCGACGCGCTGGCGCTGGCCGCCGGAAAGCTGCGCCGGCTTGCGGCCGAGCAGTGGCTCCAGTTGCAGCAGCCGCGCCACCCGGGTCAGCGCCGCCTCACGCGCCGGCTTGGCGATGTTGCGGCACTCCATGCCGAAGGTGATGTTCTGCCGCACCGTCATCGACGGATAGAGCGCATAGGACTGGAACACCATCGCGATGTCGCGGTCCTTCGGCGGCACCGCGTTCACCACCCGGTCGGCAATCACAACATCGCCGGAACTCGCGGTTTCCAGCCCTGCGATGATGTTGAGCAAGGTGGATTTACCGCAGCCGGACGGGCCGACCAGCACGGTGAACTCCCCGCTGTCGATGTTGAGGTTGATGCCTTTCAACACCTCAACCGCGCCAAACCGTTTCTGCAGATCGCGAATGACCAGGGCCGACATGTCTGTTTCCTACTTCACCGCGCCGGCGGTCAGGCCGCGCACGAAATATCGCCCACCGAACAGGTAAACCAGCATCGTCGGCAGCGCCGCCAGCACCACGGCAGCGTTCTGCACCCCGTATTGCGGCACATCGGCCACCGACGTCGCCAGCGCGATCAAGGCGGCGGTAATCGGCTGCTGCGTGCCGGTGGTAAAGGTCACGCCATAGAGAAATTCGTTCCAGATGCCGGTGAATTGCCAGATCACCGTCACCACCAGAATCGGCGGCGACAGCGGCAGCACGATGCGCCAGAAAATCCGGAAAAACCCAGCACCATCGATCCGCGCCGCCTTCATCAACTCCTGCGGGATCGACAGATAATAGTTGCGGCAGAACAGCGCGGTGAAGCTCAACCCCTGCACCGAATGGATCATCACCAGCCCGGCCAGCGTGTTGCTCAGCCCGAGGTCGCGCAGCACGATGGTCCACGGGATCAGCCGCATTTGTTCCGGCAGAAACACGCCGAGCGTGACCAGGCCGAAAATCCACCGATCGCCGCGGAAGCGCCACAGCGAGACCGCGTAGCCGGCCACCGCGCCCAACAGGGTGGAAATCAACGTCGCCGGCAGGGTGATGGCGGCGGAGTTGGCGATATAGGGCGCGATGCCCTGGCAGGTCTGGGCAATGCAAAACCCGCTCCAGGCGACGGCGTAGTTGCCGAACTCCCAGAATTTCGGCCAGCCGATCATCGACCCCTGGGCGATTTCCTGCGCGGTGCGCAGCGAGTTCAGCAGCACCACCACCATCGGCACCAGATAGGCCGCCGCCAGCAGCCAGACCAGTGTACCCAGGATCACGCGGCGGCTACGCACGGGCGCGGCGCCGTTGCAGATAGGTCCAGCCGGCATAGGGCAGCAGCACCGCCAGCAAGGTCAGCAGCATCAGCACCGCCGCCGCCGAGCCACGCCCGAGATTGCCGCGCTGGAACATGAAATCATACACCACCAAGGCCGGCAGTTGCGTCGCGATCCCCGGCCCGCCCTCGGTCAACGCACGCACCAGATCGAAGGTTTTGATGGCGAATTGCAGCAGGATCACCAGCACCGAAACGGTAATCGGCCACAGGCTAGGCAGGATCACTCGGGCATAGGTGCGCACCGGCCCGGCGCCGTCGATCTGGGCGGCTTTCAACAAATCGGCATCCACCGACCGCAACCCGGCCAGGAACAGCGCCATGGCGAAGCCGGAGGCTTGCCAGATCGCGGCGATCACCACGGTCCAGATCGCCATGTCCCGGTTGACCAGCCAGTCGAAGCGAAACGCGGTCCAGCCGAGGCTGTTGACCAGTTTCTGCACCCCCATGCCGGGGTTGAGCAGCCAGGACCACACTGTGCCGGTCACCACGAAGGACACCGCAAGCGGATAGAGAAAAATCGCCCGCAACACATTCTCGCCGCGCAAACGCTGGTCGAGCAAAATCGCCAGCGCCAGCCCGACCAACGTGGTCAGCAGCATGAAGCTGAAGCCAAACAGCAGCAGATTGTCGAACGCGACCTTCCAGTTCCGCGTCGCCAGCACGGCGCTGTAGTTCCGCAGCCCCACCCACCCATCGGTCGGCATCAACGTCGATGGGGTGAAGGACACCCAGGTGGTCCACAAGGTGAACACCACCACATGCCCCGCTGACAGCAGCATGGGCACCCAGATGACCAGCAACTCCGGCAGTTTGCGGGCGAAGCGGCGCAGGCTGCCGCTCAACGCGCGCCCTCCACCGCCTCCGCCAACCGGGTGACCGCCTGATCCGGCGTGATGGCGCGGTTCTTCACGTATTCGGTGATCACGTCGATCATCGCTGCGGTCATGCCGTTTTCCTGCGCCATGTTATGCGCCAGGCTGAGCACGGACTGGTTGGCGGCAACGGCGGCCTTCAAGGTGGCCGCAGCCTCGCGCTGCCCATCCGACCAGCCGGGGCCGGACAGATCCACATCGGTGCGCACCGGGATCGATCCGGTAATCTGCGAGTACATGGTCTGGATCGCCGGGTCCATCACCATCTCGGCCATCAGCTTTTGCCCGGCCTGCAGGTCGGCTTCCTTGCGCTGCCAGAAAATAAACGCGTCCGCGTTCAGTAGGAACACCGGCTTGCCATTATCGCTCGGCCCTGGCCCGATGATGAAATCATCCAGCTTGAACCCGGCATTGAGCAGCACGCCTTGCGCCCAGCCGCCCTGGATCATCATGCCCATATCCCCGGCGACGAATTGCGGCAGATGCACGGCATAGGCCTGGGAGGCGGTATTGGGGTCCATCCAATCGGCGAGCTTGCGCAACTGCACGAAGGCGGCGTGCATTTCTGGCCCCTTCAGTGCCTTTTCGTCGAGGTTCATAATCGCCGCGCGATAGACGGTCGGGCTGATGCCGGCGAGGGCGGCTTCGAATTTCTGCCCGTCATCGGGGCGGGAGCCGCCATTGGCCAGCGGATAGGCAATGCCGGCCGCCTTCATCTTTTCCGCCAGCGCGTTGAATTCCGCCCAGTTGGTCGGCAGCTTGTCCGCCTTCACCCGGTCCATCGCCCGCTTGGAGACGAACAGCGTGTTGGTGCGATAAATCTGCAACGGCATCGCCGCCCATTTGCCGCCCGGCTTGTGGATGCGCGCCAGATCCGGCGCCACCACTTTCTCATAGCCCGCAGCGGCAACGACGGCATCCAGGTTCACCGTTGGCGCAATCTTCGACCACGCGGCGATTTCCGGCCCCTTCAACTGCGAGCAGGCCGGCGGATCGCCGCCGAGGATCTGCGCGCGCAGCTTGTTCATCATCTCCGTGGTGAAGCCGGGCACCGGCGAATGCTGCCAGACCCCGCCGCGTTCCTCGAACTTTTTGCCCAACGCGGTAATCGCCGCCCCGTCGCTGCCGGCGCTCCACTGCGAAATCGCCGTCAGCCGCGGCTTGACGGTCTGGGCCGAGGCAGGGGCGGCGAGCAGGCCGGCAGATGCGGCAAGCAATGCGCGGCGGGACAGTTTGGGCATGGCGTTCTCCACTGAGCGGCGCGCCTCATTCGGTGGGCATCGCCTTGGCCGCAATATAGGCACGGCAATCGATGCGCGGTCAAAGGGGTGCGGTCAAATGGGGCGCGGTCAAAGGGACGTTGGGCTAATGCTGGCGCTGCGACCAGCCGATCCACAGCCCGCTGCACATGATGATGGCCGCACCTAACCAGGTCAGCGCATCCGGCAAATCGCCGAAGCCGATATAGCCAACCAGCACCGAGCCCATCAGCTGAAAATACTGAAACGGGGTGACCACATTGGCCGGGGCATGCTTCATCGCGCTGGCCACGCAGTAATGCCCGAGCGCGCCCAGCACCCCCATGCCGCAGAACATGGCGATGGTGCCGAGCCCGTGCGGGGTTTTCCAGACGAAGGGCAGCACGGCGAACATGAAAAACGCCCCGACGACGGAGCTGTAAATCGCCGAAGTTTCCGGGCTATCCACCCCCGCGATACGCCGGGTCAGGATGCTGTAGAAGCTGTAAAAGCTGGAATTGGCCACCACCAGCAGCGACGCCCATTGAAAAACCTCCGTCCCCGGGCGGATCACGATCAGCACGCCGATAAATCCCACCGCCAGCGCCACCACCCGCCCGCGCGTCGTCCGTTCCCCCAGCATCCACCAGGCCAACAGCGTAATCAGCAACGGCGACATCATGCTGATCGAGGCAGCCTTGCCGATGGGAATGAAGGTGATGGCGAGGAAGAACACCAGGTTAGAGGCAAACAGCAGCGCCGAGCGCAGCAACTGCACCCCGAGCCGGCGGGTGCGCAGCATGCCCACCCCATGCCGTGGCAGAAAGGCGACCAGCATGAACACCACATGCCCAAAGGCCCGCGCCCAGGACACTTCCAGCGAGGAATATTCGCGGCCCAAAGCCTTGGCGAACCCGTTCATAATCGGGAACAGCAGGCCGGAGCCGCACATAAAGGCGATCCCCAGCAGCAATTTGGGATCGAAGCCATAGAAGCGGCGCGTTGAGGTATCAGGCAATCCGGCAATCCTTGCAGGCGAGGCCGCAGCATGCGCGTGGCCATGGCCAGACGGCAACCTCGGTGCCGATGCATACAAGCCAGACCGGCGCACGTCTTGCATTCAGCCGGCGTGGATGAAACGGTGCAGCCGGAAGGAGATCTTGCATATGACGACCGCAAAAGTGTTCATCGATGGCGAAGCCGGCACCACGGGGCTGGGCATCCGCGAACGGCTGACCGCATTTCCGGGCGTTGAATTGCGATCCCTGTCCGCCGACCGCCGCAAGGACCCGGAAGCCCGTCGCGCGATCATGGCCGAGGTGGATCTGGCCGTGCTGTGCCTGCCGGATGCGGCGGCAAAGGAATCTGCCGCCCTCGCCGCCAGCCTGGGCGCGCAGGCGCCGAAGCTGGTCGACGCCAGCACCGCTTTCCGGGTTGACCCGGATTGGGTCTACGGCTTTCCGGAAATGACGCCCGGCCAGGCGGACCTGATCCGCAACGCCGGTCGCGTCTCCAATCCCGGCTGTTACCCCACGGGCACCATCGCTTTGCTGCGTCCACTGGTGGATGCCGGGATCATTCCCGCCGATTACCCGATCAGCATCAACGCAACCTCCGGCTACTCCGGCGGTGGCAAGGCGATGATTGAGGCGCATGAGGCGACCGGCGGCCCAGCCTATGAGATTTACGGATTAGGCCTGGAGCACAAGCATATCCCGGAAATCCAGCTGTATAGCGGGCTGTCCCGGCGGCCGATTTTCGCACCTGCCGTGGGGCATTACCGCCAGGGCATGCTGGTGAGTGTGCCGTTGCACCTGGATACGCTGACGGGTAAGCCGACCGGGGCGGATTTGCAGAAGGTGCTGGAAGATCGCTATCGCGGCAGCGCGCTGGTGCAGGTGTTGCCGCCGGCCCCGGGTGGGCGGTTGGAGCCGGAAGACGTCAACAACACCGACCTGCTGGAACTGCGCGTTTACGCCAATGCGGCAACGCGCCAGGCCATTCTGGTGGCGCGGCTGGACAATCTGGGCAAAGGCGCCTCGGGCGCTGCGGTGCAATCCATCGCGCTGATGCTCGGCCTGCCGCATCCCGGCAACACGCATGGCTGACGGCCCGCTGTTCAGCTTTGAAGGCAACGCCCCGCAGGTGGCGGCCGATGCCTTCGTCGCCCCTACGGCGGCGGTAATTGGCCGGGTGGAAATCGGGCCGCAATCCGGCGTGTGGTTTCACTGCGTGCTGCGTGGCGATACCAACTTCATCCGCATCGGCGCGCGGTCCAATATTCAGGACGGCACCATCATCCACGTGAATGCCGGCACCTTGCCGACCATCATTGGCGATGATGTCACGGTCGGGCATGGCTGCATCATCCATGCCTGCACCCTGAAGGATCGGGCCTTTGTCGGCATGGGCGCCACGGTGCTGGATGGCGCGACCATCGAGGAAGGCGGCATGCTGGCCGCCGGCGGCCTGCTGACGCCGGGCAAGGTGATCGGCAAGGGGGAAATCTGGAACGGCTCCCCCGCGCGGCTCTGGCGGGTGATGTCAGACGACGACCAGCGCCGCTTCGGCAGCACCGCGCCGCATTACGTGGAACTGGCGCAGCGCATGCTGGCGGGGCTGCGCTAAGCCGCAGCCCCGCCGATAGCTCAGGCGGCGCCGTGCGCCTTAAACCAGGCCAAAGCCCGCTTGAAGCCATCCGCCGCAGCGTCCGCGTTATAGCTCGGCCGGTAATCGGCATGGAACGCATGCCCGACCTCGGGGTAGACCACAATCTCGACCGCCGTGCCGCCCGCGCGCGCCTTGGCGGCGGCGGCCTGCACGTCATCCACCTTGATGCTGCCGTCTTTGCCACCGTAAAGCCCGAGCAACGGCACCTTCAACTCGCCGGCGCTGTCCAGCACCGATTTCGGCTGAATATCGGTGCTCGGGGTGACGATCTGGCCATACCACGCCACGGCCGCCTTCAGCTTGGGGTTATGGATGGCATACATCCACGTCGTGCGCCCACCCCGGCAGAATCCGGTCACGGCGGCCCGATTGGCATCGCCCTTATTCGCCGCCGCCCAGGCCAGCAACGCATCGAGATCGGCCATCAACGTCGCATCCGGCGCCTTGTTGACGAAGTCGCGGAAGATCGCGCTGGCGTCGGTGGCTTTGCTGATATCCCCCAGCCGGGCGTAAACCTCTACCGCCACCGCGAGGTAGCCCGCTCTGGCGAAACGGCGGCAAGTGTCCTTGATGTATTCGTGCACGCCGAAGATTTCTTCGTTCACCAGCACGATGGGGAAGGGGCCGGCGCCGGCTGGCCGGGCGAAATAGCCGGGCAGCGCGCCGCCGGGCACGGCCAGCTGAAATTCACCTGCCTCAAGCCCGGCGCTATCGGTGTGAATGGCCTGGGCTTCCACCCGGCTGGTGGCCAAGGTCAGGCCCGAGATCAGCGAGGTCATAAAAAACCCGCGGCGCGCCAGTGGGAAACGGGTCAGCCCGTCAACGTCGGTCATATCGGCCCCTATTCTCTGTTACTTTGTTAAATAGGTGCCCCTGGGTACGGCGCAAGGTCGCGCGTTTGGGCCGGCTGTGCCAGGGCGGGCAAACCGGCTAGGCTGGCGCGTGAAGGGGACTGCAAGCGCCGTGTCGGATGTCGATCTCATTTTATATAGCCCGATGCTCGTGTTGGGCCTGTTCGTGGCGCTCATGCTGGCGCTGGCGGCCATCGGCTGGCTGCTGCTCGGGCGGGCGGAGCTGCGGGCGCGCTATTCGGCGGAGCAAGTGGCATCGGATGCCGCCTTCGCGCAGCTGACCGCAACCGATGCCGCCTTGTCCCAGCGGCGGGATCTGCTGGAAACGACCCTCGCCGCCCTGCCTGCCGGGGTGGAGGTGCGCGATGGCGCCGGGCTGGTGCTGCTGCGCAATCCGCAGGCACTGGCCTATGGCGCTCCGTTCGGCGCCGGCACCCGGCTGTCGGAGATCGGTCTGCTGGCTGACGGGCGGATGCTGGACATTCGCCGCGCCGCTTTGGCCGATGGCGGCAGTGTCGCCGTCGGCTTCACCGTCACCAACCGGATGCCCGCCCCGCCGCCGCCCGCCCCGCCGCTGCCCACTGCACCGAAGCCGCGCGCGGTGAACCCGATTCCCAGCCCCGCCGGCCCCGCCGCATCACGTGGCCGGCGCGCCTTGGTGCTGCTGGTGGAGGATATCCCGGTGAACCAGGTGGTCACCGCGACGGCTTTGCAGCGGGCCGGGCATCATGTGGACATTGCGGCCTCTGGCGCCGCGGCGGTGCTTGCGGTCGCGCAAGCGCCGTATGAAATCGTGCTGATGGATCTGATGATGCCGGGGATGAGCGGCTTTGAGGCGGCGCGCGCGATCCGGGCGCTGCCAGGGCTGGCGGCGCAGGTACCCATCTACGCGCTGACCGCCACCGCATCGCAAGCCGATCGGGCACGCTGCCATGATGCGGGGATGCAGGGCATGCTGACCAAGCCGGTGCGGGCGGAGGAAATGGCCGAGGTGCTGGCGAGGATTTTGCAGCCGGGCCGCAACCAGGCCGCGCCGTCGGCGCCGTCGGAGGCGGATCGGCTGTTGGATGCGGTGCGGCTGGCGGATTTGCAGCGCGGCCTGCCGGAGGGCGTCTTTCTCGAACTGGTCGAGCAGGCCTTGGGCGACATGGGCGCCCGGCTCGGCGGCCTGCATGCCGCACTCGCCGAGGATGACGCGGCGATCATCGTGATGGAGGCGCACGCCTTGGCCCGCATGGCCGGCAATTATGGCCTGCTTGCCTTCGATGGGCAGATGCGCGCGGTGCTGGCTGCCGCCAGCGATGGCGATGTGGCGGCGGCGCGCCGGGCCGCGGATGGGATGGTGGCGGCGCTCGATGCCAGCGCGGCCGCCTTGCGCGCGATGCTGCGGCCGACCGCGATGCGGGTATTAACGGCCACATAACGCTTTTACGACGCGGGGCAGTTCGGGCAGATTGGCACTATGCGCGTCTATCTTGCCGGCCCTGATGTGTTTCTGCCCGCCCCGCATGAACGTGGGGCGGCGTTGCAACGCCTATGCGCCGCGCACGGGCTGGAAGGGGTCTTCCCGCTCGACCCGCTGCGCGGCGGCGACTGGCCGGCCTGGGACGGTCTGCCGGAAGCGTTCCGCATCGCCCGACGCAATGAGGCGCATATCACCAGTTGCGACGCGTTGATCGCCAACCTCACCCCGTTTCGCGGCCCGAGTGCCGATGTGGGCACGGTGTTCGAACTCGGCTTCATGCGCGCACTCGGCCGCCCGGTGTTTGGCTGGTCGAACAACGCGATCCCGTTCGCCGAACGCACCCGCAGCTTCATCGGCGGCACGGTGGATGCGGATGGCCTGGCGGTCGAGGATTTCGGCCTGGCGGATAACCTGATGATCGAGGGCGGTATTCACGGCTCTGGCGGCAGCTTCTTCGCCGCCACGGTGCCGGCCGATGCAGTCTGGCGCGATCTGACGGCGTTCGAACGCTGCCTCGCCGCCGCGGCCCGGCTAATGCGCTAATACGCCGGCCACCGGAATGCCGCGCGGGCCAGCACGGCGGGCCCGCAGCATGGCGCTGACATCATCGTTACGGCCGGCCATGACATAGGCCTTCAGCAAGGTGAACTCGACCAGATCACGCTGCGCCCGGCTGCCGCCGATGCGTTCATGCTCGGCGCATACCGGCGCGATGGCGGCGATGGCCGCGTCATAATCCTGGCGCAGAAAGGCCGCGAAGCCGCGCGCCAAGGCTGGCACCACCGGGCCGGAGGGCAGCCGGCTGGCGGCTTGCAGATCCGCCATTTCGCGCAAGCGGGCCTCCAGCCCAGCGCCGTCGCCCATCACCGCATCGGCCAGCGCCACATGGGTATCGGCATAGGCAATCGCGGCGTGCGGGAACATGGTGTGGGCGAAATCATGCAGCGCCTGCCAGCGCGCCGGATCGCGCGGATGCCCGGCCAACTCTGCCCGCCACAGGAAAGAGACCGCATCGACCATCGGCAGCAGCGGATAGCCGCCTTTGGCGACCGGTGGGGCAAAGGCGGATTGGTAGAGCGCGAACGCGGCCTCGGTATCGCCGGCCTCCAATGCGCACAGCGCCAGATGCCAGCTCAGATGGCCGTGCAGCGCGCCATCCGGGGAATAGGATGTGAGCCAGTCGGCCAGATAGCGGCGCGATGCCTCCGCCTCGCCATCCTCGTAATAGACATGGGCGCGGATATGGCTGGCATTGGCGTTGCGTGGGTTTTGCACCACGGCACGCTCGATCTTCGGCCGTGCCGCGTCGCGCTGCCCGGTTTCCACCAGGGCGAAGGCGTGCTGGGCGTTGAACCACCAGTCATCGCCATAGGCATCGGCCACGCTGTCCAGCAGCGCAACCTGTTCCTGCTCGCGCCCCGGCCGACCGGAAAACCCGATCAGGCCGAAGACCGAAGAACACGGGCTAAGCACCATCGCGTCGCGTGGCCAGTCCCGCAAATGCGCCTTGGCCGCGGCGACGGCGGCGTCATTGTGGCCGGCGAGCAACAGGGTATGAAACGCCATATGACTGGCCTCGCGCGGGGAGAGCGTTCCCCCCACCGCCGCCCCGGCGGCCAAGGTCGCCCGCGCGCCCGGCATATCGCCGCCAACCTGCTGCAACCGGGCTTTGCTGGCATAGGCCAGGGCGAACCCAGGATCGGCGGCAATCGCCCGGTCGAACGCCGCCATCCCGCCGGGATTGGCGGACAGCACGAGGTCGCAGCCCACAACATACGCATCCCGCGCGACTGGGGATGCGGTGGACAGGCCGAGGTCGTAGCGATCGGACAACATGGTGCTTCCCCTTGGGCGGCGGCGCATTTTATTTGCTGCCGCCTAGGGTGCCCGTTAGTGTTGCCGGTAAGCAAGACGGGAATGACGCCATGGAGCCGTCCATCGCCGCGCATGATCTGCCGCCCCCGGTCAATCCGCGTAATCTGATCTGGTGTGCCGCCGCGCTGGCCGGCATGGTGTGGGTGATCTGGCTTGACGATCGCTGGCTACTTAACTTTGTGCATGTGATGGCCGGCGTGCTTTGGACCGGGATCGACCTGTTCATGGGTTTTGTCGTCGGCCCGATCATGCGCACGCTGCCGCCACCGGCACGGCAGGCGATGGTGCTGCGGTTGATGCCGAAGACGTTGTTTTTATTACCGACGCTATCGATTATCACCGGCACCGCCGGGTTTTATCACGCGCAGCAAATCGGGTTTCTGGCGTTGGATTATCCGGCCTATGGCTGGGTGCTGGCGGCGTTGGTGATCGTGACGGTGTTGACCGTGCAGGGGCTGGGGGTGCTGTTACCGGCCAACCTCATGGTTTACTTCGAACTGCGCAAAGCCAGGCCAGACACATCGCGCATCGCCCGGCTCATGCGGCGATATGTCTATGCGGTGGCGTTTCAGGGGCTGCTGCAAGTGGCGATCATCGCGGTGATGGCGCGCTTTGTCACCGGCTTGTAGCGGCGGGTGCTAACCAGCAAACGGCCACCCCGTGCGGATCGGGATTTACGCGTGCGCCGGCGGCGTGGCGAGGCAGCCCAAAGCATCTGCCACGCCAAAATCCCCCGGCAAGGCGCCGCGCGGGAACAGGCGGGTGACATGGCCCATTTTGCGGCCCGGCCGCGCCTCGGACTTGCCGTAATGATGCGGGATCAGCCCGGGGGTGGCGAGAATCTCTGGCCACAATGCCAGTTCCTCTGGCCCGACCAGGTTTTTCATTACCGCGTCGGAATGCCGCACCGCCTCGTTCAACGGCAGGCCGGCGACGGCGCGGATATGCAGTTCAAACTGGCTGGCCGGGCAGGCGTCGATGGTCCAATGGCCGGAATTATGCGGGCGCGGGGCGATTTCGTTCACCAGCACCTTGCCGTCATGGGTGACGAACATTTCCACCGCCAGCAGCCCCACCAGGTCCAGCGCTTCGGCCACCCGGCGGGCCAGCGCCTGGGCGGCATGGGCCACCGGGTCCTGCACCCGCGCCGGGGCCAGGGTCAGGTCCAGGATATGGTCGCGGTGGCGGTTTTCCACCGTGTCAAACGCCGCGATGCCGCCATCGGCGCCGCGGGCGACGATCACGCTGATCTCACACGCGAAGCTGACGAAACCTTCCAGAATCAGCGGCTTGGGCGATAATTCTTCAAACGCCGCGGCAAGGTCCGCCATATCCCGCAACAGGCGCTGGCCTTTCCCGTCATAGCCCAACCGGGCGGTTTTCAGGATGGCTGGCAGGCCGAGTTCGCTGGCGGCGTGCTGCAATTCGGCGAGCGAGCGCACCGCGCGCCATGGCGCGGTCGGCACCCCGGCGGCGTTGAGGAAGGTTTTTTCGGCAATCCGGTTCTGGCTGATGCGCAGGATTTCCGGCGACGGCCGCACCGGCTTCAGCGAGGCCAGCAGGTCCAGCCCCTCCGCGCTGACATTCTCGAACTCGAAGGTAATCACATCCACCGCGGCGGCGAAGCGGCGCAGGGTGGCGCTGTCCTCATAGTCACCCAAAGTATGCCCGTGGGCGACCTGCACGGCCGGGTCGTTGGCGTCCTGGGTGAGGATATGGCAGCGATAGCCCAGCCGGGCGGCGGCCAGGGCGCTCATCCGGCCAAGCTGTCCGCCACCGACGATGCCGATGGTGGCGTTGGGGGGCAGAAGCAGGCTCATGCAGCGGGCACGTCCACCGGCGCCTGCCCCACCGCATCGGTCTGCGCCTGACGCACGGCGGCGAGGCGGGCGGCGAGGGCTGGGTCCGATAAGGCCAGGATCGACGCCGCCAGCAGCCCGGCATTGATGGCGCCGGCCTTGCCGATCGCCAGGGTGCCCACCGGAATACCGCCGGGCATCTGCACGATCGACAGCAGTGAATCCATGCCCTTCAGCGCGGCACTTTCCACCGGTACGCCGAGCACGGGCAAAGCGGTCCACGCCGCCGTCATGCCCGGCAGATGCGCCGCCCCGCCAGCGCCGGCGATGATCACCTTCAAGCCCCGCCCGGCTGCGGTTTTGGCATACTCCGCCAGCCGGTCCGGGGTGCGATGGGCCGAGGTGATGCGGCTTTCATAGCTCACGCCGAGCCGGTCCAGCATATCCGCGGCGTGCTTCATGGTGGGCCAGTCCGACTGGCTGCCCATGATGATGCCGACCAAGGGAGAGGTGTTCATCAGGCGATGCTGTCCGGAATGAGGTGCGATTCAAGCCAGGCGATCTCGTCCTTCAGCAGCAGCTTGCGCTTCTTCAACCGCTGCAGATGCAGCTGGTCCAGCGGAGAGCCGTCCACCAGCCGTGCGATGACGGTGTCGAGGTCGCGGTGTTCGCTGCGAAGTTCGTGCAGCTTGCGCAAGATGGAGTCACGATCGTTCAGCATGCGGCCTGCTTAGCATATTCCCCGCCAGGATGAACCTGGGCCGGGGCGGGGGCAACTGCCGGGATGGCAGAAGCGGGGGATTATCGGATTGGTAATGTAACCGTGATCAATTTGCGATAGCCAGGCCGACGCTGCGCGCGTTAGGCTCGGCGTGCGAGCTTCGCGGAGCCACGTTCACCTTCGGCCCGCGTGCCGCACTGGACCATGCGACCGTAACAGGAGGAACCATGTCCCTTGATTCTCGGCTCGATAGCTTGAAGCGTCAGCACGTTGATCTTGAAGCGCAAATTTTTCAGGAAGATAAGCGGCCACGTCCTGATGCCGCGCTGCTCAGTCGGCTCAAAGTTGAGAAGTTACGATTGAAGGAAGAAATCGAACGCGTGCGTGGGGTGACCGCGCCAGCCTGAACGGCCGCCATGGCGAAGTCGGATAACCGGCTTCGCCATGCATGTCGGCTATCTAGTTGGCTTCGTCCTGCTCCGGCATCGGCGGCGGCGGCACGGCCAGCCCTTCGCGGGTCAGGCGTTCATTGGCCGACATCACGGCATTATGCAGGTCCGTCTGCGTGCACAGGCCGAGAATGACCGGATCGCGCGGCTTAATGTTGGCCGAGTTCCAGTGGCTACGGTCACGCACTTTGTGGATGGTGTCCTTGGTGGTGCCCATCAGCTTGGCCACCTGCACATCGGTCAACTGCGGGTAGTTGCGCAGCAGGAAGGCGATGCCGTCCGGCCGGTCATTGCGTTTGGCCACCGGGGTGTAGCGCGCGCCCTTCTGCTTTTTGGCCGGCTGCACCGGCGGCAGGATCGCCAGGCGGGCATCCGGGTTGGCTTCGCAGCGGGTAATTTCCGCCTGCGTCACCTGGCTGTTGGCCACGGGGTCGTAACCGATAATGCCTTGCGCCACCTCGCCATCGGCGATCGCCTGCACTTCCAGCGGATGCATGCCGCAAAAATCGGCGATCTGCGTGAATGTCAGGGCGGTCTTTTCGATCAGCCACACCGCGGTGGCTTTGGGCATCAGCGGCAGGGTCATGGCAATTACCTTCAGGGCTCGCAGCGCCGCAGATAAACAGACCAGGGCGTTACGGGGGAAAGCCGGCATATGGACTGCGCTGGCCGGCACGGTCAAGCTATCGCCGCGATTGCAACGCAAAAGGCGCGGAATAGCTGGGACGGGAGAATGGCAATGCTCATCGACGATGATACCCCCAAACCGAAACCACGGCGTTTGGAGCCACTGGTGCTGGACCTGCTGGGCGTGGAGGAACTGCGCGACTACATCGCCGAGCTACAGGCGGAAATTGTGCGGGCCGAGGCGGATATCACCCGCAAACAGGCCCACCGCAGCGCGGCGGACGCGTTTTTCCGCAAGCCATAGCCCCGTGATGCGCGGGCGGCTTACGCCGCCGCCCGCATCGCGGCCAGGAAATCGGCCATTTCGCTGGCCAGTGCCTCCGACTGGGCTCCCATATCGCGCGACGCGCTGACCACCATGGCCGCTTCCGTGCTGGTGCTGCCAACCGCGTCGGCGACCTCGGCGATGTTGTGGTCCACCGCATCCGTGCCGCGGGCGGCGATTTGCACCGCCTCCGCAATATGGCGGGTGGCAGCGCCCTGCTGCTCCACCGCCGTGGCGATGGTGGCGGCGATGTCGTTCATGCGGCCGATGGTGGTGCCGATGGATTGCAAAGCCGCGACCGCATCCTGGGTCGCCTGCTGCATCCCGGCGATCTGGCTGCCAATCTCCCCGGTTGCCCGTGCGGTCTGGCTGGCCAGCGCCTTCACCTCCCCCGCGACCACGGCGAAGCCCTTGCCGGCTTCCCCCGCCCGCGCGGCTTCAATGGTGGCATTCAGCGCCAGCAGGTTGGTCTGGCTGGCGATGCTGTCGATCAGCCGCACCACCTCGCTGATCCGCGCCGCCGAGTCGGACAGGAAGCCAACCGAGCGATCCGTGCTAGCCGCCTGTTCCACCGCGACTGCGGCAACGGCGGTGCTTTCGGCCACCTGGCGGGCGATCTCCTGCACGGATTGGGCGAGTTGTTCAGCATTGCTGGCAACGGTCTGCACGCTCGCGGTCGCATCGCGCGACGCATCGGCCACCCGGTGCAGCGTGGCGAGGCTGGCTTCGGCCGCGTGCTGCATCCGGGTGGCGACGCCCTGCATCTCGTTCGCCGCGCCGCGCACATTGGTGCCGATGCCGGCCACCGAGGTTTCAAACCGATCCGACAGTTGCACCTGCGCCGTCACCGTATGCCAGGACAGCATGGCACCCGATGGGCGGCCCTGCCGGTCACGCAGGCCGGAGACCACAATGTCCCAGGTATCGGCGTCCAGGTTGAGGCGGATGGTGTGTGCCCGCTCGTCGGCCGCCTGCACCGCAGCCAGTAGCGCCGTCGTGTCGGCGCGCAGCTGCCCGATCGCCGCACCTGTCGCCAAGCCAATCCGCATCGCGGGGTTGACCGTGACCACATGGCCACCGCCATCCACCGTCATGATGCCGGTCGGGCTTTGTGAGATCATCTGGCTTTGGATGAAGGCGTCCCGCACCTCCCGCCGCAAGGCCTCCGCCGCCACGGCGATTTGCCCCGCTTCATCTGTACGGCCGGCATAGCCGACAGCGAAATCGGTATCGCCCGCCGCCATGGCCTGCAAATGGCCGGTCATGATGCGGATTGGCCGCGCCAGCCCCTGGGCGGTGAAGATCCCGGCCACGACCAGCACCACCGCGAAACCACCGAGGATGGTCAGAAAACGGTCCCGGGTTTCACTGCGATGCGCCAGCGCGGTCGCGACGGCATCGGCAGCGCGGTCGGCGAAGTCGCCTTGGGCGGCGCGCAAGGCGGCGTCCAGCGCATCGCTGGCGCGGTCCAGCTGGCTGACATAGCCGGCCAGCTGCGTGGCGCGGTCATACAACATTGCCGTGCTGTCCAGGATGGCTTTGCCGCTGGTCAGCATCTCGCCCATCGAGTCGCGCAGCGGGTCGGACATGCGGGCCTGCCGCATCGTCTCCGCCTCCCGCCCCGCAGCGGCAGCGGCGTCGGCCAGCGTGGTTTGCAGAACCGAGTCGCCGGTGGCGAGGAAGCGGTTCAGCGTGTCACGGCTGGTGGCAATGCCCGCCTGATAGCGCTGAATGGCGCCGGACAGCGCATCCACCTCCGACGGCATCAGGTCCTCGATCTCCAGGTCGCGCTGCATCGCCTTCACCGCATTGGCGAAGCGGGATTGCAGCAGCAGAAATTCATTGTCGCGCACATCCAGCATGGTGGTGCGCAGCGCCGCACTGTCGCGCACCAATGCGAGGAAGGCGGCCATGGCCTCGCGTGCCGGCTTCACCCGCGCGCCGTCCTGGTTCATCTCCGCCGCTTCCTCCAGCGCCGCATCGGCGCGGCGGACGAAGGTTTCGGCCTGGCTGACCGAATCGGCCACCGTGGCACCGGTCTGCTTGAACTGCACCTCCCGCCCGGCCACCGCCACGCCCCGCCCGCCCAGCCAGGCGGCATCGACCAGGGTTTCCGCCCCGTGCGCTGCTTCCAGCCGTTGCTGATCGGCCGCCAGATGGCTGAGACTGATCAGCATCACCCCGGCGAGCACCGAGAGCATGGCCAACGCGCCCACGGTGGTGAGCAGCAGCTTGGTGACGATGGAGCGGTTCAACAATAAATTCAGCAGGAACATGGGTACGCCTTTGCCAGCAGTCCCCTGCAAGCTGCCCGCGCAGTGCTTAAAGCAGCATGAACAGCCGGCCGAATTTACGAAACTACATACGCCAGCACGATCGCCGCGCTGGCCAGCGCCAGTGCCCACGCGGTGAAACCGGCATTCCAGCGCGTGGTCACCG
Organism: uncultured Rhodospirillales bacterium; assembly: GCA_903893975.1. Lineage (GTDB taxonomy): Bacteria > Pseudomonadota > Alphaproteobacteria > Acetobacterales > Acetobacteraceae > CAITOL01. The sequence continues at coordinate 22,596 of CAITOL010000045.1, read as the reverse complement.
TCCACGGATCGCTGTCGGACCAGCGCGCGGTGGCGATGGCGCTGGCGGACATCGGCGTCATCCCCACACCCACGCCCCAGCCCAGCATGCACGCGAAGGCCAGCACGCCGGGCGCCACGCCGAGGGCGGCCGGATCGGGCACCGCGGCCCCGATTACCGCCACCACCGCAATCGGGTTCAACCCGACCAGCCCGGTGGCCAGCAGCAGAACCGGCACCAGCAGCGGCACCGCGAGCGGCGGCAGGCCATGTAGCCAAGGCGCCAGCCCGCCGGCCGGCAGCGCCGCCCCCAGCGCCACGCCGACAAAGCCGCCCGCCGCCAGCACTCCGGCCTCGCCGCGAAAGCCGGGCAGGGCGGCATGAAACCGCGCCAGCCGCCGCCCGAGCAAGCCCAACTTCCCCCGCTTGCGCCGCAACTGCACCAGCACCCACACCAGCGCCACCGCCGGCACCGCCGCGGTAATCCCGGTGGACAGGCCGACGCCGAACTGCCGGCCGACCCATCCGGCCAGCGCGCTCACCAGCGCGACCAGGGCGACCACCGCCAGGTGAATGGTCCAATGATCGCGGGTTGGCGGCGTGCGCTCGGCACTGGCCGGCCCGCGCCCGTCCAACCACCAGCCCGCCGCCAGCATCGCCATCGCCACCGCGAAGCCCGCCGGCAGCAGCGGGCGCAGATCGGCGGCCGGCACGGCGGCGGAGACCACGGCGGTCATGATATTCAGCGGCGACCAGCAATTCATCGTCGCAAAGCCGCGATACGCCGCCAGCATCATCCGCCCGCGCGCCCGCCCCGTGGCCTGCCGCAACATCGCGCCGAGCAGGTCGATCGCACCATAGGACAGAATAATGCTGAACAAATGCCCGCCCAAGGTCAGCGCCAGATAGCGCCGCCGCGCCTGCTGGCCGAGCAGATGCTGGCCGCAGCGCAGGATGATCGCGCTGTGCTGCGCGGCGAACCGCAACGCGCCCAATGCCAGGAAAAACGCCGCATAGGCTGCCCCGCGCCGCCACGATGCCAGCCACGCCGCCCACGGATCGGGCGCCGCCAGCACCGCCGCCAGCCCGCCGGCCAGCAGCAGCGCCAGCACGCCTTGCAGCATCGGCTTCTGCCGGCGGTATTCCAGCGCCAGGAACAGCAGAATCGCCGCCCCGGCCACCGTCCCGGCCAGCCGGATGCCAGCCAGTTGGTCCAACAGCGTGCCGGCCCAGGCGATCAGATACAGGGTTGCGCTCATGCCGCCCAGCATGCCGCCTGCCGCCCGCTATGGACAGGGGCCGCCCCGCAGGACAGGCTGCCGGCCGGAAAATACCGCAGGGGGCGCGCGTGCTGTTCGATCTCGATAAAATCTCCACCCAAGACCGCTACAAGCTGATGGTTTCCACCGTCGTGCCGCGCCCGATCGCCTGGGTGGTGAGCCAGGACGACAAGGGCGTGCTGAACGCCGCCCCGTTCAGCTTTTTCAACGTCTTCTCGCACGACCCGGCGGTGATGGTCATCGGCATTGGCGGCCGCAAACCGGGCGACGCCAAGGATACCGGCGCCAATATCCGCGTCACCGGCCAGTTCGTCGTCAACCTCGTCTCCCACGCCATGGCGCAGGCGATGAACATCACCGCCATCGACTTCCCGCCCGAGGTGGACGAAATCAAGGCCGCCGGGCTGACCGTGCTGCCATCGACCAAGGTCGCCCCGCCGCGCATCGCCGAAAGCCCGGTGGCCTTTGAGTGCGAGCGGTTCCAGACCATCGAACTCGCCAATGACCGCGCGTTGGTAATGGGCAAAATCCTCGCCATCCACGTCGCCGATGACTGCGTGATGAACCCGGAACGCTGTTATATCGACACGCCCAAGCTGGACCTGATCGGCCGCATGCACGGCGCCGGTTGGTATTCCACCACCCGCGACCGGTTCGAACTGCCGCGCATCCCGCTGGATCAATTCACCCTGCCCGACTGATGCTGTGCGCGTCCGACCACGACGGCGAGGCGACCGCCCTGGTGCCGTGGTGGAGCTTCGCCAAAACCGTGCTGGCCACCGCCGTGCTGCGCCTGGTCGCCGAAGGGCGGCTGGCGCTGGATGACCGGCTGGCGCGGCTGCTGCAACACCGCGCCGGCCTGCCGGATTACGGGGCGCTGCCGGATTATCACGCCGCCGTGGCGCGCGGCGATACCCCCTGGCCGGCGGCGGAGTTGCTGGCGCGTTTGGCCGGCCGGTCCGCGCCCGGCTGGCGCTACTCCAATATCGGCTACTGGCATCTGCGCGAGCTAGTTGAAACCACCACCGGCACGGAGCTCGAAACCGTGCTGCGCAGCCTCGTTGCGGTTCGGCTGGCCCGCACACCACAGGATCTGGCCGGCTGCGCCTGGGGCAATGCCGCCGGGTACCATCCGGGCTGGGTCTATCCCGGCCTGTTGCTCGGCACGCCCAGTGCCGCCGCCCAGTTTCTGCACCGCCTGCTCACCGGCGACCTGCTGCCCGCGGACCTGCGCGCCCGCATGGTCACGCCGTTCCCGTTGGGGGAAACCTTCCCCCATCGCCCGTGGCGCAGCACCGGCTACGGGTTGGGGCTGATGATCGGGGAGATGGCCGGCGCCGGCCTCGCCATCGGCCATTCCGGTGCCGGGCCGGGCAGTGTGGCGGCGGTCTACCATTTCCCCGTCCATGGCCGCAGCTTCGCCGCTTTCGCTCAGGGTGAGGATGAGGGTCGCGCCGAATGGGCGGTCGCCCGCGCCATGCAGGCGGCATCGGCGCCATAGCTCGCCGGGGCTGCGCCGGTCACCGCAAAGCCCTGCCGCTGCCAGAACCCGACCGAGCCGTTCACCGCCACCAGTGACACCACCGGCAAACCCGCTTGCATTGCCTGCTGCATCAGCAACGCCACCGCCGCCGCCCCATGCCCGCGCGCCTCCGGCAGCAGCGCCAGATCGTGCAGATAATAATCGGTCGGCACCGCTGGCAATCGGCCCAGCAACGTATCCAACGCCGGCGGCAAGCCGGCATGCGGATGGCTGACGGCATAGCCCACCACCGCGCCATCACGTTCCAGCACCAGGCACCCCGCCGGATACAACGCCAACCGTTCCGCCGGAATGGCCGGGCTTTCCGGGAACGCGGGATGCACCAGCTCCGCGATGCGGTTCACCGCCGGCAGGTCATCCGGCTGCATCGGCCGCCAGCGATCACTCATCTGTCGATCCGCTCGATTTCCTGGTGGGTCATGCTACAATCAGCAAGGATGCGCTGCGACACGGTGATGAATCTGCTTGCCGTAGCACGGTTCTGCAGGACCGGAGCGACATGTGGGGTTTATAGCAGGCCCCATCGGCGCATCCACCCTATCCCTCTCGCGTGTCGCCAGTGAGCCGGGGAGGGCGCTCCCGCCCTTATTTCGGCGCCAGGTCCGGGAACATCGCCCGCTCCACCAGCGCGCACACAATATGCACCGCCACGATGTGGCATTGCTGGATGATCGGCGTCCAGGTGGAGGGCGCGCGCAGCACCCGGTCACACAGATCCACCATCCTGCCGCCCGCCGTGCCGGCAAAGCCGTGGGTGACGATGCCGCGCGCGCGGGCTTCGTGCAGGGCTGCCACCACGTTGGGCGAATTGCCGGAGGTCGAAATCCCCAGCAGCACATCGCCCGGCTTGCCCAGCCCCACCACCTGGCGGCTGAAAATATGCTCGTAGCCGTAATCATTGCCGGTGGCGGTGATGGCCGATGTGTCCGTGGTCAGCGCAATCGCCGGCAACGCCGCGTGGTCGAACATCAGGCGGGAGATAAATTCGCCCGCGATATGCTGCGCATCCGCCGCACTGCCGCCATTGCCGCACACCATCAACTTGCCGCCGGCGCGGATGCTGGCAACGATGTCCTCGGCCATGCCGATCATGGTGGCGCTGGCCACCGCATCGGCGGCGAACGCGTTCATGGCGGTGACCGAGGTGGCCAGATAGTCAGCGGTGTAGCGGGCGGCGTCGGTCATTCCAGGTCTCCATCATCGTCGAGGCTGTCGTCGAGGGGGCCAAGTAACTGCGCGGCGGCCTCGCTGTCGAGCACTTCCACCGCTTTGAGCTTGCGTTCCACCGCCCGCGTGCGCTGCCGCGCCCGGCCGATCGTGTTGGACAGGGTGCCGGTCTGCTTCTCCAGGCTCGCCAGCACCACGTCCATTTTCGCCATCTCGCCGCGCGTGGCGCCGAGCAACTGCCGCACCTCGTCGGCCTTCTGCTCCAGCACCAGGGTGACATGGCCAAGCTGGATGGTGCGCACCAAAGCCGGGAACAGGCTGGGGCCGAGCACCAGCACCCGGAACTCCCGGCCCAACTCGTCAATCAGGCCGGGGATGCGGGCGACCTCGGCATACAGCCCATCGGTCGGCAGATACATCACCGCGAATTCCACCGTCGCCGGCGGGTGGATGTATTTGCTTTGCAGCTTTTTCGCCTCGTCGCGGATGCGCCGTTCCAGCCCGCGCCGGGCGAGCTTCTCCGCCTCCGCATCGCCGGCCTCGGCGGCGTTCAGCATCCGTTCGTAGTCTTCCACCGGAAACTTGGCATCCACCGGCAAACGCGGGCGGATGCTGCCGCGCACCGGCATGATGATGGCGAATTCCACGCTATCGTCACTATCCGGGCGCGGCTTCCAGTTCATGTCGTAACTACCCGGCGCCAGTACATCGTCCAGCATCGCCCGCACCTGGGTTTCGCCCCAGCCGCCACGGGTTTTCACATTGCCGAACAAGCGCTTGATATCGCCGATCTGCGCGCCGACGGCCTGCATTTCCCCCATCGCCTTTTGCACCGCGCCCAGTTGGTCGCTGACCAGCCCGAAGCTGGTTTTCATCTGCTGCTCAACCGCGGCGTGCAACTGCTCGTTCACCGTCTTCTGGATGTCCGCCAGCTTGGCCTCGTTGCCCTCGCGCAACTCGCGCAGCCGCATATCCATCGCCGTGCGCATATCGGCGATGGCGCTGGCCAGTTCCAGCCGCAGCTGCGCCGAATTGGCGCCATGCGCGGCGGCGAGCGCGCGTTCGGTATCCATCAGCGCGGCGCGCAACGTGTCGGTGCCGCCATTCTGCGCCGCCAAGGCCTGATCCAACCGCAGGCGCAGCGCCTCCAGCCGCGCGCCTTGGCGCAGCAGCACCAGCACCGCCAACCCAGCCAGACCCGCCGCCAGCCCCGCCAGCAGCACGACGAGGTCAAGCATGTGACGGCGCCGGGTGCTTCACTTCCACCCAGCGCCAGGCAGCGATGGCGGCAAGGTTGAAGCCGAGCATGGATACGGTGACCGCGAGCGGGCCGAAGGCCGGGAACATCGCCGCGACCACCATGCCGGAGACGGCGGACGAAAACACCTGGCTACACCCCAGCACGGCGGAGGCCGAACCCGCATGCGCGTGCATCGGCTCCAGCGCCGCATGGGTGGCGTTGGCATTGACCAGCCCGCGGGTAAAGCCGCCGATCATGATGAACGGCACATAGGTGAACGGGCTGATGATGCCGGCGAGCAGGAAGCCGGTGGCCGCCGCTGCTGCCAGCGGCGCCAGCAGCAGACCAAAGGCAATCGGCTTCCACGCCGCCACCGCCCGGCGCGCCAGCAGGTTATTGGCCGCCGAGCCCAGCAGAATGCCGCCCGCCGTCATGGCAAAGGTCAGCCCGAACGCCTGCGCCGACAGGCCCATATAGCCCATCAACACCAGTGACGAGGTGCCGATATACGCAAACAACGACCCCGACCCCATCGCGTTGATCAGCGCAAACCCCAGCGTGCGCTTGCTGCGGAACACCGCGCCATAGCGGCCGATCAGGTCGATGCGGGCATAGCCATCCGGCGGGTGCGACTCGTCCAGCCCGAAGAACACCGCCAGCACCAGCGCGATGCCGGACAGGCCGAGCGTGAGGTAGATGAACCGCCATTCGCCAAAGCGCAGCAGCAGCGCGCCGATGCTGGGGGCGATGATCGGGGCGATGACGATCACCATGCTCACCGCCGACATTTTCACCCGGCCCGCCTGGCCGGAAAACCGGTCGCGCACAATCGCCATCGCCACCGTGCTGCCGCCAGACGCGCCGACCCCCTCCAGCAACCGCAACGCCAGCAGCCACCCCGGCGAGGCCGCGAGCGCGCAGGCCAGGCCGAAACCGGCATAGAACAGCAGCCCGATCAACATCACCGGCCGCCGGCCATACCGGTCGGATAGCGGCCCCATGATCAACTGGCCAAACGCGAAGCCGAACAGGAATAGCGACAGCGTGCCCGAAGCCTCCGCCGGGCTCGCGCCAAGTTCGGATTGCAGCAGGCCCAAAGCGGGCAAACCCATGTCGATCGACAGCGGCGGCAATGCGGCGAGCGCACCAATCAGGGCGGTAAAAGCGAAGCTTTCAGGGCGAATGCGCATCGAGACCTTATGCCGGTTGCTGGCTTGCGGGTAAATGTCCCACTAAAACCTAAGAAGCTGGACCCAGGAAATCCTGGATTTCGGAAACCGCCTGCGCCAGCCCCAGCCGGCGCACCGCAACGCCGGGTGGGAAGGCGGACAGCAGCCGCGTCGGGGCCTGGCGGTCCAGCAGCACGAACACGCCACGGTCGGTAGCACTACGGATCAGCCGGCCGAAGGCCTGGCGCAAGCGGAAGCGGGCGATGCGGTCGTCATAGCCGGCGGTGTCGCCACGGCTGAGATGCACCCGGCGTTCTCGGTGCAGAATATCCGGCCGCGGCCACGGCACCCGCTCAAACACCACCAGCCGCAGCGCGCGGCCGGGCACATCCACCCCATCGCGCATCGCATCGGTGCCGAGCAGGCAGCTCGATTCCTCGGTGCGAAAGACATCGACCAGGGTGTTGTTGTCCATCGCGTCCACATGCTGGGCGAACAGCGGAATGCCGGCCGCCTCCAAGGCGGGTGCGATACGACTATGGACGTGACGCAATCGTGATATCGCCGTGAATAAACCGAGCCCACTGCCATTTGAGGCTAAAAATAATGCGCGATAGGCGTTGGCGAGCGCCCCAATCTCGCGCCCGTTGACGTCTGAGATCACGAAAGCCCGGGTTTGCGCGGCATAATCGAACGGGCTGGCCACCGCGACGCGGATCGCCGGCGTGGCGAGATGCGGCGCGCCGACCCGGGCTTCCGCGTCCTCCCACGCCAGTTCGGCGTCGTCGATGCCGCTGTCCCGCAAGGTGGCGGAGGTGATGAGCATGCCATGCGCCGGCTGCGCCAGGCTCATCGCGAACGGCAGCGTCGGGTCCAGCCAATGCCGGTGCAGCCCCACATCGCGGTCGCCGCTGCGCCCGCCGAAGCCAGGGCTGGCCGGCCGGCGGTCGAGCCGCAGGAACATCACATGCTGCGGCGTGGTGCCTGGCTCCGGCGCCGGCTGGCCAAGCTGTGCCACCATGCCAACCCAGGCCGCCACCACATCCACCGCCCGGCGCTTGAGCGACGCCGCCACACCTTCGATCCGGCTGCGGGTCGCCTCATCCAGCTCGCCTTCGCCCTCCTCCGGCTCGGCTTCCAGCCGTTCCAGCAGGCCGCGCTGCAAGGTGGTCAGCGCATCGCGCAGGGCGGTATAGGCGCCGTGCAGGTCCTGCGCCGCTGCCACCACCGCATCCTGCACCGGTTGCAGGTCGCACTCGACCACGCCGAACTCGGCTTCCCCCGTGGCGCGGCTCAACACTTGCTGGCGCAGCGCGTGCAGCAGAATTTCCGTCGGGTTGGCCGCCGGTTCCACATCACCCAGCCGTTCCCACCAGCCATAGGCCGGCAACGCGCGGGCGGCGCGTAAGGCGGCCTCGAGGGCCGCGAGCAGGTTTGGTCGGGCGGCCACCAGATCTTCCACCCGCGCCCGCAAGCCGCGCGCGCGGGAGCGTGCGCCTTCTGCCCCCAGCAGCCAGCGGCGCAACTCGGCGGTTTCGGTGCCGGAGAGCTCGGCGGAAAACGCGCCATCGGCGGCGTCGAACAAATGATGCCCCTCGTCGAACACGTAGCGGCTGGGCACCTGCTTGTCGTCCAGCCCGCCCCAGGCCGCCTGCGCCATCACCAGCGCGTGATTGGCCACCACCAGCTCGGCCGCCCGGGCGCGGCGGATGCCGTGCTCAACGAAGCATTTGCGCCAATGCTCGCAGCCGCCATGCAAACACTCGCCGCGCCGGTCCGCCAAAGCCGGCACGAAGCCGCTGCCGAACAATTCGCCAAACCAGCCGGGCAGGTCGCCGCCCTGGATGTCGCCGTCATTGGTCGCCTGCGCCCAGCGCGCGATCAGGCCGAGGGCGACGGTCTGCGCCGAACTGCCGACCGCGTCCTGCAAGTTCAGCAGGCAGAGGTAATTCTCCCGCCCCTTGCGCACCACCACCCGGCGGCGCCGTTCGGCCGGCTGCGGGAACAGCCGCGCCATTTCCGCTTCCACCTGGCGCTGCAAATGCCGCGTGTAGGTGCTGATCCAGACCGGCCCCTTGTTCTGTTCCGCCCACAGGCTGGCCGGCGCGATATAGCCCAGGGTTTTGCCGGTGCCGGTGCCGGCTTCGGCCAGCACCAGATGCGGCTCCCCCGGCAGCGCGCGCGGGGCGAAGGCAGCGGTGACGGCGGCGGCGTAATCCGCCTGGCCGGGCCGCTGTTCGGATTCGCCGCCCAGCATCGTCGCCAACCGGCTGCGTGCGGCTTCTGGCAGCACCGGGTTCGAGGATGGCGGCGGTGGCGGCGCCGCGTCCTCCCATTCCGGCAGACGGCGCCAGACGCGCAGGGTCTCCGGCATCGGCTTGGCGCCCATGCGGCCCAAAGCCGCCAGCACATACGGCGCCCAGCCCCAGCCTTTCTGCCCCATCAACGCCGCCAGCCCGGCGGCATCGCGGTTGATCGGCAGCTCCCGCCCCGCGGATAGCCGCGCCAGCAGCGCCTGCACCAGGTCCGGCAGCAGCAGCGCCGCATCCTCGGCCGTGCCGGACGGCACATCCATCTCCAACGCCAGCGCCAGCCCGCGCGGCGTGGGCGGCACCGGGCGCGCGGGCAGCACAAAGGCGAATAATTCCAACAGGTCCAACGCCGGCAGGGCGGCAATGCCGAGCCGCTTCCAGGTCGCCGGCGCATGCACCAGCATCGCCGGGGGGGAGGCCGCCAGATACCGCCCAGCCTCCGCCAGGGGCAGGTCGAGCACCTCCCCATCATCGGACAGAATGGCGGCGCGACCGATGCCGGCAACCAGAGATGGCGCGTCGGGCACCTGTAGCGCGAGGGGGGAGGGGGCGGACATGCATGATAGTATAAGGCGTGCGGTGGATTGACCAAGCAGCCCCCCGTACCTAGCTTGCGCCTCATGTCTGAACGCGCCCCCACACCCCCCGCCGCCGCACCCGCCGTCCCCGCAACGGTCGTGCCCAAATCCTGGCCGTTTGAAGAGGCGGCGAAGCTGGTGGAGCGGATGCAGAAATCCGGCAAAACCACGGCGTTGTTTGAAACCGGCTACGGCCCGTCCGGCCTGCCGCATATCGGAACGTTTGGCGAGGTGGCGCGCACATCCTGGGTGCGTCGCGCCTTTACCGAACTGACCGGCCTGCCCAGCCGGCTGCTGGCCTTCAGCGACGACATGGACGGCCTGCGCAAAGTGCCGGACAACGTGCCGAATAAGGACATGTTGGCCGAACATCTCGGCAAGCCGCTGACCCGCATTCCCGACCCGTTCGGCACCCATGCCAGTTTCGGCGCCCATAACAACGCCCGCTTGCAGGCGTTCCTGGACGGGTTCGGCTTCGACTACGAATTCGCCTCCGCCAGTGACTATTACGCCTCAGGCCGGTTTGATGCCGCGTTGCTGCAAATTCTCGCCAAGCATGACGAGATTGTCGCCGTGATCAAACCCACGCTGGGGGCGGAACGTCAGGCCACCTATTCGCCGTTCCTGCCGGTGCATCCGCGCACCGGGGTGGTGATGCAGGTGGTGATCGACCGGCGCGACGTCGATGCCGGCACGATTTTCTGGACCGACCCGGCAACGGGGGGGAAGTTTGAAACCCCGGTCACCGGTGGCGCGGTCAAGTGCCAGTGGAAGGCGGACTGGGCGATGCGCTGGCACGCGCTGGGCGTGGATTATGAAATGTCCGGCAAGGACCTGATCGACAGCGTGCGCCTGTCCGGCCGCATCTGCCGCATTCTGGGTAGCAAACCGCCGGTGGGCTTCACCTACGAACTGTTCCTCGACGAACAGGCGCAGAAGATCAGCAAGTCCAAGGGTAACGGGCTGGGGGTGGAGGAATGGCTGCGCTACGCCCCGCCGGAAAGTCTGTCGCAATACATGTTCAACCAGCCGCAGCGCGCCAAGCGGCTGTTTTTCGATATGATCCCGAAGGCGGTCGATGAATACATCACCAACGCCGCCAAGGCGCTGGGCCAGACTGAGGCGGAACGCATCGCCAACCCGGCCTGGCACATCCATGCCGGCTACGTGCCCAATTCGGCGCATTCGCCGCTGTCCTTCGCCATGCTGCTGAACCTGGCCAGCGTGGTGAACGCCGAAACCCCGGATATTCTATGGGGCTTCATTCGCCGCTACAGCCCGGATGCCTCGCCCGACAGCATGCCAATGCTGGCGCGGCTGGTGGATTACGCGCTGGTCTATTACCGCGACTTCATCGCCCCGAAAAAAGCCTTCCGCCTGCCGGATGCCACCGAACGGGCGGCGCTGGAGGATCTGGCGGCGACGCTGGCGGCCTGCCCGGCGGAGGCGAGTGCGGAAGACCTGCAGAACCTGCTCTACGACATCGGCAAGCGGCATCCCTTCGCCGAGCTGCGCGCCTGGTTCGCCTGCCTGTATCAGGTGCTGCTGGGCCAGCCGGATGGGCCGCGCTTCGGCCAGTTCATCGCGTTGTACGGGGTGGCGGAAACTGGCGCGTTGATCCGTACTGCCTTGGAACGGCAGGCGAACGGCGCCACGGAATGACCGATCGCCCGAGCCGGACGCCGCTGCAACGGTTGCTGCGCGCGCTGCCAACCCTGATTGGCCTGGCGCTGCTGGTTGGCGCCGGCTTCGTGCTGCAACGCGAATTCCGCCACACCAAATGGTCGGATATCGGCGCGGCGCTGGCGGCGATTTCCTGGGCGGCGTTGGCCATCTCCATGGGCTGGAACGTGCTGGCCTATGCGATCCTGACTTTGTACGACCGTGTCGGCACCATCTATGCCGGACATAAGCTCAGCTATTTGCGGGCGGCGTTTTCGTCGTTCTGCGCCACCACGCTGGCGCACAACATCGGCGTCGCCGCGGTGTCCGGTGCGGCGGTGCGCTACCGGCTCTACACCCATTGGGGGTTAAGCCCGGTGGCCATCGGCAAGGTGGTGGCGTTCTGCGCCTTCACTTACGGGTTGGGCGCGCTGCCGCTCGGCGGGGCGATCCTGTTCTGGGAGCCAGGCGCGATCCCGTTCTTCGGCGATAAATTGCCGGCCTGGGCGATGTACGGCATCGGCGCCGGGCTGTGGGCAACCTCGATCAGCTACGTGGTGCTGAACCACCGCCTGCCGATGGTGCGGGTCTTCGGCCAGGAAATCGCTCTGCCCGGCACCAAGCTGGCGATTGTGCAGATTGCCCTGGCGACGGTGGATGTGGCGGTTACCTCGGCGATTTTCTACGCCTTGCTGCCCGCGGCCCCAGGGCTGACATTTTCCCGGTTTTTGGGGATTTATCTGGCATCGTATTCCGCCGGCATCCTGGCCAGCCTGCCGGGCGGGATTGGCGTGTTCGATACCGCCATCCTGCTGGGCCTGGAGCCGTATCTGGACACTGCCACCATCATCAGCGGCATCGTGGTGTTCAGGCTGTATTACTACATCATCCCGCTGTTCATTGCCGGGCCAGCTTTCGCCGGGCACGAATTGTTCCTGCGCAGCCGCAGCCTCGCCTCGCGCAGCTAATCGACCATCCTGCCGCTGACCTGCCCGCCTTTGCGCGGGCGGACTTCGCACGCCCGCGCCCGCATGGCCGGATAATGAACGTTCGTTAATCTATCCGGCAGCGCCTGCCGAATGAAACGTTAACGTAAAATCGGCGATACCGTTCGATCATAACGAAAAGCATTTTCGTGTAAGTTAAAAATAATATATAGCAGTTATGGTAAATATTAAGATGTGATGCGTTCATATTTTCACACATTTTCCGACATGTAAGAATAAAAATTACATAATGAAAACTCTTTATTCTTGCTGCGCGGAAAACATCTGCTTATTGTTGGGCATCTGATAGGTGAGAAGATGTTGCAATGGCTAATTCTACTTTAGTTGCTTCGCTTGGCACGATGGAGATTTCGCTGTGGGTTGCGGCGGATTCCTCTAGTTCCGTCGCACAGACCGCGCTGTCACAACTGACCTCCCAAGTCAGTTCGGGCGCGCTGTCGCTGCAAACCTACAACCCCGGTCAGCCGGTGAGCACGCTGCCGGCGACGGTGGCGGCAACGGTGGGCATGTCCGGCAATGTGCCGGTGACCCAGATTGCCACGGTGACCACGGCGGTATTCGTGCCGACGGTCCCGGCGGCAACGGTCACCGCCGTCGGCGGCGGCACCACCACGATTGCCGGATTGGCGCAAATCACCCTTGGTGGCTCGGCCAGTGAGGTCATCAACACCGATACCTCCGGCGATACGGTGGCCATTATTGGCACCAACCCAAGCTCGACCGTGATCGCCGGCGGCGGCAGCAACACGGTCTTCCTCAATGCCGGCTCGGTGGGCAATGTGTTGTTGACCGGCGGCAACAGCTACATCGGCAATAGCGGCAGCGGGTCCACCACCAACACCACGCTGACCGGCGGTCCGTCGCTGGGCGATGGCCGGGTGATGATCGATGCCGGGCAGGGGAATTCGAATGTCACCGTGGGCAATAACGGCCTGGTCAACGTGCTGCAGGGTGGCGGATCGGCTAATATCATGGCGCAAAGCGGCACGGTTGCCGTAGCGATCAGCCAGCTGCCGGGTGGCTCCACGGTGCCTGCGGTGGCGACGGTGACCGGATCGACGGTGTCCGGCTCTGAACTGATCTATATTCCCGATAGCGGCGCGGCGTTCATCAACCCCAACGCGTCGGACGTGATCGTGCTCGGCCGTGGCGGCAGTGAAACGCTCGCGGGCGGCACGGGCAGCGTGACCGTGTTCGGCGGCACCGGCGTGTTCACCGGCGGCGGCGCCGGCGGCAACATCATGCAGACCAGCACGGTCAACGGTGTGACCACGCTGATCGGCGCCGGGAGTTCTGACACGCTGATCGCCCAGGCGGGCGGCGATGTGTTGCGGGCCGGGGCTGGGGCCGATGTGCTGGCCGGCATGGGCAGCGGCACGCTGGGCAATACGTTCATTTCCGGCACTGGTACGACGACGATTTTCGGTGGCCAGGCGGGCCACAACACCATCGAACTGGGGTCCGGCAGCGCCGTTGTCTACGGCCAGCACGGCACGGTCGCGGCCAGCCCGGCGGCGGACACGTATCGGCTGTATCAGGCCGGCGGATCCGCCACGATTGGCGACTTTGTGGTTGGCGTGGACACATTCAAGCTCACCCAGGGCTATGCCGCCAATCTGAGCCAGCCGGCACCGTCGGTCGCGGCCTCGGTCGCGGTCAATGGCGGCAAGGATTTGCTGGTCACGCTGTCGGACGGCACCAAGCTGACCTTCATCAAGGATGGCTCCGCCAGCACCGGCGCAATCTTCTCCTGAGGGAAAGGGGGGCGGGACATGCTCGATACCGCAGCGTTTTTGTTTCCCGCCGAGTTGGAGGTGGTGGAAACCAAGCTGCGCCATGTGCTGATCATCGGCTCGTGCCTGTCGGAAGCCTATGTCCAGCACTTCCGCCAGCACAGCCCCGGCACGAACTACATCCATATTATGCTGAACGCCGCCGCCGTGCTGCCGCCGCTGACGGATGCGGTGCTGGCCGGGCTGGACCTGCAATATATTCAGCTGCCGCTGCGCAGCGTGCTGACCGATGCGGCGGTGCGGATTTACGATAACGACCAGCGGGCGGACCCGATCGACTGGCTGGCCATGGGGCAAGCCAATATCGACCGGCTGCTGGATGCGGCCATGGGCTATAACCGGCAATTCGGCGTGCTGACCTTGGTGTCCGCCTTCGTGGTGCCGCAGAATGACGTGGCGGCGGCGCTGCACGATACCCATACCGCCGCCGATCTGCGCTGGGTGGTCAGCGGCCTCAACGCCTATCTGGCCCGCCGGGTGCGCGATTTCACCAACTGCTACCTGGCCGATGTGGACATGATCGCCGGGTCGCTGGGGCGGCATTTCTTTCTCGACGATTTCATCAGCTTTCACGCGCATGGCGCGATGCACTGCCCTGATTGGTCCGAGACCGGCCGGATTGAGGCGGTGCCACCCTTCGCCGACCTGCACGAGAACCGGACGGAGGAATTTTGCGCGGCGGTGTTTCGCCAGATGGAACATATCTACCGCGTGCACCACCAGATCGATCAGGTGAAGGTGGTGATCTTCGACCTCGACAACACGCTGTGGCGCGGCAATCTGGCGGAAGATTACGGCCCCGAGGGCAGCAAGCCGCACACCCATGGCTGGCCGCTGGGGCTGTGGGAGGCGGTGCACCATCTGCGCCGGCGCGGCATCGTGACCGCCATCGTCTCGAAGAACGACGAGCAGGCGGTGATTGATGGCTGGGACTCGGTGGTGGACCCGCCATTCCTCAAGCTGGAGGATTTCGTGCTGCGCCGGATCAACTGGCGGCCGAAGGCGGAAAATATCGCCTCGATCCTCGATGCGCTGTCGCTGACGGCGAAGAACGCGGTGTTTGTCGACGATCATCCGGTGGAGCGCGCGGCGGTGCAGGCAGCCCTGCCGCAGATCCGGGTGTTGGGGGCCAATCCCTATCTGACCCGGCGGATTTTGCTGTGGTCGGCGGAAACCCGCATTGCGCAGCGCAGCGAGGAATCCCGGCGGCGGGAGCAGATGCTCGGCCAGCAAATCCGCCGCGATACCGAACGCCAGGCCCAGCCGCGCGACGCGTTTCTGGCGGATCTGCAAACGCGGCTGACGGTGCAGGAGCTGTCCGCGATCACCGACCCAGCCTTTGCCCGGGTGAAGGAACTGGTGAACAAGACCAGCCAGTTCAACACCACCGGCCAGCATTGGGACGTGCCGGATTACCTCACCTTCTGGCAGCGCGGCGGGCGTTGCTTCGCCTTCTGGGTGGCGGACCGGTTCGTGGAATACGGGCTGGTCGGGGTGATCTTCACCGACGGGGCCACGATCCACCAATATGTGATGAGCTGCCGGGTGCTGGGGATGGAGATCGAGCTTGCCGGCCTCGTCGCCGTGCTGACCCGGCTGCGCGCCGATGGGGCGGGCGAAATTGCCGCCTCGGTCGTGGTCAGCCCGGCCAATCTGCCCTGCCGCGATGTGTACCAACGTGCGGGCTTCGTGCAGCCAGTGCCGGACCGGCCGGCCTTCCGCCTGCCCGCCGATGTGCAGCCGCGGTACCCGGCGCATGTGCAGGTGGCCCCCTGGCCGGCCACAACGCTCACGGCGGCGGCCTAGCTGGCGTCCACCCAGGACAGGTTCCACGGGCAGGCGTAGTTGGTGCCGAGGAAGCCCTGCAAGCGGCAGCTATAGGCGGTGTTCATAAAAAACTGCCCGAGCGGTACCGAAGGCACTTGCTCCGCCGCGCGGGATGACATCGCTTGTAGCCAGGTGCTGCGTTCCGCCGGCGTGGTCGCCGCAATCCATTGCGCCAGATCCTGTTCCATTGTCGCATCGGCATACCAGCCGGCGGTGCCCTTGTCGCCGAGGCCACGTATGGTCGCGTTTCGAATGGGATTGGCCAACGTGCCGCCGCTGAAGGCATTGAGCAATGCGCTCCAACCGCCCTCGGCGGCAGGCTTGCGGCTCATGCGCCGCTTGGCCACCGCGCTCCAGTCCGAGGTATGGAGTTGCACGTTGAGCCCGAGTTGGCGGAAATAATCCTCGGCAATCGGCCCGAGCGGGGCCACCTGCGTGATGTCCGCCGCATTCAGGATCACCACCAGCTCGCCATTGTAGCGACTGGCGCGCAAGGCGGCGCGCGCGGCGGTGAGGTCACCGGTCATGTAGCGCGGGGCGAACGGTTCGGCCTCACCGCCACCGGGCGAGCCGGGCCCGAGGAACGAGCGCCGGAGGTTAAACAGCGTTGCATCGCCCCCGGTGAGGGCTTGCAGGAAATCCTGCTGTCGCACGCCGAGCATGACCGCCTGGCGGACCGCGAGGTCGTTGAACGGGGGATTATGGTGGTTGAAACTCAGCCATCCGTAATTGCCAAGCTGCGACGCACGCGCGACCACCAAATCGGGCTGACGTCGCAGGTAGGGGACCAGATCGGGCTGCACCAAATCCAGCCAATCCACCTCGCGCTTTGCCAGCGCACTCGCGGCCGTCGCGGGATCGCCGAGCGCCTGCCATTCGATCTGCGCAATCGCGGCACGTTTGCCGCCAGCGGTCCCGTCGGCTGGCTCCGACCTTGGCTGATAGGTCGCAAACCGCGCATAGGCGGCACGGGCGCCTGGCACAAACGCGTCGGGCAGAAAGCGATACGGACCCGATCCGACCATCTCCCGGACTGGCTGATAGGGGTCGGTTGCCGCCAGCCGCGCCGGCATGATGAACGGCACGATGGTGGCGGCGTTGCCCAAGGCGTGCAGCAGCAACGGAAACGGGCGATGCAGGCGGATGACGATTTCCGCATCGCTCGCCTGTTCCCATTCGGCCACGAAGCTGGCGAGCATCTGGCCGAACAGATCGCGCACCGCCCAACGTTGCAGGCTGGCGATGCAATCGCGCGCCAGAACCGGGCTGCCGTCATGAAACTGCAGCCCCGGCCGCAGCGTGATGCGCCATTGCAGGCCATCGGCGCTTACCGCCGCCCCCTCCGCCATTTGCGGGCGCGGGCGCATCTGCGCATCGGTGCCGAATAACGTGTCGAACACGTAGTAGCCGTGGCAGATCGTGGTCGGGTTCGGGTCGGCGATCGGGTCCAGGCTGAGCAAGCCGGTTTGCGGCACGAAGCGCAACGGCCGGTGTGCGCGCGCCAGCGCCGGCGCGGTGGTGAGGGATGCAAGGGCACCACCGAGCAGCGCCCGGCGGCGCAGGTCGGGACGTATGCGGCGCATTAGCGTGTCTGCGGCGCGCGGTCACACAGGGGCATACATGTCCCGCAACGCATTACGCTGGACCTTGCCGGTTTCAGTGCGGGGAAACTCGGTCCGGCAATGCAGGAAAAAATCGAACCCGGTATCCCCCAGCGTGTCGCGGATCGTGGCGGCGAGGGCGGTATCGAGTGTCGGCTTCTCGCTTTCGATCACGACATGCATGCGGCTGATGTTATTGCGATCCGGCATCGCCAGCAGCACCACATCCTTCACGCCGGGAACGCTGCGCAAACGTGCCTCGAACGGGCCGGGCATAATCTTGATGCCGCCAATGTTCAGCATATCATCGGCCCGACCAGAGACGATCAGCGTGCGGGGCGTTGGCATGTGGCCAATATCGAAGGTGCGAAACCAGCCATCGACGAAATGGTGCGCGGTGAGGTCTGGGTCCCAAAGA
Source organism: uncultured Rhodospirillales bacterium (assembly GCA_903893975.1). GTDB lineage: Bacteria > Pseudomonadota > Alphaproteobacteria > Acetobacterales > Acetobacteraceae > CAITOL01. The sequence continues at coordinate 5,021 of CAITOL010000045.1, read as the reverse complement.
TAGCCGCTGACCATGCGCGGATTGCGAACTTCGATCAGCCCACTCTCCCCCGGCGCGACCGGGGTGCCGTCCGTGTCGACGATGCGCATTTCGGCGTCGTCATAAAGCGTATAGGGCGCGCCGAAGCTGGAATAGGCGACGCGGAGTGCTTCCGATGGCGCATAACCGTTGGACGCGTAGCCAAACCGCTGCGGCGTGAGTTGCGCCCAAATATCCGCAGGAACCGTGGCGCCAACGATGTGGATCGAGCGTTGCGGTGCGAAGTGAAAGTTATTCGTATAGGCGCCGATAATATCGGGCAACTGACCCTGCACGGCTGTGACATGAAACGAAGGAAGTGCTTCAATAACCCGGCCAAACGATGCGGGCTGGATCATGTAGAGCGGCCTGCCGTTATACAATGCCGTCAGCATGTAGCGATATCCGGCAGTGCTAGCGAAATCATAGAACAGAATAATCGCGCAGTCTCGGCCATTATTCTGCCCAATGCTCGCTTCGGCACGCAGCATGGAGTCCAGAATTGCCCCAGTATAGCCGACTGCCTTCCTGGCGCCCGTGGTCCCGGAACTGCGGACGACCCGCACCACGGCCTGCGGGTCGCGCGGGTGTTGCAAGGCGCGGACGTCGTCGGAGGTGAGCACGATCTGCGTGACCTGGGCCGCGAAGCCGCGATCGAGCCTGCTGGTGCGGCCGGGGGGCAGGATTGGCGCTGCGTCGCTGGCATGCAGCAGCCATTCACAATGGCTGATCGCCGCATCACCGTTGAGAATTTCGTGCGCGCTGAACGACAGCGTGTGGGCGCCGGCGGTTTCGGCGCCGAGGATGGTCACCGCATGCAGGTAATGATCGGCGGTTTCAATCCCCACCAGCATGCCCGGACGCACCCCGATTTCGCGCAGGTGGCGCGCCATCTGCGCGACCGCGATGGCCCATTCGGCGTAGCGGAAGCTGCCTTGGCCTTCAATCACCAGCGCCGGGCGGTCGGGGGTGATGGTGGCCCAATGGGCCAACCATTGCGAGGCAGTTCGGATTGTCGTTTCGCCGCTCATCTGATCCACATCGCATAGAATGCGCTTTTATAGCAGACGAAGGCGGTTTTATACAGGCGAGAATTGTAACATAGAATGGATGAATATAGTATAGTTTTGAATGAAAGTATTATTTAATATTTACTTTGTTGTACATTTTCAGGCGCCAAGCCGCGCATACAACGCCTGCAACCGATCTTGATAGCGGCTGGGATTGAACAGGTCCGCCTGCAACGGTGCGGCGGCCGAAAGGCGGGCGCGCAAGGCGGCATCGCTGTCGAGCGCCTGGATCGCCTGCGCCATGGCGGCGGTGTTGTAGGGATCGACGGTCAACGCCGCATCGCCCACCAGTTCCGGCAACGATGAGGTATTGCTGGTCATCACCGGCGCGCCAAGCAGCATCGCCTCCAGCACCGGCAGCCCGAACCCTTCATACAGCGAGGGGAACAGCACCCCGCGTGCGCCGCGGATCAGGCTGACCAGCAGCGGGAAGGGAGCGTATTCCAACTGCATCACCCGGTGGCGGGTGAAGGTGTACGGCCCTTCGGATTGCAGATACTGAATATGGTCGTTGAACAGCAGCCGCAATTCGCCTTCAGACTTCCAGGCCTTTTTGCCGACAATGACCAGCGGGCCTTTTACGCCGCTGGCCAGATAGGCTTCGATCAGCCGGCCGATGTTTTTCTTGGGCTCGATGGCGCCGAAAAACAGAAAATATTCGCCGAAGGTCAGCCCGAACGTGCCGGCGATTTCGTTGCGCACCAGGTCAACCGGCTTGTTGCGCAGGGCCGCCGGAAGATCCACCGCCTGATAGGTATTGGTGACCCGGTCTGGCGCGACGCCGAGCAATTCGATGATATCGCGGCGAGAATGTTCGGATACCGTGACAATGTGGTCGGCTTTGGCGGCGATCGCCCGGGCGATGCGCAAATAGCGGCGCTTATTGTCCAGCGTGGTGGCGGGCAGGCGCATCGGCACCAGGTCGTGCAGGGTGTAGATGTTCTTCGCCCCGCGCAGCTGGATCGGGAACGGATAGGTCCAGTGCATAATATCCGGCGCCGGGCCGGGCAGGCGAACTTGCAGCATCTGGTGGGTAAGCTGATGCTGCACCTGCGCCATCTGGAACATATCGCTCACGTTCCAGATTTCATCGGCATACGGCATGCCCTGGCTGATCACCGCACCGCTGACCGGCACGCTCCAGGCTTTCAGCCCGAACGGGCGGTGCGACAGCTTTATGGCCCGCAGCGTGTCGGACAGCCATTGCGGCAGGATCGCGGTCGGCGGGTCGAAGAAATCCACTTCCCGCGCCAGCGTGTCCTTGGTCGGCCCGATATTCTTGCCGTAGAGCACGCCGACCTGATGGCCCAGCCCGTGCAGTGCGTGGCTGAGATTGCGGGCATAGGTGGCAACGCCGGTGCCTTGGGGGATGGCGAGATTATAGCCGTCGATAACAATCCGCGCCGGCCGCGTCATTGGCCGAGCAGCTTCATCTTGCGCACCCGCGCCACGGCCTCGGTCATGATTTCCACCGTCTGGCGCAGTTGCGCTTCGGTGTGGGTGGAGCTGATGAAAAACCGCAGCCGGGCGGCGCGTTCCGGCACCGCCGGATACAAGATCGGCTGCACGTTGACCCCGGCTGCGAACATTTCCTGCGCCAGCCGCGCGGCGACGAGGGAAGAGCCGAGGATGACCGGCACAATCGCCATGCCGCAACACTCCGCCGTATCAAACCCCGCCGCGCGGGCGAGGCGCATGAACAGGGTGGCGTTGGCTTGCAGCTTCGCCACCCGCTCCGGCTCCTCCAGCATGACGCGCACCGAAGCCAGCGCCGCAGCGGCCAAAGCCGGCGGCAGGCCCACGGAATAAACGAAGCCGGGGGTGGAATATTTCAGGTAGCTGATCAGCTTTTCCTGCCCGGCGATGTAGCCGCCGCAGGCGGACAGCGTCTTGCTCAGCGTGCCCATCCAGATATCCACCCCGGACGGGTCCACCCCCAGATGTTCGGCAATGCCGCGGCCATGCGGGCCGAGCACGCCCAGCGAATGCGCCTCGTCCACCATCAGCCAGGCATTGTGTTTGCGCGCCAGCGCGATGAAGCCTTCCAGGTCTGGAAGGTCGCCATCCATGCTGTAATGGCCTTCAATAATCAGCAGCGCGCGGGTGTGGCGGGCGCGGTGGGCGACCAGTTCCCGCTCGGCGGCCTTCAGGTTGTTGTGCGCGAAGGCGATGCGGCGCGCGCCAGATAGCTTGGCCCCTTCCACCGCACTGTTATGGATCGCCGCATCGTGCAGGATCAGGTCGCGCGGGCCCATCAGCGTGCCGATCACGGAGACGTTGGTGGCGTGGCCGCTGACCATCACCATCGCCGCTTCGGCCTGATAAACCTGGGCAATCGCGGCTTCGAGTTCGGCATGCACCGGCCGCTCGCCGGAGACGACGCGGCTGGCGGAGGCGGACACGCCATATCGGTCGATCGCGGCCTTGGCGGCTTCCGTCACCCGGGCGTCACCGTTCAGGCCGATGTAATTATAGGACGCAAAGTTGATGAACTGGCGGTTGCCGATGGTGGTTTCGGCGTCCGCCAGCCCTTCATGTACGCGGAAATACGGGTTTTCCACCCCGAGCGCGGCGCCGGCTTCATGCACCACTGCCAGATCGCTGCCATTGGGCAGGTCTTTCCAGCTGATCGCCCGCTCGTCCTTCGGCAACGGGGCGGCGGTGGCGGCGGTTTCCCGCCGCGCCAGCCGGGTGAGCAGGGCCAGCTTGGCGTTGGTGGTCAGGCTCATGGGCGCGCCTCAACAGCTTGCGTGGTCAGCATCGCCGTCGGTGATACCGCCTCGCCCTCGTGGCGGGCAATGACCGAGGCCGCCGCCGCGTCCTCCAGTTGCTGGCCACTCATCGCATCGCGGATGCGCAGCACCAGCACCTCGATGGTCAGCGTGTCGCTGACCGAGGCCAGCGGCACGGGAATGCCGAGCCGGCCCTCGAGTGCGGCGCGCAGTTCCATGCCGCCGAGGCTGTCGAGCCCGAGGCGGGGCAGCGGCACATCCAGCGCCAGATCGGCGGCGGCGAGTTGCAGAATGCCGCCGATTTCCTGCCGCACGATCTCGCGCAGCAGATCCGCCGCTTCCCCCGGTGGCAGGCCGCGCAGGCGTTCCAGCATGTCGCGGCTGCCCATCGGCTTGCCGGTGCCATCGGCGCGCAGGCTGCTGAACAGGTTTTCCCCCAGCAGCGGCAGCATGTCGGCCAGTTGCGTCCAGTCCACCCGGGCGTAATGCGGCGTGGCGGTCTGGGTTTGGCTGAGCAAGGCCGGCAGCCCGGCGAGCGCCTCGGCCGCGGTCATCGCATCCACCCCAAGGCGGCGGCGCAGGGTTTCGGCGGTGGCGGCGTCGCGGGCGAGTATGCCGACATCTTCAATCGGCCCCCAGCCAACGGCCAGCGCCGGCCGGCCGGCGGCGCGGCGGCGTTGCGCCAGCGCTTCCAGCGCGGCGTTGGCGGCGACGTAGTTGGCCTGACCGGGATTGCCAAGGGCGGTGGTGGCTGAGGAGAACAGCAGGAACAGGGTGAGCGGGTCTGACGCGGTCAGCCGGTCCAGGTTTTCCGCAATCGCCAGCTTGGCCGCCAGCACCGGGGCGAAGCGGGCGGCGGTGAGGCTGGCGGCGGCGCCATCATCCAGCACTGCGGCGGCGTGCAGCACGCCGATGATCGGCTGGCGGTCTGATTGTTCCCCTTGCGCCCGGATGGCGGCCAAGGTGGCGGCGAGTGCGTTGGCGTCGGTCGCGTCGCAGGCATACACGCGGGCTTCGGCGCCCAAGGCGGCTAGCCCGGCCAGGGCTTCCATCGCCCCTTCGGTAGCGCCGCCGCGCCGGGAGATCAGCGCCAGATGCCGCACCCCGAGTTCGGCCAGTTTACGCGCTGCTTGCAGGCCGAAGCCTTGCATGCCGCCGACCACCACCACGGTGCCGTTGCTGGCGAGCGCGGGCAGGGTGG